>NZ_PSOW01000004.1:0-402049 GCF_003013335.1 Rhizobium sp. H4
CCGCTGCCGCCTGCCTGCGGCAACAACGCATCAACAAAGCTGAATTGACCCGTCTGCTTCACCGCCATCCAAATCATCTCCGTTCAAAAACAACGGAATCATATTCTCAGCATTTTGCAACAGTCCCCAGCGGGGAGAAGGTGGCCCGAAGGGTCGGATGAGGGGGCCGCACGCACAAGGCCCGCCTCTACGGCAAAAACAGCACATTGTACTGATCGATGTCCGGTGGCAGATCCCGCACCTTCATCTCCTCCTCGTGATCCTCGAAGAGCACGAGGCAATCCTCGTAAAAGCCGGCAAGCATCGAGATGAAGGCTTTCGTGCCCTTGGGCCCATAGAATAGCGGCGTGAACTCCATGTGGAGCGGCACGCGGCGGGCAAGCAACGGCTGCATCGAGCGGCAGGCGACCGGCTCATAACCCTCAATATCCATCCAGACGAGGCCGATGGCGGCCGGGTCGGTCGCCAGGTCGGCAAGGATTTCGGATACCGGTTTCACCGGCACGCTGATCTTCGTGTCGGTCGCACTTTGGCGGATGGCGCTGCTCTTGCCGTGATTGTTGCGATTGAGGAAAAAGTCGATCTCGCCTTGGCGCTCGCCGGCGGCGCAATTGACCAGCCGCACTTTCTCTTCCAGCCGGTTCTGGCGGATATTGAGGGCAAGGAGCGGGAAATTGCGCGGGTCGGGCTCGATGCTGACGATCCGGGCGCAAGTGCCGCTCAAGGCGAAATAGACGGTCTGGGTGCCGATATTGCCGCCGATCTCGAGCAGCGTCGCATCCTTTCTGAGCAGGCCGCGCTCGCGCAGGATGACGATCAGCCGGTCCACGGCATCGCGCTCGAAATGGCCCTTCCGGAAGACCTTGCGGCCGATATAGTCGGCCGGTGAAAAGGTCATCAGGTGATCGCCGGCGTCGACCGTCATCGAGACGACGCGCGGGCCGATGTTCTCGATCAGCAGGCGGCGGCCGAAGCGGGTGTCGAAGAAGCGCGAGGCGGCGGCATTGCGCGCCTTGCGCAGACGGCGGCTCCAATATTTGGCGGTGAGCCAGGGCTTGCCGGGCATCAGTCTTTTCCTTCGAGCGGTTCTGCCGCTTTCTCTCTCGGAATCACATAGACTTTCAAGGGTAGGGCCCGGCCGCGCACGCTGATTTCACGACTTTCGATGCCGGAGAGATTGGCGTCGGCAAGCTTCGCCACCGGCTCGGAGATGACGATCGCCGCCTCGAATTCCTTGGCGGCACTTTCCAGCCGGCTTGCGACGTTCACCGTATCGCCGATCGCCGTCATGCTGCGCACCCTTCCATATCCCATCGTGCCGACGACGGCCGGGCCGGTGTGGATGCCGATCGCGATGCGTAGCGGCAGCGTCAGTTCGTCGGCGAGTTCTGCGGCGAGTTTTTCGATCTCGGCGACAATCGCCGCGGCGGCGTTAAGCGCCTGGCGGCAGGCCTCTTCCGGTGCGGTGTTGAGGCCGAAGAGCGCCATGGCGCCGTCGCCGATGAACTTGTCGAGCCGCCCGCCCGCCTGCTCCACCGCCTTGCCGATGATGGCGAAATAGCGGTTCAACAGGAAAACGACGTCGAAGGGCAGGCGCGTTTCCGTCAGCGTGGTGAAATGGCGGATATCGACGAAGAGCACGACGATCTCGCGTTCGCGGCCGGGGCTGGTCTCCTGGCTGTTGGCGGGAAGGGCGGTTTCGACCGCCGGCACGAGCAGCGGCGCGACTGCGAGGTCGCGGTCGGGACGAAGCTGACAGGCGAGACGCACATCCGGGCCGGCATTGATGCGCCTCAGTGTCGTCTGTTCCATCTTGTCGGCGGGCGGCAGGCTTTCGTAATCGCCGAGGATCTGCACCCGGCAGGTGGAGCACTGGCCCTTGCCGCCGCAGACGGAATAATGCGGCAGGCCGCCGAGCCGGCTTGCCTCCAGCACGGTGAAGCCGCGCGGCACGCGGATCACCTCGCCGCCCGGATAATGCACCGCCACCTGGTCGAGCCGCTCCTTCAGCCGGCGCCGGGCGCGGGCGGCAACGACGATCAGCAGCGAGGCTGAGAAGGCGCCGTAGAGGCCGGCGCGCACCGTTGCGACATCGGCGCGCACTTGCGGGTCGGAGAGAAAACGGGCGTTGAGGTTCACCTCGTAAGGATTGGTCGACAGCTGATAGGAAGGGTCGGCGAGCGTGCGGCCCATCTGGACGAAACCGAGCAGCGAGAGCACCGGCACGAGGATTGCCAGCGCCAAGAGCGGCGCGGAGACGTTTGCATACCATGCGCGGTAACGCAGCCAGAAATGAATGCCGATGCAGCCGTGGATCCACACCACGATGACGGCGACAGCCTGGCGCATGCCGGTCGCCGGCGACTTGATCCACTGCTGTTCGACGATCGTCTGGTAATCGTCGATATAACCGTAGAGTTCGTGGCCGATGCGTGTGCCGATGACGTGATCGATCAGAAGCAGCGGAATGAGCAGGCCGAGCAGGGTCTGGGCTGTTTCGCCTTTCGGCATCACCAGGCTGCGGCGCATGTAGATGGCGCGCAGCACCAGCGCCATATGGATCAGCACCGAGGAATAAAACACCGCGGTGCCGACGGGATTGCGCCAGATGCCGATAAAAAGATGGCGAGCGTTATCAGCGGCGGAAAGCGAAATCAGCCCCAGCGCATGGTTCGACAAATGCAATAGGACGAAGGTGAAAATGACGAGGCCGGATCCAAGCCTCGCCCTTCTGATCGTCCGTTCCGAAAAAATCCCTGTGGCCGAGACCGTCGTCATTCATTCCCGTTCTTGTCGATGCAACCGCAGGCCCATAGAAATTGAGAAGGAGGCGGAATTGCTTCCATCGCGATCACATTCCATATGCTTATGCGCAAGTTTTCGGGAAATGGACAATAGCGGAGTTTCGCCAGCGGCCAGGCCGATTGGAAACAGTGTGTCTTTACGTGAGGAACGCGGATGCGGGTGGCTTTCTACGCGCCGATGAAATCGCCGAACCATCCGGTGCCGTCGGGCGATCGATTGATGGCGCGGCTGCTGATCCGGGCGCTGAAGCTGGCCGGGCACGAGGTCGAGGTCGCCTCCGAATTCCGGACTTATGCCGCAACGCCGGAGGCGGCAGCCGCGCTCGCGCCCGCCATCAGCGCCGAAGACGAGCGACTGCGGCTGAAATGGCAATCGGCGCCGCGCCCCGAGCTCTGGTTCTGTTACCACCCCTATTACAAATCGCCCGATCCCTTCGGGCCGGCGATCTCAGCCGAATTCGCCATTCCCTATGTCACCGCCGAGGCCTCCTACGCGGCAAAGCGGGACGGGACCGGCTGGGCGGCCCAGCAGCAGCGCGTGGGTGAGGCGGTCCTGCAGGCGGCAGTCAATATCTGCTTCACCGATCGCGACCGGGTAGGCCTTTCCGCCGCCTTTCCGGCGGCGCGGCTCGCCGGCCTGAAGCCCTTTATCGATGCGGCGCTCTTCGAAGCGCTGCCACCCACGCCGGATCCGCGCCGGCTGGTGACGATCGCAATGATGCGGGCGGGCGACAAGATGGAGAGTTACGCGATGCTTGCAAAAGCATTGCGCCTGATCGAAAGCCGGACGTGGAGCCTTTCGGTCATCGGCGACGGGCCGATGCGGCATGAGGTGCAGGTGCTGTTCGCCGGCCTTTCCGGCCGGATTGAATGGTTGGGCGCGCTTGGCGCGGGCGAAATTGCCAAAGTCCTCGGGCGTGGCGGCATCTATGTCTGGCCGGGCTGCGGCGAGGCTTACGGCCTTGCCTATTTGGAGGCGCAGGCGGCCGGCCTGCCTGTCGTTGCGCAAGCAACGGCCGGCGTGCCCGCCGTCGTCGAGGCTGGTGCGACCGGTCTTTTGACGCCGGATGGAGACGTTGCCGCTTATGCCGCGGCGGTGGCCGCCCTGCTCGAAAACGGTGAGACGCGTGATGTGATGGGGCAGGCGGCACGGCGCTTCGTGCTCGAGGAGCGCTCGCTTGCGACGGCTGCGCGCGCCTTGGACGGAATTTTGCGTGAAAGCGCCGGAACAGGAGCAAGAGAATGAGCGAAGGCAAGAGCTGGGAGCCGCTGCGCCGCGAGCTTGACCGCTGGCAGGCCACCGGCCGCGTGGCCCGGTTCTGGCTGCGCGATGACGATGCCGTCGCGCCGACGCAGGATCTGGAAACGCTGCTGGCGCTGACCGGCACGCATGACATTCCGCTGACGCTTGCCGTCATTCCCGCTTTGACCGGCGAAGCACTGGCCGCGCGGCTGGCGGAGGAAGCAGCCGTCGCCGTCGCGGTGCATGGCTGGTCTCACACCAATTATGCCGGGCGTGAGCGCAAGAAGCAGGAACTCGGCAGCGAGCGGCCGGCGGACGTGGTGCTCGGTGAATTGCGCGACGGTTTTCGGCTGCTGCAGCGGCTGCATCCCGCCCGCTTCGTGCCGGTGCTGGTGCCGCCATGGAACCGGATCGACGCGGCGCTCATCTCGGCATTGCCCGAAAACGGCTTTTCGGCGCTTTCGGTTTACGGGCGGGCAAAGCCGGGCGGCCGGGTGCGGCTTCTCAACACCCATGTCGACATCATCGACTGGCACGGCACGCGCGGCGGGCGCGGCGACGAGGAGCTGGTGGCCGAGTTGGTGGCGGAACTCCGCGACCGTTTTGCCGGCAGCGACGAACCGATCGGTCTTCTCACCCATCACCTGGTGCATGACGCCGCTGCCTGGGACTTCCTGTCGGCCCTGTTTGCTGCGACCGGTCGGCATCCCGCCGTCCGCTGGTCGCCGGCGCCGGCGCTTCTGGATGCATGATCAGCCGGGGTGAACGCGTCCGAGAAAGTCCCGCATGAGGGCTGCGACTTCATCGAGATGCGTCTCGAGCAGCCAATGCCCGCCTCCGAGCAGATGCAGTTCGGCATCGGGCAGATCACGCAGATAGGCTCGCGCCGACTTTTCCGGCATGTAGTGATCGTTCGGTCCCCAGACGATCAGGGTTGGCGGCCTGTTTTCCCCAAGGTATTTCCGGTGCTCGGGAAACCAGGCGCGGTTCTCCCTCAATCCGGCGATCAGGTCGATGGCGATTTCCTTGCGCCGCTGGGTGATCAGCGACCAGTGCAGCTTCCACATGTCAGGCGGGATCGTATCGGCCAGAGGCGGCGCCAGATCGTTGAGAAACTCCTCCCTGAAGGTCTCCTCGCTGATTGCTTCGCCCAGCGCTTTCCTCATCTCGGCGGGCGGAAGTGCCCAGGTCGCCTCGATGTCATTATATTTCGGGCCGAGGGCATCTTCATAGGGGATATCGCCGTTCTGGATGATCAGCGCCGTGATCCGCCTGGGATTTCTGATTGCCAGCCGCGCCCCGATCGGCGAGCCGAAATCATGGAGATAGAGGGCGAAGCGGTCGGCATTCACGGCGCCGACAAAAGCCTCCAGCCAGGCGGCATAGCCGTCGAAGCTGTAGTCGAAATCATCAGGCGTACCGCTGTAACCTGCACCTGGGAAATCCGGAGCGATCAGGTGCCAGCGGTCGGCCAGGCGCGGCATGAGATTGCGGAATTCGTAAGACGAGCAGGGATAGCCATGCGGCAGCAACAGGACCGGCGCGTCCGGCCGACCGGCCTCGCGATAGAAGGTCTCGATGCCGGCAACGGTGATCCGGCGATGCCGGACGAGCGTAGCCGGGTTCACCTTCGGTCCTCCTCATACTGCTCTGCGCCCTCCACCGGTCGCAGCCATGGTTCGCGGCGCTTGATCCAGAGTTCATAACGCGGCACGAGCGGTGTCGGGGCTTCGGACAGGACGCCGAGTTTGATTTCCGCCTCTTCCGCATCGGCGGAAAACAGCCGCGAGCCGCAGCCGGTGCAAAAACGCCGGCCCTGGAACTCGCCCGTTTCTCCGGAATATTCGAACTGGCCGGCCGGCCAGATTCCATAGAAGGTGAAGGCCGAGCCGCTCTCCTTCCTGCAATCGGTGCAATGACAAATGCCGACGCGCAACGGTTCGCCGCGAACAGAAAGCTGCACCTGCCCGCAAAGGCATTGTCCTGACAACACGGTCATGGTTGATCCCCGCTTCATCGATCTTGCGCTGCCGGGGAAACGGTCGGGCCAGGCAACTGTTCCGTCAGGAAAGCGCAAGCACACGGGCTGCGATAGGCCGAGGTGTCCCTACCTTGCCCTGGGGCGGAGAAAGGAGCGGTTCGGCAGCGGTCAGATCACCACGGTCTGATTGTCGCGCGCGGCAAAGGCGCCGGGGAAGGCGGCCTCGGCCTGCGCTTCCATCTGCGCCAGCTGTTCGTCCGTGCGGGAGGGGGCGTGATGGAATAGCGCGAAGCGTTTGGCACCGGCCATCTTCGCAAGCTCGGTGCCATGCTGCCAGGTCGAATGGCCGAAACCCTTGAAACGCTGCATCTCGTCTTCATTGTAGGTGCAGTCGTAGACGACGAGATCGGCGCCCTGCATCATTTCCAGCGAGACGGGATCATAGCTGCCGGGATTGTGCTCGATGTCGTAGATCAGAGCGATCGAACGGCCCTGCCATTCGATGCGATAGCCGATGGCGCCGCCCGGATGGTTGAGCGTGAAGGTTTTGATCTCGATCCCCTGATGCGGGGTCAGAACCTGACCGGCATGGAAGTCGCGGAAGTTCATCGTCGCCTGACAGATGTCGGTCTTGACGGGGAACCAGGGCGGGCTGATGAACTGCTCGACCATTTCCCGTGTGCTCATCTTGCCGTCGAGATGGCCCGACCAGATGTTGACGTTGATCGAGGGATAGTAGATCGCCTTGAAGAAGGGCAGGCCGATGATGTGGTCGTAATGGCAGTGGCTGAAAAACAGATCGACGTCGCTGACGCCGTCGGCAAGCAACGACAGTCCCGCCTCGCGCAGACCGGAACCTGCGTCGAAAAGCATCCGATGTTTTCCGCAGCGAATTTCGATGCAGGAAGTGTTACCGCCGTAGCGGTCGAACTCGGGGCCCGATACGGGAATACTGCCGCGGACGCCCCAAAATTTTATCTGAAACAGTTCTGTCGTCATCGTTTTTCAAACCGGCCTTCCCGCATCGCCATCGTACTCATAGTTCATCCCGATGCGAAGCAGCAGAATTCCACGGGTTTGCCTGCGCCCCCTCTCATTCTCCTAACCGCTAGCGGAAGAAGAAGTATATTCTCCTAAGCAATCGGCTTTCGCGTCGGAAAGCAACCCAGTATGGTTGGTTTTCGGTAAATGGGCTGCCGGGGCGGGGCGTTTTCCGCAAGTCATGCCTATTAGATGGTTGCACGCGATCGAAAAAACAATTGCCGCCTCTTGTGCCGTTGTCTCTGACGTTGCGACAGGCTCAGGCGCTTCCCAGACGCTTGATATTGCCAGCCAATTCTCCCGCCAACCTCAGGCTGGCAGCCGTTGCCATGGCCATTTGCGGCAGCAGCAGCCATTCGAGTGTCCATGCCGCGCCCGAGCGTTCCTGTTCATGGACGAGGGACTGGTGGATGCCGGACAGCGCCGTGGCGTTGAAGCGGGCAAGCGAGACCAGGACTTCGGCGGCGACGGGATTCTGCTTGTGGGCCATGGCCGAGGAGGTGCCGCCGCCTGCCATTTCGATCTCATCACCGGCTTGGGCGAGCAGGGCGATATCCTGGCCGATCTTGCCGAGGCTGCCGGAGATCGAGGCGAACAGGCCGGCGAGATCGGCGATCACAAGGCGCGTGCTCTGCCATTGCGCGACGTCGGTGAGGCCGAGCTCCTGGGCGAGCGAGGCGCGCACGGCTGCGGCCTGCGGCCCAAGCTTGTCGAGGGTGCCGGCGGCGCCGCCGAACTGAACGGGGAAATTCTGCTCGGTCAGGCGGTCCCGATAGGTCGTCAGCGGCGCGCGCCAGGCAGCGAGACGGTCGGCGGCGGTGATCGCGATCGCCGCCTGCATGCGGGTATGCCCCATCAGCCGGTTGTCGCCGAACAGGCGCTCGAGTGCATCGAGGCCTTTGACGATGGCGGAAAGCCGGCCTGCAAACAGGAAGGCGATCGCCTTCAGCCGGATCATCAGACTGGTGTCGATGACATCCTGGCTGGTGGCGCCGAAATGCAGGCTCTTGCCCGCTTCCTCGCCGACCGCGGCGCGCAGCTGCTTGATGAAATCGGGGACGACAACGCCATCGCGCGCCGTTGCCGCGCGAAGACTGGCGAGATCGGGAGAAAAGCCCGCGCAGGCTTCGGCGATCTTTCTTGCCGCTTCGCCGGGCAGGACGCCGTGTGCGGCTTCGGCTTTGGCGAGCGCGGCCTCGAAGGAAAGCATGGCGCGGAGATCGGCTTCAGCGGAGAAGTAAGGCGCGATTTCATCGTCGCCGACGAGGCCGGAGAGGAAGGGATGGTCGAAGGGCGATGCGGTCATGGTCTGCTCTTTGTGGCTGCGGCCCCCTCATCCGGCTGCCGCCATCTTCTCCCCGAGGGGAGAAGGGATTTGAGGCACTGTTCCCCTCTCCCCTCGGGGAGAGGGCAGGGTGAGGGGGCTACTTGCGCAAGACTTCGTGAAAAAGCAATTCGCGAGCCCACTCAAATATCCAAAAACACCGTTTCGTCAGGACCCTGCAAACGGATGTCGAAACGGCAGATAGCCCCGTCGCGGGTGGCGACCATCGTCGCGACGCGTTCGCGATGTTCGATGCGCGACAGCAGCGGATCGGCGGCATTGGCCTCTGTCTCCTCCGGGAAATACATGCGCGTCTGCAGGCCGATATTGATGCCGCGGGCGACGATCCAGACGGTGATGTGCGGGGCTTGTCTGCGGCCGTCCTTGAAGGGGACGCGGCCGGGCTTGATGGTCTCGAAGCTGTAGACGCCGTCCTCTGCGCGGGTCGGGCAGCGGCCCCAGCCAGTGAAATTCGGATCGGCGGCGCCGCGCATTTCCGAGGGGCTGTTGTAGAGGCCGGCGCTGTCGGCCTGCCAGATCTCGACGACCGCGTCGCGCACCAGGGCGCCGGCGCCGTCGAAGATGCGGCCGGTGACGGTGATGCGTTCGCCGAGCGTCTTGTCGTTGACCATCGCCACGCCGAGATCGCTGTCGTAAACGCCGGTTATGTCGCAGAAATTCGGCGTCAGGCCGATATGGACATAGGGACCGGCCGTCTGCGACGGGGTTTCCTTGAGATAGCCGAGCTGCTGCATCAATTGCCCTCCAGCCTGTTTTCGAACATCGTCGAGCGGCGGCCGCGCAGCACGATATCGAATTTATAGGCGCGTGAATCCATCGGGATCGTGTTGCCCCAGTCGAGCAGCGCGATCAACTGCTCGATCGCCGCCTTGTCAGGGATCGTGCCGACGATCGGACATTTCCAGATCATCGGATCACCCTCGAAATACATCTGGGTGATCAGCCGCTGGGCAAAACCGTGGCCGAAGATCGAGAAGTGGATATGGGCGGGGCGCCAGTCGTTGACGCCGTTCGGCCAGGGATAGGCGCCGGGCCGCACTGTGCGGAAATGGTAGCGGCCTTCCTCATCGGTGATGGCGCGGCCGCAGCCGCCGAAATTCGGGTCGATCGCCGCCAGATAGCTTTCCTTCTTGTGGCGATAGCGCCCGCCGGCATTGGCCTGCCAGAACTCGACGAGGGCGCCGGCTACCGGCTTTGCGCGCTCGTCGAGCACGCGGCCGTGGACGATAATGCGTTCGCCGATGGCGCTTTCGCCGGGCCGCGCATAATTCAGGATCAGGTCGTTGTCGAGCTCGCCGATCATCGAATGGCCGAAGACCGGACCTGTCGTTTCGGAGATCGTGCCGTCGAGCGACAGCAGGGCGCGCTGCGGCGCCCGCAGCACCGACGTCTTGTAGCCGGGCGTCAGCGCCGGCGCATGCCAGGCGCGGTCGCGGGCGAAGAAGGCGCCGGTCTCCGGCTTGCGATTGACCAATTCGGACATGTTTCCCCCTCAGGCCGCCTGCTCGGCGTCCATTTGTGCAAAGGTCTGCTTGGCGATCTTGATCGCATGGTTGGCGGCGGGAACGCCGGCATAGATCGCCACATGCAGGAGCGCCTCGCAGATATCCTCGCGGGTCGCTCCGGTATTGGCCGTGGCGCGCACATGCATAGCGACCTCGTCATCCTGGCCGAGCGCCGCCAGCAGCGCGATAGTGACGATCGAGCGCTCGCGCTTGGTCAGGACAGGGCGTGACCAGACATGGCCCCAGGCCGCTTCGGTGATCAGCTCCTGAAAGGGGCGGTCGAACTCGGTTGCCGTTGCGGCGGCACGGTCGACATGGGCGTCGCCGAGCACGGCGCGGCGGGTCGCCATGCCCTGCCGGTAGCGTTCGGAGGGAGTCTCGTTCATGGGCTGCTTTCTCCAGGCGAAATCGATGTGAGGAAGGCGAGGATGATCGCCGTCAGCGCTTCCGGCTGTTCGACGCAGGGAATGTGGGCGCAGTCCGCGATGACCTCGTAACGGGAGGCCGGGATCAGCTTGGCGGTTGCAAGCACGAGATCGGGCGGCGTCGAGCCGTCCTGGTCGCCGACGATGCAGATGGTCGGAACCGTGATCCTCTTCGCCGCCTCGGTGAAATCGGCATCGCGGATCGCTTCGCAGGCGGCGATATAACCTTCGACCGGCTGGCGCGTCAGCATGTTGCAATAGCCTGCATAGGCTGTGTTCTCGGGCCGGCGGAAGGCGGGTGTGAACCAGCGCTCCATGACGGCGTCGACGATGCTGCCGATGCCGTTTTTCTCGACCGCGGCGATGCGGGCATTCCAGCTCTCTGCCGTGCCGATCTTATGGGCGGTGTCGCTGAGGATAAGGGCGCGCACGAGATCCGGCCGGCGCTGATAGAGCGACTGGGCAATCAGGCCGCCGACGGAGAGGCCGCAGATGACGGCATCCTTCACCGACAGCAGATCGAGCAGGCCGGCAAGATCGGTCGCATGGTCCTCGATCGATGCGGGGAGCTGGCCGACATCGGACAGGCCGTGGCCGCGCTTGTCGTAGAGCAGGATGGCGACGTCGCCGGCGAGCCGCACCACGACGTCGCGCCAGATGCGGAAATCCGTTCCGAGCGAATTGATGAAGACGATCACCGGCCGGTCGGCGGGCGCGCCGATGACCTGATAATGGATCGTCACGTCGTTTATGCGGGCGAATTGCACTTCAATCTCCTCAATTCAGCGGGGGGCGGGCCCCTCATCCGGCTGCCGCCACCTTGCCTGGGTCGATCCACGCGTCTCGATCCGTCTTTCAGACCCCCGCCAGCGGGAGAAGGACATATGCCGCGCCGTCTCCCTCAACCTCGACGCTCCGTTTGGCACGTCCCCTCGCCCCGCCTACGGGGAGAGGGTTAGGGTGAGGGGCGTCCATTGGCGTTTCCGTTATGCGGCATCCACCAAGCCGCGCCATGGATCCTCGGGTCAAGCCCGTGGATGACGGAGAGTGGGGCGGCGTCTCGCCCAACTCGCCAGCCCTACAAAGCACACCGCGTTTCGGATGCTTCACTAGGCTGGCTTTCACTTCTCCCCTCATCCGGCTCTACGCCGCGAAAAGCTCGATCCGTCCCCCCGCCCTCCGTCATGCTCGGCCTTGAGCCGAGCATCCACACGACACCCACCAGCATTTGCGCCATGGATTCTCGGGTCAAGCCCGAGGATGACGGAGATTGGGTTTGGCCGCCCCTAATCCTAGCGTGCCGGAATCGAGCCCCGCGCGTCTCGACCCGTCCCTCGGCCCCGGCAGTGGGGGCGCGAGGGGCTATGCCGCACCGTCTCCCTCAATCTCGGCGCCGCGAATGTCTTTATCGCCTACCCACCCTCCGTCATGCTCGGCCTTGAGCCGAGCATCCACGCGGCATCCACCAAGCAGCCGTGGAATGGATCCTCGGCTCAAGGCCGAGCATGACGGAGGGCGGCGTTGGCTTTTGCCAAACTCGCCCCGCCGCACGGCGCCCATCCAACAGTATATACTCCTACTGATAAAACTGACCGGTTGATCCGGTTAAGTAAAATGATATTTTCTAGCTTTTCGATAACCAGGGAGTTATGCGAACAATGATCGACAGCCGCATCAAGTTTCGCCATCTGCAGACCTTTGTCGAGGTGGCGCGGCAGAGGAGCGTGATGAAGGCGGCCGAATTGCTGCATGTCAGCCAGCCGGCGGTGACTAAGACGATCCGCGAACTGGAGCAGGTGCTGGGTGTCGACGTCTTCGAGCGCGACGGCCGCGGCATCAAGATCACCCGCTACGGCGAGGTTTTCCTGCGGCATGCCGGGGCGGCGCTGACGGCGCTGCGCCAGGGTCTCGATTCCGTGTCGCAGGAACAGTTCGCCGAAGCGCCGCCGATCCGCATCGGCGCCCTGCCGACGGTCTCATCGCGCATCATGCCGCGGGCGATGGAGCTTTTTCTTCAGGAGAAGACCTGGAGCCGCGTGAAGATCGTCACCGGCGAGAACGCGGTGCTCTTGGAAGAGCTGCGCGTCGGCGACCTCGATCTGGTCGTTGGGCGCTTGGCCGGCGCCGAAAAGATGGCGGGCTTTTCCTTCGAACACCTTTATTCCGAACAGGTGGTGTTTGCCGTGCGCACCGGCCATCCGCTGCTTGACGGCCGGCAGTCGCTGTTCGCAGTCTTCGGGGACTATACGGTGCTGATGCCGACGCGCGGTTCGATCATCCGGCCGGTTGTCGAAAATTTCCTCATCGCCAACGGCGTCTGCAGCCTGCCGAACCAGATCGAGACGGTGTCGGATTCCTTCGGCCGCGCCTTCCTGCGCTCGAGCGACGCGATCTGGATCATTTCCAACGGCGTGGTGGCCGGCGATGTCGCCGACGGGCGGCTGGTGCTTCTGCCGGTCGATACCGGCGAGACCAAGGGGCCGGTCGGGCTGACGATGCGTGCCGATGCCGTGCCGTCGGCGCCGCAGTCGATCCTGATGCAGACGATCCGTGAGGCGGCGCGGGAGCTTTCCTGACCTCACCTCTTCAAATCCGCTTGCTGAATGCCCAGATTTGGACTAAATCTAATTCAAGACAGGAGAGCATCATGCAGCAGGCGCGACGCAGGGAGCAAGAGCCGGAACGGCTGGAAACGGAGCGGTTTGCGCCGGCAAACCGACGGAGGCTGAGCCCGCCGGCCTTGCGGACCTTTTTGGCGATCGCCGATCTCTGGGGCTTAAGCGAAGAGCAGCGCCTGCTGGTGCTCGGCTATCCCTCCCGCTCGACCTATCATAGCTGGGCCAAGCAGGCGCGCGAACACGGGGCTTTCACGCTTGATGTCGATACGCTGACCCGGATTTCCGCTGTGTTCGGCATTCATCAGGCGCTTGGTGTGCTGTTTTCCGACGAACGCGCCGGCGTCGCCTGGCTGCGCACGCCGCATCAGGCGCCGGTTTTCGGCGGCCATCCGCCGCTGGATATCGTCACCAACGGAACCCAGGACGGGTTGATGACCGTGCGCCGGTTCCTCGATGGCGCCCGCGGCGGCCTCTACATGCCGCCGAACCGGCTTGACGAGGCCTTCACGCCGTATGAAGACGCGGACATCGTCTTCCGGTGAGCGAGCGTTTTGCCGAGGCGCCGCGGCCGTCCTATCGGCTGATCCCGTCGCAATTTCCGCCGATCGGTCTCTTCGATACGGTGGCGAGGGCGGCCGATCTCGAAGCCGTGATGGAGCTCGTCGGCTGGACCAATGATCGGCTCGTGGCCGACCGCATCCGGCGGCTTCCCGAGACCGAATGGGTCTACGGCACGCCCAATGCCAGCATCGTCATGGCGGCCTTCCTGCATGTCACGCCCGGCGGCATGCGCTTCAACGGCCCCGATCTCGGCGCCTGGTATGCCGCCGACAATCTCAAGACTGCCGCCGCCGAGGTCGGCCATCATCTCCGGCGCGAGGCTGTCGCGCGCGGGGTGACGACGATGGCGCGCACTTATCGAAGCTACACCTCCACCCTGGTCGGCGACTATCTCGACATTCGCGGTGAACAGACGCTGCGGCCCGATGTCTATGACGGCGCGAGCTATGCGGCCTCGCAGCTGCTTGGAGAACAGGTGCGTTCGAGCGGCGGCGCCGGCATTCTCTATGACAGTGTCCGGCTGAGGGGCGGCGTCAACATCGCCGCGCACCGGCCGCGCAACATTCGCGACGTGGTTCAGGCCGATCATTTCGAAATCACCGTATCGGCCACTGATCGGCGCATCGATGTCCGCAAGCTCGCAAGCCGGCGACGACAGCCGAAAGCCTAAGCAGGCAACCGTTCGGCCCATGCCTTGGCCGCCTTGGCCATCGTGGCAAGGTGATCGGCAGTTGAGAAGCCGGAGATCTTCTTGCGCGGCTTAAGGTCATGGTCGCCGTCCTCGAGCCAGAGGATCTCGATCCGGTCGGAGAGATCGTAGCCCGGCACCTCGTCGCGCGTGCCGAATTCGTCGCGCGTGCCCTGGCAGATCAGCGCAGGCGTCGCCAGCCGCTTGAGATGGCCGGTGCGCAGCTTGCCCGGCTGGCCGGGCGGATGGAAGGGATAACCGAGGCAGAGGAGGCCGGCGATCTTTCCCTTATCATGGAGATCGTCGGCGACCATGCTGGCGACCCGGCCGCCCATCGACTTGCCGCCGATGATGAGGGGGCCTCTTGCGCCGAGCGCGGCAATCGCCGCCTCATATTCGGGATTGAGCGTTTCGGCGCGCGGCGGCGGCTTGCGGATTCCGCTGCGGCGGGCAGCCATATAGGCGAATTCAAACCTGATAACGCGGAAACCGACATCGGCAAGCGCTTCCGCCGCCGCCGTCATCGACGCCGAATCCATCGGCGCGCCGGCGCCGTGTGCAAGCAGGATCGTGAAGCGCGCATCCTCGGGGCCTTGCAGCAGAAACCTGTCAAGCATCGGCAATCCTCCATCCGCCATCGGAACCATGTCGATGGCCGTGACTTCTTCCTGGAAAGGAGATGACAATGTCGACGAATGACGAAAACGTAAAGCCGGAGCAGCGCCGTCCCAAGGATGTCGCCGCTGTTCCCGAGAAACCCGAGCCAGCCGACTCAGAATCGGTGGCGCCGCCAGCCGTGCAGCCGGCCGGAGAAGGGGACAAAAGCGAACGGCCGGTGGTCAACCCCGTCACCGGTGTCGCCTTTTAGGGGATCGCAAAAGTATCGTGCAGACCGGCCCTTGAAACGGCGACGCAAAGGGCGCATATAGCAGCCCTGCCTGAAAAATGGATGCCCGGGGTATCGACGTCGTCGAACCCTTTGCTGTCCAACAGGATAAGGGCGCTCCCCGCAAGGGTCGAGCGCCCTTTTTGCTTTCGGACGTTCTCGAGGCCTCGCTTCGAAGCTGGGCGATCTTGAGGAACTCCCACCAAAATCTAATATAGCACTTCGGAATCCCGAAATTGGCTGTGGGACTGATATTATTACATATTTTTGCGCCGCGGCGGGGCAAAAAAGCCCGCGCATTTCGGAATTCCGAAGCGGGGGAATTTCGGGATTCCGAAGTGGGACTTTTTCTTTAGGCGCTTTTCTGCGCCGTGCTGTCGATTTTCGCATCCGCCGTTCGTCATCTTAACGATGTGCTGCAGGTCAGCACGTTCTCAGGCAATTGTAGGAGATATGAATATGAATAGTCAGAATCTCGTACCCGCCGCCGTGCTTGCGGCAAAGAACGGCGTCCATTTCCCCAACGAAAGCGAGGAATATCGCATCGCCCGCGATGCGCTGCTCGCGGAGGAGATCGAATTGCGCCGCCACATCGAGCGCGTGGCGAGACAGCGCCGGGCGTTGCCGCCGGGCGGCGAGGTGACGAAAGACTACCGCTTCGAAGGCAGCAATGGGCCGGTATCCTTCAGCGAGCTCTTCGCCGACAAGGACACGCTCGTCGTCTACAGTTACATGTACGGGCGTGAACGCGAGCGCCCGTGTCCGATGTGCACCTCGCTGCTGTCGGCCTGGGATGGTGAAGTGCCCGATATCCAGCAACGGGTGGCGCTTGCCGTCGTCGCCCGCTCGCCCATCGAAAGGCTGCTCGCTTTCAAGAAGGAGCGCGGCTGGCATCACCTGCCGCTCTATTCGGATATGACCGATGAATACAGCCGTGATTATCACGCGATCGGCAGGGATGGCAGCGATGGTGCCGCCTTCAACGTCTTCACGCGGCGCGACGGCACCCTCCGTCATTTCTGGAGCGAGGAGATGGGCGAGGTGACGGCCGATCCCGGCGAGGATCCGCGGGGCGCGCCCGATCTGATGCCGCTCTGGACCGTGCTCGATGCGACGCCAGAAGGCCGGGCGCCGGACTGGTATCCGAAGCTATCCTATTGAGGCTGCAGGCCTTCAGCCGGTGGAGCGGTTTCTCGACGCCTCGGCCCATTCGAGGTTGGTGATCGACGCCTCCGGCAGCGGCGGCGGATCGATGTCGTAGACATAGCCGGCGAGCATATCGGCGGCGCGTTCCGCTGCCTTGATCTTCGCCTCGGTTTCCGCGACCGCCTTGCCGATCGCTTCGATGCGGGCGCGGAACATATGGGCGAGCACATCGCGGCCGGACTGTTTTTCGAGCCGTTCCAGATGCAGGCCGATGCGCGAGGCGTGGCGTTCCAGCTCGCTCTTGCTGAAGCGCGCTTTCCGCAGCTCCTCCGAAAGGCTGTCCTGCATGACGGCGACGGGATCGAAGCTTCCCGGCGCCCGCTCGTCGAGCACTGCATCGGTGACGAGCTTCTCGATCATGACAAGCGCCTGCAATTCGGCGGCGTCGGCGAATTCGACGTCGTAGCCGGTATCGTCGTAAACCTTGCGGCGGACCGGATCGAGAAGCAGCGCATAGGCCTTCTGCAGATTGTCGAAGGCTTGCGAATCGCCGCCCGAATCCGGGTGGGCGACCTTCGCAAGCTTCCGATAGGCTGCCTTCAATTGCGCATCGTCCGCATCGCGTTCAACGCCGAGAATATCGTATGGATCCGTCACGCCTGCTCCCCTGCTGCCCCGGTCTCGCGGGCAGTCTAGGTCTTCTTCTGCATCAGAAAGGCGAAGTTTAGACCGAAAGCACGAATGACGTCCATGGCCCGACACGGAAATAGCCGATGCGAAGGCCGGGACTATTCTGCGATTGTCAAATCTTTCCAAACCGTTGCGTCAGGATCAGCGTGCGGCGATCGAGATGAGATAACATTCGGCCTCACCGTCGATTTCAAGCACGCTTTCCCCAGCATTCTCGATCAGCAGCGCATCGCCGGCCGCGAGCGCGACGGTCTCGTCGTCCCGCCGGAACGACAGGGTGCCGCGATGGCAGAGCAGCAGGCATGTCGATGACGTCAGCGGCACCGTCTTGCAGCCGGCGATCTCGATGCGGACCAGCCCATGGGGAATGCCGTCGCGGCGGGTCATGACATTGAGATCGGTGATTGCGCCGTCCTGGAGTTTTGCCGTGACCGGGATATCCGCCGGGAAGACCAGCGGGTCGCTCGCCGTCGTCAGCAGCACCGGCGTCCTGCCTTCGATGTCGAGCACCATGCCGTTGCCGTCGAGGATCGCCAGCGTGCGGTCGATGCCGGGAAAGATCGAGAACGGCCCGTCGGCTGCGACGGTCGCCATGCTGACGCGCCAGTCGAAGCCGGGCAGGCCGGCATCATCAGGCGAAACGGCGATCTCCACCGTTTCGCCGCCGCCGTTTTTCCACGGCATGCGCTTGTGATCGGCAGCGCGCAGGATCTTCACGGGTCTCAGTTCCCGAGAATGCCGGGCAGGCGCAGGCCCTTGTCCCGGGCGCAGTCGAGGGCGATGTCGTAGCCGGCATCGGCGTGGCGCATGACGCCTGTCGCCGGGTCGTTCCAGAGCACCCGCTCGAGACGCTTGGCCGCATCGTCGCTGCCATCGGCGCAGATGACGACGCCCGAATGCTGGGAGAAGCCCATACCGACACCGCCGCCATGATGCAGCGATACCCAGGTGGCGCCCGACGCGGTGTTGAGCAGGGCGTTCAACAGCGGCCAGTCGGAGACGGCGTCGGAGCCGTCCTTCATCGCCTCGGTTTCGCGGTTCGGTGAGGCCACCGAACCGGAGTCGAGATGATCGCGGCCGATGACGATCGGAGCGGAAAGCTCGCCATTCCTGACCATTTCATTGAAGGCCAGAGCCAGGCGGTGACGGTCGCCGAGGCCGACCCAGCAGATGCGCGCCGGCAGGCCCTGGAAGGCGATGCGTTCTCTCGCCATGTCGAGCCAGTTGTGCAGGTGCTTGTTGTCGGGCAGCAGCTCCTTCACCTTGGCGTCGGTTTTGTAAATATCCTCGGGATTGCCTGACAGGGCCGCCCAGCGGAAGGGGCCGATGCCGCGGCAGAACAGCGGTCTTATATAGGCCGGCACGAAGCCCGGGAAGGCGAAGGCGTTTTCCAGGCCCTCGTCCTTGGCGACCTGGCGGATATTGTTGCCGTAGTCGAGCGTCGGAATGCCGGCATCCCAGAAGGCGATCATCGCCTCGACATGCTCGCGCATCGAGGCGCGCGCCGCCTTTTCGACAGCCTTCGGATCGCTTTCGCGCTTGGCCTTCCACTCGGCCATCGTCCAGCCCTTCGGCAGGTAGCCGTTGATCGGGTCGTGCGCCGAGGTCTGGTCGGTGACGATATCGGGACGGATGCCGCGGCGGACCATTTCCGGCAGGATTTCGGCGGCATTGCCGAGCAGGCCGACGGATTTGGCTTCGCCCGCCTTGGTCCAGCGGTCGATCATCTCGAGCGCTTCGTCGAGCGTCTCGGCCTTGGCGTCGAGATAGCGGGTGCGCAGGCGGAAATTGATCGAATCGGGGTTACATTCGACGGCAAGGCAGCAAGCGCCGGCCATGACGGCGGCCAGTGGCTGGGCGCCGCCCATGCCGCCGAGGCCGCCGGTCAGGATCCATCTGCCCTTGAGGTTGCCGCCGTAATGTTGGCGGCCGGCCTCGACGAAGGTCTCGTAGGTGCCCTGCACGATGCCCTGCGTGCCGATATAGATCCACGAGCCGGCCGTCATCTGGCCGTACATGGCAAGGCCCTTCTTATCCAGCTCGTTGAAATGATCCCAAGTCGCCCAGTGTGGCACGAGGTTGGAGTTGGCGATCAGCACGCGCGGCGCATCCTTGTGGGTGCGGAACACGCCGACCGGCTTGCCGGATTGGACGAGCAGGGTCTCTTCTTCCGTCAGCGTCTTCAGCGTCGCGACGATGCGGTCGAAATCTTCCCAGGTGCGGGCGGCGCGGCCGATGCCGCCGTAAACGACGAGTTCGTTCGGATTTTCGGCGACGTCGGGATCGAGATTGTTCATCAGCATGCGCAGCGGCGCTTCGGTCATCCAGCTCTTGGCATTGAGCTCGTTGCCGCGGGGTGCGCGGATTTCGCGGATATTATGGCGTGGATTGCTCATGGCGGTTCCCCTGTCGTTATCGTTTCAGGCCCGGCGCGATCTGCTCGATGCGCACCAGAATGTCTTTGAGATGGACGCGAAGCCTGTCCGACTTGGCGGTGTCGTAGGCGAAGGGCGGTGCCTCGGTCTCAAGATGAGTCGATTGCGCGAGCTCCATCTGGATCGCATGCACGCCGGTTTCCGGCCGGCCATAATGGCGGGTCGTCCAGCCGCCCTTGAAGCGGCCGTTGAGCACGCTGTCATAGCCTTCAGCGGCTTCGACTACGGTGAGCGTCGCCTGCTCGATCGACCCGTCGCAGGTCCGGCCCATATCGGTGCCGATATTGAAATCCGGCAGCTTGCTTTCGAAGAGGAAGGGAATGTGCGAGCGGATCGAGTGGCAGTCGTAGAGGATGGCGACGCCATGGATTGCTCTGACTCGCTCGATCTCTGCGACAAGGGCGGCATGATAGGGCGCATGAAAATCCCTGAGCCGCGCCGCGATATCGGCCTCATCGGGCGCCTGCCCATCCTTCCAGATCGGCTTGCCGTCGAAGTCCGTTTCTGGAACGAGGCCGGTGGTGTTCTGGCCGGGATAGAGGCTGACGCCCTGGGGATCGCGATTGGCGTCGATCACATAGCGGTGGAAGGTGGCCCGTACGGTCGTCGCGTCGGGCAGCAGCCCGTCATAAAGCTCGTGGATGTGCCAGTCGGTATCGGCAAGGATCCGGCCGTTGTCGTTGAGGCGATCGTAAATCGCCGGCGGCACGTCGGTGCCGGTGTGGGGGAAGGCGAGGATGACGGGGGAGGTGCCTTGGTGGATTTCGTATGGTGTGGTCATGGCAAAAACCCCTCCCCAACCCCTCCCCACAAGGGGGAGGGGCTAAGCTGTGGCACCGGCTCGCAAAACAACAAGCCGGCTGCATATGCTGCGCTCAAGAGTGAATACGGCGAGGGCCGCAGGTTAAGCCCCTCCCCCTTGCGGGGAGGGGTTGGGGAGGGGACTTTTTCTTTCCCGATCATTTCAACCCTCCAGAACCGGCAAGATGCCTGACGAAACCGAGGCGTTCAGCGCCCCCGTCGCCACCAACTCAGCCGCGGCGGCGAGATCGCCCGCCATGTAGCGGTCGACGTCGAGGCTCGGCACCTGGCTGCGGATCGTGGCGATTGCCTTCAAAAGCTCCGGGCTCGTCGAAAGCGGCGCGCGCAATTCGACGCCTTGCGCGGCGGTCAGCGCCTCGATGCCGATGATGCCGAACAGGTTTTCGGTCATCTGCAGAAGGCGGCGGGCGCCATGGCAGGCCATGGAGACGTGGTCTTCCTGATTGGCCGAGGTCGGGGTCGAATCGACCGAGGCGGGGTGCGACATCTGCTTGTTCTCAGACATCAGCGCTGCCGAAGTGACCTCGGCAATCATCAGGCCGGAGTTGAGGCCCGGCTTCTTGGCGAGGAAGGCAGGAAGGCCGTAGGAGAGCACCGGGTCGACCAGCAGCGCGATGCGCCGCTGCGAGATCGCGCCGATCTCGCAGACGGCAAGCGCGATCTGGTCGGCGGCGAAGGCGACGGGTTCGGCGTGGAAGTTGCCGCCGGAGACTACCGAATTGTCCGACAGCACCAACGGATTGTCGGTGACGGCATTGGCCTCGATTTCGAGGGTGCGGGCGACCGAACGCAAGAGATCGAGGCAGGCGCCGTCGACCTGCGGTTGGCAGCGGATGCAGTACGGATCCTGCACGCGCTCGTCGCCCTCGATATGGCTCTGGCGGATGACGGAGTTTTCGAGCAGGCCGCGGAGCGCGGCTGCGGTATCGATCTGGCCCTTATGGCCGCGCAGCGTATGGATATCGGCATGGAAGGGCGCCGAAGAGCCCATGGCCGCGTCGGTCGACATGGCGCCGGTAATGAGCGCCGATTGCGCGGCGCGATGGGCGCGGAAGAGGCCGGCGAGCGCCAGCGCCGTCGAGGTCTGCGTGCCGTTGATCAGCGCCAGGCCTTCCTTGGCGGCGAGCACGATAGGTTTCAGTCCGGCCCTTTCGAGGGCTTGCGCGCCCGAAAGACGTTCGCCGGCGAAGAAGGCTTCGGCCTCGCCCATTATCACCGCCGCCATATGGGCGAGCGGCGCAAGATCGCCGGAGGCACCGACCGAGCCTTTTTCCGGGATCAGCGGAATGACGCCCCTATCCAGCATGGCTTCGATCAGCCGCACCAGTTCCAGCCGCACGCCGGAGGCGCCGCGCCCGAGCGAAACCAGCTTCAGCGCCATGATCAGCCGGACGATATTTTCCGGCAGCGGCGCGCCGATGCCGCAGCAATGCGACAGGATGAGATTGCGCTGCAGCGTGGCGACATCGGCGCTGTCGATCTTGATCGAGGCGAGTTTGCCGAAGCCGGTATTGATGCCGTAAACCGGTGCATTGCCGGCGGCGATCTCGGCGATGCGGTCGGCGGCCTTGGCGATGCCGGCATCGAAGGCGGGATCGAGCCTTGCCGGCGCGCCGGTCCAGTAGATGGTTTCCAGATCCCTGAGCGAGACGGAGCCCGGGTGGAGCGTGATGGTCATCGACCGTTCCTTTCGCCTTTGAAGACGCGTGTATGAAGCGGGTTGAAGCCGATGCGGTAGACGAGCTCGGCGAGGCTTTCGATATTCCAGACGGCGAGATCGGCGGATTTGCCGGCTTCGAGCGTTCCGGTCTCGCCGATGAGGCCGAGCGCGCGGGCGCCTTCGCGGGTGGCGCCGGCGATGCATTCCTCGACGGTCAGGCCGAAAAGCGTCGCCGACATGTTCATCGTCAGCAGCATCGAGGTCAGCGGCGAAGTGCCGGGATTGCAGTCGGTGGCGATGGCGATCGGCACACCGGCCCGGCGCAGCGCCTCCACCGGCGGTTTCTGTTTTTCATGGATGGCGTAGAAGGCACCGGGCAGCAGCACGGCGACGGTGCCGGCAGCGGCCATTGCGGCAACGCCGTCCTCGTCGAGATATTCCAGATGATCACAGGAAAGCGCGCCATAGGCGGCTGCCAGCCTGGCGCCGCCGAGATTGGAGAGCTGCTCGGCATGCAGCTTGACCGGCAGGCCGAGCGCCTTGGCCTTGTCGAAGACGCGGGCGATCTCGGCTGTCGAAAACGCGATGCCTTCGCAGAAGCCGTCGACGGCATCGGCAAGGCCGAGATTATACATGTCGTCGAGACCGGGCAGCACGACATCGTCGAGATAGTCGCCGTTGCGGCCCTTATAGTCGACAGGCGTCGCATGGGCGCCCAGATAGCTGGTGGCGACGCGGACCGGCCTGACATGGCCGAGCAGGCGGGCGCTCTGCAGCATCTTCACTTCGCCGCTGCGGTTGAGGCCATAGCCGGATTTGATCTCGATCGTGGTCACGCCTTCGGCCAGCAGCGTATCGAGCCGCGGCAGCGCCGTGGCGACGAGTTCTTCGACCGACAGCGCATTGGTCGCCTGAACCGAGGAGACGATGCCGCCGCCGGCCCGTGCAATCTCCTCATAGGTCGCGCCTGCAAGGCGCATTTCGAACTCGCGGGCGCGATTGCCGCCGTGGACGATATGGGTGTGGCAGTCGACGAGACCCGGTGTGACCCAGCGGCCTTCGAGATCGACGATGTCGGAGCGTTCGATGGCCGATGCCGGCAGCTCGCTTTCGGCGCCGGCAAAGGCGATGCGGCCATTTTTGGTGAGCACGGCGCCCTTTTCGACGATGCCGAGCCCCGGACGATCGGCCGCGAGCGTCGCCAGCCGGGCGTTGCGCCACAGCACCGGCCTGACGTCGGCGGATACGGTTTCCTCAGAAAAATTGTTCCCGGTCATCAGCTTTGCGCCTTTCCTTATGCCGAAACATGTATATACATAATAAGCAGGTGACAAGAGAAATTTTGCGCGCTCTTCTGGAAAAGAAAGATCGGCGGCGCGGCAGAAGGGGAGAAGAGGCCATGACCATACTTCACGCGAGGACGGCGCTGACGCCGCAAGGCTGGCGGAAGGACGTGCGGCTGACGCTCGAAGCCGGGCGCCTCGCGCGGATCGAGGTGGGCGTTGCCGCCGCACCCGGCGATGAGCGCCATGCCCTGATCGTCCCGGCCATGGGCAATCTGCACAGCCATGCCTTCCAAAGGGCGATGGCCGGTCTTGCCGAAGTGCGCGGTCCCGCCAACGACAGCTTCTGGAGCTGGCGCACCGTCATGTACAAATTCGCTTTGGCGATGACGCCGGAGCATGTCGAGGCGGTCGCGGCCAAGCTCTATGCGGAGATGCTCGAGGCAGGCTTTTCCCGCGTCGGCGAATTCCACTATCTCCATCACGACAGGGATGGCGGCGCCTATGCCAATATTGCCGAGCTTGCCGAGCGCATCGGTGCGGCGAGCCAGGAGACCGGCATCGGTCTGACGCTTCTACCGGTTTTCTATGCCCATTCCGGCTTCGGCGGCGCTCAGCCGATCGACGGCCAGCGGCGCTTCATCAATTCGCTCGAAAGCTTCGAAAGGCTGATAGAGGGATGCCGGGCGGCGACCGGCCGGCTCGATGGCGCCGAACTCGGGCTTGCGCCGCACAGCCTGCGCGCCGCGACGCCCGATGAATTGGCGATGCTCGTGCCGATGGCGGGCGACGGCCCGATCCATATCCATGTCGCCGAGCAGGTGAAGGAGGTCGAGGATTGCGTCGCCTGGTCGGGCGCGCGGCCTGTGGAATGGCTGCTCGACCACATGCCGGTCGATCAGCGCTGGTGCCTGATCCATGCGACTCATATGACCGAGGACGAGACGCGGCGGATGGCGAAAAGCGGCGCGATCGCCGGCCTCTGCCCGATCACCGAAGCCAATCTCGGCGACGGCGCTTTTGCCGCGCCGCTTTTCCTCGAAGAAGGCGGGCGGTACGGCATCGGTTCGGATTCCAACGTGCGGATCTCCCTGCCGGAGGAGCTACGCCAGCTCGAATATTCGCAGCGTCTGGCGCTGCGCGCCCGCAACGTCATTGCCGCACCCGGCGGTTCGACGGCGCTTTGCCTGTTCAACCAGGCGCTTGCCGGCGGCGGCGCGGCACTGAAGGCGCCGGCCGGTCTCGCCGACGGCCATCACGCCGATCTCGTTTCGCTCGATACGTCGGCCGTTCCCTATCTCTCCGCCGACCAGATTCTCGATCACTGGCTGTTTGCCGGCGGCGTTTCCGTCGATTGCGTCTGGGCGCGCGGCCGCAAGCAGGTGGAAGGCGGCCGTCATCTCAAGCGCGAGGCCATCGACCGGCGTTTCCTCGCGGCAATGGGCGAATTGCTGGCCGGCTGAAAAAGCGCTTTTCATGGGCGAGGCATTCGGACTAGATCGGGAAACCAATCGGAACGTGGCGATGAATCAAAGCAGGGACCCCACCTTGCATCAGCGCATCCTGAGCGACATCGAGGGCCGTATCGTCTCGGGCGAATGGCCGCCGGGCCACCGCATTCCCTTCGAGGTCGATCTCGCCACCCAGTATGACGTCTCGCGGATGACGGTGAACAAGGTGCTGACCCAGCTCGCCAAGGCTGGCCTCATCGAGCGCCGCAAGAAATCCGGCAGCTTCGTCACCCAGCCGCAGGCGCAATCGGCCATTCTCGAAATCCACGACATCAAGGCCGAGGTGCAGTCGCTGAACCTGCCCTATTCCTATGCGGTTGCGAAGAAGGCGAGCCGCAAGGCCAAGGCGGAAGACAGCCGCCGGTTGGAACTGCCGGTCGCTTCCTCCGTCGTCGAGATCGTCTGCATCCACAATGCCGGCGCACGTCCCTTCTGCCTGGAAGAGCGGCTGATCAGTCTTGCGACCGTGCCGGAGGCCGCCGACGCCGATTTCCTGACGGTGGCGCCGGGGCCGTGGCTGCTCAATCAGGTGCCGTGGAGCGCCGCCGAACACCGGATCCACGCCGTCCCCGCCAATGCCGAGGTGGCCGCCGCCCTCGACATCGCCCGCAACGCCGCCTGCCTGGTGGTCGAGCGCCGCACCTGGAGCGGCGCCGGCCCGGTGACCCATGTGCGCTTCACCTATCCCGGCGATCGTCACGCGCTGGTGGCGCGGTTCACGCCGGCGTCACAATAAGCAAGGTTCCATATACAAGATAACGGGTGTTTTAGTCTTCGAACATCTTGCCGCTGCGCGCTTCGAGCCGGTAGCGATAGCCGGGATAGACGAGGCGGGCGGTCGAAACCACCTGTTTTGCCGACCATGTGCGTCGGCGGATCGTCAGGCAGGGCTCGCTCTTCAGAATGGTCAGTAGCTTGCATTCCCAGGCCTGCGGCATCGCCGCCTCGACGACGTGCTCGGAGCCGCTGAGCGGGGCGGCGGCCGTCAGATAGGCGTTCGGCGTCAGCGTCGTGAAATCCTGCTCGAGATATTCGGGAGCGGCCTCCGGATGGACGAACCGGTCCTCGATCTGCACCGGAACGCCGTTTTCGCTGTGGACGATCAGCGAGTGGAAAACGGCGGCGCCGATTGCCAGTTCCAAGGCGTCGGCAATCTCGGGAGAGGCGGTTTCCCGGGCGAGAATGACGACGGAGGCCTCATGGACATGGCCGCGTTCGGCGATTTCCTCGGCGATGTTGCGCACCTCGAACAGCGCCGAATAACCCTTGCGCTCGGCGACGAAGGAGCCGACGCCCTGGATGCGCACGAGCTCGCCCTCATTGGCGAGTTCGCGCAGCGCCCGGTTGGCGGTCATCTTGCTGACGCCGAGCTCGACGACCAGCTCGTTTTCCGACGGCACGCGGTATTTCGGCGGCCATTCGCCGCTGTGGATGCGATCGAGGATCACCTGCTTGACGCCGGCATAGAGCGGCGTGCTGTCATTTCCCGCCAGGTCGCGCTTCATCTCGCCGGACCGCTTCATTGCCTATTCCTTATGCACGGATTCAATTTGCCACATAATCGACTTTCCTCTTGCATATCACAAATTTTTTCATATGGTACCATATACAACCACCCCAATCGGTCCTTGAGACGAAAATAGGACGGAAAGGGCAAGCCGGCGAAGATCGGCGGAAGGTGCCGCAGGTCTGTTTCAACTCCAGAGGAGAATTCATCAATGAAATTCAGCGCAATCCTGTTTTGCGGCGTCGCCGCTCTTTCCGCCTTTGCCGCCCCCGCCTTTGCCAAGGACTGGACGAAGGCCACCATCACGCTTGAAGGCGCCTATGCGCCTTGGAATCTCACCAATGCAGACGGCACGCTCGGCGGCTTCGAGCCGGAGCTTGCCAAGGTGCTTTGCGAACGCGCCAAGATCGAATGCACGCTGGTCGCCTCCGACTGGGACGGCATGATCCCGGCGCTCAATGCCGGCAAGTTCGACGTCATCATGGATGCGCTGTCGATCACTGAAGAGCGCAAGCAGATCATCGATTTCACCATCCCCTATGCCGCGACGCCCGCTGCCTTCGCCACCGCCAAGGACAGCCCGCTGGCCAATGCCGCCGGCACCGGCGCCACGATCAAGATGACGCCCGGCCAGACCGGCGTGAAGGAGATCGACGCGCTGAAGGAACTCTTCAAGGGCAAGACGATCGGCATTCAGGCGGCGACCGTCTATGCCAAGTTCGTCTATGACAATTTCGGCGATATTGCCGAGATCCGCGAATACAAGACCGGCGCCGACCGCGACCTCGACCTGCAGAACGGTCGTATCGACCTCGGTTTTGACGATGCCGTCTATTTCGCCAACGCCTTCAAGGCCGCCAACGACACGCTTGCCTTCACCGGTCCCGAGATCGCCGGTCCGATCTGGGGCGAGGGCGAAGGCCTCGGACTGCGCAAGGCCGATACGGACCTGCGTGACAAGTTCAACGTGGCGATCAAGTCAGCGCTTGCCGACGGCACGGTCAAGAACCTCTCGATGAAGTGGTTCAAGATGGACGTCAGCCCCCAGCAGTAAGCGTTTCGGCCCTTCGGCCGCAGACACGGGTCTCCGGCTTTATCGCCGGGGACAGCGTGTTATTGTCAATCCACAAAACACTGCCGCGGACGGGGAACGGACGATATGGCAAGTTTGGAACTGCTTGGCTTCGGCTCGACGGGATGGGGCGCGCTGCTTATTTTCGCCGCCTTGATGACGCTCGCCGTCACCGCGACGGCGCTGGCGATCGGCGCGGTGCTGGGCGCGATCGTCGCGGGTGCGAAGCTCTCCGGCAATCCCCTCTTCGTGGCGCTCGGCAATGTCTATACGACCGTGTTTCGCGGCGTGCCGGAATTGCTGATCATCTATCTCATCTATTTCGGCGGCTCTTCGGCCGTCACCTCGATCGGCAAGGCGATGGGTTATGAGGGTTTCCTCGGCCTTCCCTCCTTTGCCGCCGGCGCGCTTGCCGTCGGCATCATCTCCGGCGCCTATCAGGCGGAGGTGTTCCGCGGCGCTTTCCTCGCCATTTCCAAGGGTGAGCTCGAAGCCGCTTCGGCGATCGGCATGCATCGCGGCATGCGCTTCCGTCGCATCATCATCCCGCAAGTGCTTCGCTTCGCCATTCCCGGCCTCGGCAATGTCTGGCAGCTCAGCCTCAAGGATTCCGCGCTGATCTCGGTCACCGGTCTTGCCGAGCTGATGCGCACCAGCCAGGTGGCGGCGGGTTCGACCCGGCAATATTTTCTGTTCTTCATCGCCGGCGGCTGCCTCTACCTGATCCTCACCAGCCTTTCCGACCGCATCTTCAACGGTGCGGAGCGCCGCGCCAACCGCAGCATGCCGGCTTCCGCCATGGGCCAGGCGTAAGGAGGCGATGATGGATTTCACCTTTCTCGCCTCGACCATGGTAACGCTGCTGAAAGCCGTGCCGACGACGCTGATCCTGTTTTCGCTGTCGATCTTCTTCGGCGGCCTGCTGGCGCTCGTCATCGTCACGATGCGGGTCAGCGGCAACCGCTATCTGTCCGGTTTCGCCAAGGGCTATATCTTCGTCTTTCGTGGCTCGCCGCTGTTGATCCAGATGTTCCTGGTCTTCTACGGCCTCGGCCAGTTCGGCGTCATCCGCTATTCCTTCCTTTGGCCGTTCCTGCGCGAGCCGATGGTCTGCGCCGTGCTGTCGCTGGCGCTCTGCACCGCCGGCTACACGGCGGAGATCTTCCGCGGCGGCATTCGCGCCGTTTCGCCGAAGGAGATCGAGGCGGCGCGCTCGATCGGCATGTCCGGCTTCCTGATGGTGCGGCGCATCCTGGCGCCGATCGCCTTCCGCCACGCGTTGCCGGCCTATTCGACCGAGATCGTGCTGATGATGAAATCGACGGCGCTCGCTAGCCTCGTCACCGTCTGGGAGGTCACCGGTGTCGCCCAGCGGCTGATCTCGCAGACCTACCGGACGATGGAAGTCTTCCTCTGTGCGGCGATCATCTATCTCGTTTTGAACTTCATCATCCTGCAGGGCATGGCCCTGCTGGAATATTCGCTGTCCCGACACCGCCGCGCGGCCCCGCAGCCGCTGAAGGCGTAAGCGATTTGACCTGATTGGAGCAACCATGCCAGGCGTAACCCGACTTTCGGTCCGCAATATCCGCAAGAGCTTCGGCACGCACGAGGTGCTGCGCGGCATTTCCCTCGATGCCGAGGATGGCGACGTAATTTCGCTGCTCGGTGCCTCCGGCTCCGGCAAATCGACCTTTCTGCGCTGCATCAACCTCCTCGAAACCGCAAGCGACGGCGAGATCTGGGTCGATGGCGAGCACATCGAGATGGTTCACAAGAACGGCAAGACAAGGCCGGCGAGCCAGAAGCAGGTCGACCATATAAGATCCGAGCTCGGCATGGTGTTCCAGTCCTTCAATCTCTGGTCCCATATGACCATCCTGCAGAACGTCATTGAAGGCCCGATCCATGTGCTGAAGCGGCCGCGCGCCGACTGCATCGCCGAGGCCGAAGCGCTGCTCGAAAAGGTCGGAATCGCAGACAAACGTCACGCCTATCCCGCCCATCTCTCCGGCGGCCAGCAGCAGCGCGCCGCAATCGCCCGCGCGTTGGCGATGAAACCGAAGGTGATGCTTTTCGACGAACCGACCTCGGCGCTCGATCCGGAATTGGTCGGCGAGGTGCTGCGCGTCATGCGCGCACTTGCCGAGGAGGGCATGACGATGCTCGTCGTCACCCACGAGATGAGCTTTGCCCGCAATGTCTCCAACCGCGTCGTCTTCATGCGCGAAGGATTGGTCGAAAGCAGCGGCAAGCCGGACGAGATGTTCACAACAGGCGCCACACCCGCCTTCCGCCAGTTCATCGGCCATTTCGGAACAGGGCAATGACGGTCATCATCGATCAAATACTGACCTGGCGCGACGTCGCGCGCGTCGGGGCGGGCGAAGCACTTGCGCTGTCGGCGGCCGCCTGGGCGCGTATCGAACAGGCAAGCCGTATCGTCGAGCGCATCGTCGAGACCGGCCTGCGCGCCTATGGCGTCAATACCGGCGTCGGCGCGCTCGCCGATACCGTCGTCGACCGTGCCTCGCAGAGCCTGTTGTCGCGCAGCATTGTTCTCAGCCATGCCTGCGGTGTCGGGCCGCTGCTCAACGCCGGCGAGGTGCGCGCCATTATCACCGCCCAAATCGCCAACTTCGCTCACGGCCATTCCGGCGTGCGCCGCGAGATCGTCCAGCATCTCACAGCCTTACTGGAGCATGATTGCATTCCCGACGTGCCGTCGAAAGGCTCAGCCGGTTATCTCACCCACAATGCCCATACAGCGCTCGTGCTGATCGGCGAAGGCAGCGCCAGTGTGGCCGGCCGGCGCATGAGCGGCCGTGAGGCGCTGGCGGCGATCGGCCTTCAGCCGCTGGTGCTCGGCGCCAAGGAGGGCTTGAGCCTCGTCAACGGCACGGCCTGCGCCACCGGGCTCACCGCCACGGCACTTTCGCGCGCCGAACGGCTGCTCGACTGGGCCGATGCCATCGCGGCGCTGACGCTGGAAGCGGCAGGCTGCCAGATCGCCGCCTTCGACGAGGCGGTGCTGGCGTTGCGCCCGTCGACGGGAATTGAAAAGGTCGGCGCCGCGCTCCGCGCACGCCTTGCCGGCAGCGGCCTCGTCGCCGCCGCCTTCGGCCGGCGCACGCAGGATGCGCTCAGCCTGCGTTCGGTGCCGCATGCCCATGGCGCCGCCCGCGATGTCTTCGACAATTCCGCCCGCATTGCCGATCAGGAGCTTGCCTCGGTGACAGACAATCCGGCCGTCTCGGGCACGCCGGAGCAGCCGATCGTCTCCTCAGAGGCGCATGCCGTCGCCCCGGCGCTTGGGCAGGCCGCCGACAGCCTCTCTATTGCGGTGGCGCAGATCGGCGCGATCAGCGAACGTCGCATGGACCGGCTGGTCAATCCGCTGGTGAGCGGCTTGCCGCCGTTCCTGGCAAGCGATGCCGGCAGTCACTCCGGCTTCATGATCGCCCAATATACCGCCGCCGCGCTCAGCAACGAAAACCGCCGGCTCGCCGCGCCGGCAGCCCTGGACGGTGGCCTGACCTCCGGTCTGCAGGAGGATTTCCTCGCCCATCCGGCAGCCGCCGCCGCCAAGCTGCTCGCCGTCATCGACAATGCCGAATATATCCTGGCGATCGAGCTGATGGCCGCGGCCCAGGCACATGATTTCCTGGCAGCGACGGCGGCGCGGGCGGTCGGCACCGATCTCATCTACAAGGTCGTGCGCGAACATGTCTCGCATTATGGCGACGATCGGCCGCTCAATGGCTATATCGAGGCTGTGCGCAGCCTGATCCGCGAGACGCGCCCGCCACCGATCGACTGAAGCGGGCGAGTGCGTCAGAAAGGCTTGCTGCTCGCTGAATCCTGCTTGGCCTTGTCGCCGACCTCGAGGCGTTTGAGGCATTGGGCGAAGGTGGGATAGAGCTGGTCGACCCTTGAGAGCGGCAGCGTCCAGTCGCCTTCATCGCCGGCAAAGGTCAGTTGCACGTCAGGGGTTCCGGAAAAGGAATTCTTGATAAGCTTCTTCAGACCGCCGCTGCCCTTGCTGCCTTTGGGCCAGAGGCGAAGCGTATTCTTGTCGAAGAATTCGGCGGCGACCACCTTCGTTATATTGCGATCGGTCAGCGTCACCTCGGTCTTCGTGCCGGCGGGAATGTCCCATGTGTTCTTTCCCACCAGCCAGAAAGTTTCGCTGGCGCTCTGACGAAATTCCATCGTCTTGCCCAGTTCGCTGTCCCACAGCAGCCGGCAAGAGGCGGGATGTTCGCTGGCAAAGCCGACCGACCATTGCCTTGCGCCGCCCATCCATTCGGTCTCGCCGAAGGCCGAGACCGGCGGCAGGACGGCTGCCATCAGAACCATCGCGGTCAGAATTTTCATCGCCGAACATCTCCAGGACAATCGGCTCCAGCCATAGCAAAAGAAGGTTGAGCCTTTGCTACCGCGCGTTCCGATATTGTCGGCGACAGCCCCAAGGTTGTTCCTCAATGCCGCAAGGCCTTGAATTTCCGGCTCACCTTGCCGATCTCGCGGGGATCGGCAGGATGAAGGGAGTTCGATGGCAGGCATGAGTGAGATGCAACGACGCGGATTTTTGGCGAGGCTCACGGCATATGAGCCACTGACACTGATCACGCTGGCATCGGTCGCGGGCGGCCTGTTCGTGCTGCAGCGGCTGACGAGCGAGGTTCTAGAGGGAGAGACCTTCAGGTTCGACGAGGCGATCTTGCTGGCGTTGCGCCGGGCGGACGATCTGGCAATGCCGATCGGACCGGCCTGGCTGACGCATGCCGTCGACGACATCACCAGCCTGGGCGGCGTAACGGTGCTCACCCTGCTGACGGTTCTCATCACCGTCTACCTTTTGCTCGACCGGCGCTGGCCGATCGCGATCTTCGTCTTTTCCTCGGTGTTGACGGGCTGGCTCGCCAGCGCCCTGCTGAAGATCCTCGTCGCGCGGCCACGTCCCGACGTCGTGCCGCATCTCGTCGAGGTCAGCGATCTCAGTTTTCCCTCTGGCCACGCGATGGTTTCGGCTGTGACTTATCTGACGCTGGGTGCACTCGTGGCGCGCACCCAGCGTTACCGCTCGACGCGAATCTTCGTGATGGCCTCCGGGGTCTTCCTGGCCGTCATCATTGGTCTCAGCCGGATATATCTCGGGGTCCATTATCCGACCGATGTCTTCGCCGGATGGTGCGCCGGTGCGTTGTGGGCACTCGGCTGCTGGCTTCTCTCGAAGCGGTTCATTTCAAGCCGTTCTGTCGACGATGGCACCTCAAGTGGGGTAAGCAAGATAGAACGGTGATGAGTCAAAGCGGCTCTCGACAGTGTCAGATAAGCGGGCGCCAAACGACTTGCGAGTGGTTCTGCGACACTGACATCCACATCGGCAGCCACGATGACCATTGTTTAGATTTACATCCTAATGCCAATGGTACTAAATAGAAAAAGCTGGTTCTGCTTCGACGATTCCATGAACAAGCCGCTGACAGAAGGGACGGAATGGGCCGCGAGAAAACATTCGATGGTGTGCCCGAGTTTCTCGCTGTCGCAAAGCGGCAGAGCGTTCGGAAAGCGGCCCTCGAGCTCGAAGTGACGCCGGGCGCTATCAGCCAGGCGCTGCAGAAGCTCGAGCGGCGTCTCGGAGTCCCCCTCTTCTACCGCACCACCCGCCGCATTGCATTGACGGAGGCGGGGGAGGCTTTGCTCGCAAAAATAGCCCCTGCGGCACAACTAATCGAGACAAGTTTAGGGGATGCGGTTCAGTCGTCCAACGAACCGTCCGGCACCCTGAAACTCATCGTCGAGCGCCTCGCACTGCCCCATGTCATAGAGCCGATTTTGCCAGCTTTTCGCAAAGCGTGCCCTAACGTAAAAATCGATATCACTGTAAGCAATTTGCACGGCGACATCGTTGCCAGCGGGTATGATGCCGGTATCATGATCGGATCATATATCGCCAAGGAGATGATAGCGGTGAGGCTTTCACCTTCGTTTAAATGGGCGGTGTTCGGGTCACCTGAGTACTTCAGAGAAAATGGCCGTCCGATGGCGCCCAGTGATCTTATCAAACACCAATGTGTCCGATTTCGTCGACCAGAGAAGGGCGATATTTACCGGTGGGAGTTCATCGAAAATGGACAAAATGTCAGCATGGAGCCGAACGGGCCCATTACAGTGAACGATGGGGAGCTCATGCGGAAGATTGCGTCTCAAGGCTTGAGCCTGATCTATTCATCAACCTTCCACGCATCACGAGAGCTCGCGAACGGGCAGCTTGAACCGGTCTTGCTCGACTATTCGCCGGGAACTGACGGGCTATTCCTATACTTTACCAAGACAAAGCAACACCAGCCGAAGCTCCGTGCATTCATTGATACGTGTTCTCAACTGAGGCGCTTGTAGGTCATCTGAAGTCCAGCGAAGAAAATTCGAATGATGCAGCCGTTTGCGGAGTTTCGTGGTCAGGCCTTGAGCATGCCGCCGGCCGCAACGATGGCCTCGGCAGTGTCGACGTCAATATGCGCACCTTGCCCGATATCAACTTGGATGCGAGCAAGTTTGGAATTCCCGATGACCCCGCGGGCGCCGCGATCTCCCTGCAGGTCTAAGATCGCCTGGTGCAGCGATCTTGGCAGGATCACCGGATTGCCTGGTCTTCCTTGCCCAGCAGCCTGCACGATCGCACGTCCCCCAGCGTCTTTGAAGGCAGCGATCAATCGATCGAGGTCCAAGCCCGATATGAACGGCATGTCCGCGAGCATGATCAGGCATCCGTCGGCCCCGCCCGCATAGGCGGCCTGCCAACCCGCTATGATCGAGCTTGCGATGCCGGATCCAAAATACGGATTGAATACCACGGTTACATCGACGCCTTCGAGCGCGGCTTCTATCTCGGGACCGCGGTAACCAGTGACCGCAAAGACCGCCGAGGCTTGGCTCGCGCGGGCGACGATCGCGGACCTGCGAACGAGTGATACGCCATCGAATTCAGATAAAAGCTTGTGCCGATGATTGTCACCCAAGCGCGTTGATCTGCCGGCGCAGAGCAGAACGATCGAAACCCCAATGTTTTGAGACCCCTGTGACCCCTCCACAACAGGCAGCGCCTTCAATGCTCGTTCATCACGCGGAGAACTTCCGCAATGACCGAGACGGCAATGGCGAAGGGACTTGATCTGCCAACGGGCAGCCCAACGGGAGATCTGAACTTGGCAATCTCTTCCTCGCTCAGCCCAAACTCCCTCAACCACCTGTCTTTCGCTGGGCGCTGTCTTTTGGCCCCCACCATGCCGACGTAACCGGCTTTCGAGCTCAGCGCTCTGGCAACGTCTTCCCTGCTGGCCTCGAAGTCATGATTGGCAAAAACGACAGCGGTCCGATGATCAAGCCGGAACTCTTCGAACACTTTCTGCGGGTTCGTCGTACGATAGAGTTGGGGCGCGATAGGGGGTGGCAAGTTCGGACCATGCGGCCGCACGAAAACGACCTCGAATTCTGCATCTTTTGCAAGTTTCGCGATAGCGAGCGCGGTCGGATCCGATCCGATGACGATAAGCCTTGTTCGGGGGCGGTATCGCACCCAATAGCGCTCAGCGTCGATCTGGCCTGCCTGCAGCGATTCCAGCTGACTTTGTTCGACGCCCACCAACTGAAATGACGGGTCAGTCTGGCATGAAGTGGTTATCCTGGACCTGCCATCGGAAATCCAGATCACTTCCTCTCGCCTCGCCATCGCTTCAAGGAGGCTTTGAACGACGGGATCCGAGGGGAGAACGCGCTCTACCGCAATAGTGATAGAGGCTCCGCACTGAAGTTGGATGTCGAGGAATGGGCTTCCTTGCCCATAGATCAACCTCCGCGGCTGTCCGTCAAGAAGCGCTGCCCCGGCATGAAGGGCGACATCCGCCTCTATACATCCCCCGGATAGAAAGCCCATCTTCCGGCGATCCGTGAAAGCCATCTGCGTTCCCACGGGGCGTGGCCCTCCTCCATCGGAATGGATGATGGTAGCAAGCGCAATTTTTCTCCCTCCGGTCAAGTTCGAGAGTGCAAACTGCAACGCGTCTTCCTTAACTCCAAAGATGGGCCACTCGGGATATGCCCAACCGGTAGGGGCCATGTGCAACTTGAATCCTTCCTTGAAAGTCAGGTCGGGCGAGGAGCGTGGTTTGGTAGCCAAGTCTGAAGGATACCGTGGCGCTGGGGGCGGGCGGGGCCCCGCGGCGCACAAGGCTTGGCGGATGCATCATGATGCCACCTCACTGAGCGGGAAGTGTCCTGAGATACGCTACGATGTCCGCACGATCGGCCTCGCTCAAAACACTCGTCGTCATGCGTGTGCCCCGCAGCATCTTAGAGGGTCCCGACAAGAAGGCATCGAGCGTTTCATCACTCCAGACGACAGCCGAATTCAAGAGGGCTGTCGAATAGCGATAGCCTTCCACAGCGCCGGCTTTTCTGCCGAACACGCCATTCAAGGCGGGTCCGGATTTGTTTTGCCCTTCGACCGAATGGCAAGCTGCACACCGGCTGAAGAGCTGCTCGCCACGAGCGGCATCTCCTTCCGCGAGCACTGTAGCGGGGCAGACGAGACTGATGATCGACACTGAAATGAGAGTGCTCAGAACCTGCATGACAATCTAGGCCTTCAACTCATCGGTATTGACCGGAAGTGTCCGCACCCGCTTGCCCACAGCCGCGAAGATGGCGTTGGTGACCGCCGGGAACACTGCCGAGGTCGCCGCCTCGCCTATTCCTCCCGGGGGCTCGGCGCTTGGAACGATGTGAGTTTCAACATGCGGCGCTTCTTCGATGCGCAGCGGCTGGTAGTTGTCGAAATTGCTCTGTTCGACACGACCGTCCTTCAGCGTGATGGCGCCGTGGAGAGCCGCCGTCAGACCATAAAGGGCGCCGCCTTCCATCTGCGCCGCGATCGTATCCGAGTTCACGGTCAGGCCGCAGTCCACAGCGGTGATTATGCGTAAAACCCGGACGGTGCCGTCCGCTCCCACAGTGGCGTCGGCAATCATTGCGAGGTAAGTGCCGAATGCGAATTGCACGGCAACCCCACGGCCCCGCCGGCTCGGCACTGGTTTGCCCCACTCAGCCTTCTCCGCGGCCAAGTCCAGCACTCTTAGCGCACGCGGGTTTTCGGTGAGCAGTCTTTTGCGGTACTCGACCGGATCGGCCTTGGCGGCGGCGGCAAGCTCGTCAATGAAGCTCTCCACCACAAACACGTTGTGCGAGGGGCCGACACCACGCCACCAGCTCGTGAGGACGCCCTGCGGTTCAACCTGCTTGAATTCGACGTGTATCGCTGGGAGCTTGTAGGGAGGATGGGCCGCGCCTTCCACCCCATCGGGATCAACGCCGTTCTGCATTGCGCCTGGCGCAATTCGAGCGAAGATCGAAGATCCGGAAACGCGATGCTTCCAGGCGACCGGGTTTCCGTCGGCATCGATCGCGCCTGACATTCGATCATAGTAGTACGGCCGGTAATAGCCGTGCTGGATATCTTCCTCGCGACTCCAGATGACTTTCACCGGCCCTTTGACCTGCATTGCCACCTTGACCGCATGGGTGATGCCGTCGACCTCGAGGCGGCGGCCGAACCCGCCGCCGACAATGTGATTGTTGATAATGATCCTTTCGGGCGCCAGTCCCGTAACCGTGGCTGCCGCCTGTTTGGCCGCGGAGAGATTCTGCGTTCCGACCCAAAGCTCGCACGCGTCCTCGCGTACGTGAACGGTGCAGTTCATCGGCTCCATCGCCGCGTGGGAAAGAAAGGGCAGTTGATATATGGCCTCGACTCGCGCCACCGCGTTGTCCAGTCCTTTCGCGACGTCACCCTCGCTCCGTGCTACGGCACCGGCTTCGAGGGATTCCTGATCCAGCTGTCTTATAATGTCTGCGCTGGACACTTGGGCATTGGGACCGTCGTCCCACTCGACCGCTGCCGCTTCCAGCCCCTTCTTGGCCGCTGCCGTATGATCCGCCAAAACCGCCACGGCGCTGTCAGTGAGCACCACCTGTCGCACCCCCTTGACCTGCAGCGCAGCCTGTTCGTCGACGGACTTCGGCTTCCCGCCGAGAACGGGCGAGATGGAAATCGCCGCGATCTTGGCACCATTGGGAAAAGCGTCGATACCGTACTTGAGAGATCCGTCGACCTTGCCAGGCGTATCCAGCCGCTTTGCAGGGGTTCCCAGGAGCTTGAATTCGCGGGGGTCCTTGAGTTTTACCATGTCTGATGAAGGCGCAGGAAGTGACGCGGCAGTGTCGACCAGTTGTCCGTAGGCCAGTTTCCGGGCTCCGCTATACTCGAAAACGAAGCCATCTTGCGCATGGCAAGTTGCGGGATCAGTATTCCACTCCTTGGCTGCTGCCTGAACGAGCAAGGTGCGGGCCGTCGCGCCGGCTATACGCAAGGGCGTCCAGAACGCGCGTATTGACGTGGAGCCGCCCGTCATTTGACGCCGGAGCATTGGATGGCCGTAGAGAGCCTCGTTAACGGGCGCTGGTTCCAGCTTTACAGCTTCAAGTGCGACTTCAAGTTCTTCAGCGAGCAGCATTGCCTGGGCGGTGTAGATACCCTGGCCCATTTCCACTTGCGGCATGACAAGAGTGACTGCTCCTTCGCGGTTGATACGAATGAAAGCGTTGGGAACAAAATCGCCCGCAGCCAACGCAAAAGCAGGACCGAGAGTGAGATTGACAACGAGACCGCTACCCATTGCAGCGCTGGCCTTGAGGAATTGGCGCCGATCCAATCGAGAGCCGAGAGTGCTGTTCGACATGATCTTTTCTCCCTTCACGCGCTTGCCTGTTTAATGGCAGCGCGAATGCGCTGATAGGTCCCGCAGCGGCAGACGTTTCCCGACATGGCATCGTTGATATCCTCGTCGGTCGGTCTGGGGTTTTCGGACAGCAGCGCGGCGGCGGACATCAGTTGCCCTGACTGGCAGTAACCGCATTGTGGGACCTCAAGCTCAATCCACGCCTGCTGAAGCGCCTTGCCGTGGGCAAGCGTATCCAATGCTTCGATCGTCGTAATTTGGCTGTCTCCCACCATCTCTATCGAAGTGATACATGAACGTGTGGGAGCACCGTCGACGTGAACGGTGCAGGCGCCGCAAAGAGCCTGGCCGCATCCAAATTTGGTGCCCGTCATGCCGAGGATGTCCCGGATCACCCAGAGAAGCGGAGTGTCACCGTCCACGTCTACCGAGTGTGTGCGTCCGTTGATTTGGACCGTAAAATTCATGGTCGTGCTCCGGCTTCACCTCTTGCTTGGCAAAAGATGGCCGGATTAGCGGCAAAGATAAACGTGCTGTCCGTGCACTGGGTGTATAGCTGCGCTGAACAATAGCTGCAAAAATTGGAGGTAGGCGATGAGTGAACGGTCACCTTGCAGCGTGATGTGCGCGATGCAGCGGAAATCGGTTGAAGGCAGCAATATCGACGTCACCGCACGTCTCGGTCTCAGGCCGGGCGCAGTGACGCGCGAGCAGGAAGCCGGCGTTCACTTTGTGGCCGAATGTCTAGCCGGATCCACAACAGGGAATGCAGTGGGTACCAGCGAGCTCAATCGAGCCGCCGTTCAACGTGACCCTTCCGATCGACGCGGAGCGGTGGGCCGGTCTCGATCCCGCGCGTCGGTCCCAGGCCCAAATCGCAGCAGAAAGATCGACCTGACGTGCGCCGACTATAACAATCCCGAATTGCCTGCTCTGGCGTTCGGGCGACTGAGTTTGTGGCGCCGCCTTGCTGCGGCGCCACATGTGCTTGAGTGCGTGAGCGCTTAGGTGCGCGGCTTCAGATTTTCCGGGTCGTAGATTGGCTTGTAGCCGACGCCGACGACCTCCACCGGATAGCTCTCGGCAAAATACTCGACATTCAGCTTGCGTCCGACCTGGCAATGCGACCACGGCAGATAGGCCAAGGCAATGTTCTTTCCGACCGTCGGGCCGTAGGCAATCGAGGTGGTGTAGGACCGGCGGCCAAGCTCGTCGACCAGGACCTCTCCCGTGGCGGGATCGACAACCGGAAGGTTTCCGACGGGATAACGCTTCACGCCTGTCTTGTCGGTATTCTCGGTCATCACGAGCGTGCAGAGCATGGCGGGCTGGTGCTCACGCGCCTTGTATTCCAGATGCTTTGCCTTGCCGCGGAAATCGGCTTCCTTGACCTTCGGACGGGCGAGATCGGCTTCGATCAGGTTGTACTGGGTCAGGAGGTCGGCGTTCTGCAGGCGCAGGCTCTTTTCCATGCGGCGCGAGTTTGCATAGGTTTCCACACCGAAGGCCATCACGCCGGTCGAGCGCAGCGCATCCCAGACGGCGAGGCCGTCTTCGTACTTCATGTGCAGTTCCCATCCCTGTTCGCCGACATAGGAGATGCGGAAGGCGGTGACGGTCTTGCCGGCGATTTCGATCGGCTTGATCGCTGCGAAGGCGAAGTTTTCCTGATCGAGACCGACCGGATCGGCAACCACCTTCTTCAGCGTCTCGCGCGCATTCGGTCCCCAGATGCCGATCGTCACGAATTTTTCCGAGACGTCGGTGATCGTCACATCAAGGCCGCGATCCTGGGCGACGCGCTTCATATAGTGCAGGTCGCGCGGGCCGGCATCGGCGCCGTTGACGAGACGGCAGCGGTCGGCCATGCGGAAGACGGTGAAGTCGGCGCGCACCATGCCTTCGTCGTCGAGGAAGTGGGTGTAAACGCCTTTGCCGATATTGGCATCGCCGCCGATCTTGGCAGCGCACAGCCATTCCATCAGCTCGACATGGTCAGGTCCTTCGATATCGACCATGTGGAAGTGGCTGAGATTGACGATGCCGCAATCCTCGCTCATCGCCAGATGCTCGGCATTCGACACGCGCCAGAAATGCCGGCTGTCCCATTCGTTCTCGCGAACGGGCACACGGTCGCCGTATTTTTCCAGCAGGTGCTCGTTGGCGGCGTAGCCGTGCGCACGCTCCCAGCCACCCAGCTCCATGAAGTAGCCGCCCAGCTCCTTTTCGCGCTCGTAGAAGGGCGAGCGCTTGGCATTGCGGCCGGATAGATAGGGTTCGCGGGTGTGGACAGCCGGGAAATAGATCTTCTGGGCGGCTTCGTAGCAGCGGCCTTCGATGAACTCTTCGGTCAGCTGATGCGGATAGAAGCGGGCGTAGTCGATGCTGTTGTGGTCGATTTCCGTGCGGCCATCGGTCATCCAGTCGGCGATCAGCTTGCCATAACCCGGGCCGTCCTTGACCCAGATGGCAACGCAGTACCAGAGACCGCGCACCTTCTGGCTCTCACCGCAGGATGCGCCACCGCCGGCGGAAACCTGCAGCAGGCCATTGAAGGAGTGACCTTCGTTATAACCGAGTTCGCCGAGGATCGGCGTCAGTTCCATGGCGCGCTCGAGCGGCTCGAGGATCTGTTCCATCTCGAGGTCACGCTGCGAGGGCGAAAGCCGTGCCTCGTGTTTTTCGAGAAGCTCGCGCGGATGGCACATGCGCGGATTGGTGGCTTCGTAATAGCCCCACTCGATCTGGCCGCCCTCGGTCGTCGCCGGGTCGCCGGTATCGCGCATATAGGCCGAGTTGCCCTGGTCGCGCAGCAGCGGGAAGCCGATTTCCTTGCCGGTGCCTTCGAACTCGTTATAGGGGCCGAAGAAGGTGAGCGGGTGGTCGACCGGCATGACCGGCAGGTCTTCGCCGACCATCTCGGCGATCAGGCGTCCCCAGAGGCCGGCGCAGACGATGACGTGGTCGGCCATGATCGTGCCGCGATGGGTGACGACGCCCTTGATGCGGCCGCCTTCGACGATCAGCGATTTGGCCGGCGTATTGCCGAACACCTGCAGCTTGCCGGCCTTTTCGGCGGCATCGACCAGCTTGCCCGCAACGGTCTGCGAGCGCGGAATGACCAGGCCGGCATCCGGATCGAAGAGGCCGCCCATTACCTGATCTTCCTCGATCAGCGGGAACTTTTCCTTGATCTCGGAGGGGCTGACATAATGGGCGCGCGTGCCGAAAGCGCGCGCCGAGGACAGCTTGCGCTTGATTTCCTCCATCCAGGCATGGTCGCCGGTGCGCGCCACTTCGAGGCCGCCGATGCGCGCATAATGGCCCATCTTCTCGTAGAAATCGACCGAATATTGAGTCGTCCAGACCGACAGATAGTCGTGGCTCGTGGTGTAACAGAAGTCCGAGGCATGGGCTGTCGAGCCGATATCGGTCGGGATGCCCGACTTGTCGATGCCTACGATATCGTCCCATCCCCGCTCGACGAGATGATGCGCGATGGAGGCACCGACGATGCCCCCGAGCCCGATGATGACGACCTTTGCCTTTTCCGGAAATGCTGCCACGTGCTGTTCCTTCTACTTATGGCACGAATTAAATAACCTAGCCGCGCTTGGTTTGCGCTTCACGCATGAGATCCAGGAGCCATGTCAGCCTCGTAAGCGTGTCACGTTTACCGAAGCTGCAAAACCCCCAGGCCTCTTCGCAAGGAAGCTGAGATGAGGGCATTATGCCTAAGGCTCATGATCGTCATTGGTCCTACGCCGCCGAGTAACGGCGCAATTGCGCTAGTCCGGATCGCCGCTGAAGCAAAGCGCCTCCCCGTCACGCCGCCGAAATCGCCTGGAGCCGGTCGATATCGACGCGCACGATATCTTCCGATACAGGCTCGCGATTGTGCAGCCGGAACCATTCCATCGCTTCGCGCACCCGGTCCCCATGCGGCGGTGGATAGGCGCCCAGTCCGAGAACCCATTCGCGCACGGTTTCGCGCTCCATCCGCCCGCCCCGGTATCGGTCGCAGACGGTTTTCGCCGAGGCGACGAGATCATTGATGCTTTTCACGAGCTGCCCCTCAATGCACGGAAGGTTCTTCGTCTTCGAGAAAGGATTGGATGCCGTCGCGGGCCACCACCGCCAGGAATTCGTCGAAAGCCTCCCGGTCGGTCGCAAACGGCTCGTCCCAGCGGATCAGATCTTCAGACTGGGTGACGACCTCCATCGTCCAGTCCTCGTTGCTGCCGGCGGTTCGAAAGATATCGACGAGCACGGTAATCCCCTCATCGGTGAATTCCCCCGCCAGTTCGGAATGCTCCAATTTCTGCTTCTTTGTCATTCAGCCGCCAGCGCCGGGAGGGGCGTCGTTTTTGAGATATTCTTCATATTGAACCGTCTCGGTCTCGTCCGTGTCTATAGAAGCCGACGCCGGTTTTGCCAAGCGAACGCCGGCGCCGCCGCCATTCTCCGCGATGAAAAGCACGCCGGCGTCTTCCAGGGCGCGCTTGATATGCCGCAGCGTTCGCTCGTCAGGGGAAAGCCTTCCTGCCTCGAAACCGGCAATCGTCGCCTTGGTTATCTGAGAGGCTGCGGACAGATCCTGCTTGGACCAGGCGATGAGAGCACGCGCGGCACGGCATTGGGCTGGAGACAGCATGAATATCCACCTGGCATTGAGACCCTGATCTGGCGCTGGGACAGCTCTATAAAAATGTGAGCGCGCCCGCAGAAGGCAAGCCGATGCAATTGCTCCGACCTTCGATGCCTAGCCTCATTGGGCGATGGGGTGGGTTGATTGACTGCATATTATTAGAGTCTAATTTACTGCCCTTTTATCACGCCCGGGAGGCAACGATGCGTGAGCCAGATATGCAGAAACTCGATGCACTTGTCGGCCGTCTCGTCGGCGATGTCGGCGCCGCCATGTCAGGTGCCTTGGTCGTGCTTGGCGACAAGGTGGGGCTCTTCAAGGCGATGGCGGACGGGAAGCCGGTGAGCGTTGAGCAGCTTGCCGCCAAGACCGGGATCAAGGAGCGCTATGTCCGGGAATGGCTCAGCGCCCAGGCGGCTGCGGATTATATCGTTTACGATGAAAAGACCGATCGCTTCAGCCTGACGGCGGAACAGGCGATGGTGTTTGCCGAGGAAAACAGCCCGGCCTTCTTCGTCGGCGCCTTCGAGGTCGTGCAATCCATGTGGATGGACGAGCCGAAGGTCACCGAAGCCTTCCGCACCGGCAAGGGTCTCGGCTGGCATGAACACAGCACCTGCCTGTTCCGCGGCACCGAGCGGTTTTTCCGGCCGGGCTACAACAGCCATCTCGTCAACGAATGGATTCCGGCGATTGCCGGGATGGAGGAGAGGCTGAAAGCCGGCGCCAATGTCGCCGATGTCGGCTGTGGTCACGGCGCCTCGACAATCCTGATGGCGCAGGCCTATCCCGCCTCGCATTTTACCGGCTTCGACTATCACAGCCCGTCGATCGAAAGAGCCAAGGCCGCCGCCAAAGAGGCCGGCGTCGCCGAGTCACCTTCGAGCAGGGCAAGGCGGCGGAATTTCCGGGTCGCGGCTATGATATGGTCGCCATGTTCGACTGCCTGCACGACATGGGTGATCCTGTCGGCGCCGGCCGGCATGTCAAGGAGACGCTGGCGCCGAACGGCACCTGGCTGATCGTCGAGCCTTTTGCCCATGACCACCTCAAGGACAATCTCAATCCTGTCGGACGCGTCTATTACGGCGCCTCGACGATGATCTGCACGCCGGCATCGCTCTCCCAGGAGGTGGGGCTCGGGCTTGGCGCCCAAGCGGGGGAAATGAGGTTGCGCAAGGTGGCGCTCGACGCCGGCTTCAAGCATTTCCGCCGGGCGACCGAAACACCGTTCAACATGGTGTTCGAAGTCCGGGCCTGAGAAGCCGGCGGCGGGGCGGCCGGCGCTATTTCGGCCGGCCGATGCTGGCATACATGCCAGTCGTGCGGAATTCGGTGGGATTGGTGCCGTAGACGCGGCGGAAGACCTTCGAGAAATAATTGGCGTCCTCGAAGCCGCACATGATGGCGACTTCCTTGACCGGCAGGAAGTCCGCCTTGGTCAGCAGCTTGACGGCGCGCTGCAGCCGCTGCTGCAGCACGAATTCGGCCGGCGGCACACCTTCGCTCTCGGCGAAGCTGCGGGAGAAATGGGCGCGGCTGAGGCCGACGATGGCGGCGAGTTCATTGACCGGCAGCGGCTTGTCGAGATTGGCATTGATATGGTCGATCACCGGCTGCATCAGGCTGAGCTCGGCGGCAAAGGCCGATGAGCCGAAGACGTCGTCATAAAGCGCCATCGCCGCTTCATAGGCGATCGCCGAGGCGGCGCCCGGCGAGGTCGCGCCCTTGACGAGGCGCAGGCTGCAATCGGCGAGATGATCGATGGTCGAAGGCTGCAGTTTCAAGACCGGGCCGGCGGTGGACAGCACCAGCTGGTGGATGCGCAGGGTTTCCTCGCCATTCATCGAGATCCAGAAATACTCCCAGCGTTCGCCCTTCTCCAGCCAGTAGCGGTGATTGTGCGGGACGAGCACCAACAGCGTGTCGCCGCCCTGGAGGCGATAATTGCGATTCAAATAGCGCAGCCGGCCGCTGCCGCTGATCGTGTGCTGCAGCACCGTGAAGGGCGTCTGGCCGCGCCGTCGACCGTCCCAGTCATAGGTTTCGTTCTCCCGCACTTCATAGCCGGCGCTGGTCGGCATGGCGTGCAGACGCTGGCGGCCGCGGGGCAGCGAAACCGTCCTCATCGACTGTCCGTTGGCGATCAAATCCTGCAGCACAAAATTACCCCTGAAAGCATAATCCTTCTCTGGTCGGCCCGCCGGATTCGGGCATAATCCCGCTCAACAAAAAGAGGAGAACGCGGCCGATACGGCGGCCGGGAGGAAAACAGGCAGGTTTTACGGCTTTTTCAACCACATGCGCCGGCATGCGGCCTGATCCCTCACAACCATCTTTTCTCTAGCATTCCATTGGGTCGAGGTGAAGATCATGAGTTTCAAAATCGCTATCATCGGTGCGGGCAGCGTCGGTTTCACCAAGAAGCTGTTCACCGACATATTGTGCGTGCCGGAGTTCCGCGACGTCGAGTTCGCGCTGACCGATCTCAGCGAACACAATCTCGAAATGATCAAGGCGATCCTCGACCGCATCGTCGAGTCGAATGGGCTGCCGACCAAGGTGACGGCGACGACCAACCGGCGCCAGGCGCTGGAAGGGGCGCGCTATATCATCAGCTGCGTGCGCGTCGGCGGGCTCGAGGCCTATGCCGACGATATTAGAATCCCGCTGAAATACGGCATCGACCAGTGCGTCGGCGATACGATCTGCGCCGGCGGCATTCTCTACGGCCAGCGCAACATCCCCGTCATCCTCGACTTCTGCAAGGATATCCGGGAGGTCGCCGAGCCGGGCGCGAAATTCCTCAACTATGCCAATCCGATGGCGATGAACACCTGGGCGGCGATCGAATACGGCAAGGTCGACACCGTCGGTCTCTGCCACGGCGTCCAGCACGGCGCCGAACAGATCGCCGAGGTGCTCGGCGCCAAATCGCTTGGCGAGCTCGACTATGTCTGCTCCGGCATCAACCACCAGACCTGGTTCATCGACCTGCGCCTCAACGGCCGCAAGATCGGCAAGGACGAGCTGGTGGCCGCCTTCGAGGCGCATCCCGTCTATTCGCAGCAGGAGAAACTGCGCATTGACGTGCTGAAGCGTTTCGGCGTCTATTCGACGGAGAGCAACGGCCACCTTTCGGAATACCTACCCTGGTACCGCAAGCGGCCGGAGGAAATTACCCGCTGGATCGACATGTCCGACTGGATCCACGGCGAGACCGGCGGTTATCTCCGCTATTCCACCGAAACGCGCAACTGGTTCGAGACGGAATTCCCGCAATTCCTGGAATCCGCCGGCAAGCCGATCGATCCGGCCAAGCGCTCGAACGAACATGCGAGCCATATTCTCGAGGCGCTGGAGACCAACCGGGTCTATCGCGGCCATTTCAACGTCAAGAACAATGGTGTCATCACCAACCTGCCGGCCGATGCGATCATCGAATCGCCGGGCTTCGTCGACCGCTTCGGCATCAACATGGTCTCCGGCGTCACCCTGCCGGAAGCCTGTGCGGCCACCTGCATTGCCTCGATCAACGTCCAGCGCATGTCGGTGCATGCCGCGATCTCCGGCGACATCGATCTGTTGAAGCTTGCCGTGCTGCACGATCCGCTGGTCGGCGCCGTCTCGACGCCGGAGGAGGTCTGGCAGATGGTCGACGAGATGGTCGTTGCCCAAGCGCGCTGGCTGCCGCAATATGCCGAGGCCGTGCCGGCCGCCAAGGAGCGGCTGTCGAAATCCAAGGTGCAGACCCGAGACTGGGCCGGGGCCGCACGCCGCAGCGTCCGCTCGATCGAGGAACTGCGCGCGGAAAAGGCGGCGCTGAAACAGGCCGGCTGATTTACGTGAAGGATGGGTCGTCATGGATTTCCGGGAGGGAAATCCATGACATCAACCCGCCGTCACGCCGTTCGAGGAGAAAGGAGCCGGCTGCCCCCGTGCTCCGAAACAAGAGGGAGAAACGATGATGAATTTCCGCAAAGCAGGCATTCTGGCCGGACTGGCGCTCGGCGTCTCGGTCTTGGCGCTGCATGCCCATGCTTCCGAACCGACCGTGCCGCCGGTGCCGCCGGAATTTCCGGCCGAAGGCAAGATCAACTATGTCGCGCGCGACTCCATTCTGGAGTTCAAGGCGCTGCCCGAATATCACGAGCCCGACTGGGTGACGAAGAATTTCGTCTCCGCCGGCAAGCTTCCCCCCGTGAAGGATCGTCTGCCGAAGGAGCCGATGGTCTTCAAGACGGGCAATATGCCCGATGGCGTCGGCGTCTACGGCGATACGATGCGCCATGTCATCGGCGGCCGGCCGGAAGGCTGGAACTACGGCGCCGGCCAGACGCAGGGCTGGGGCGGCATCGATATCGGTCTATCCGAATGCCTGACGCGCACCGCGCCGCTGTTCCAGGTGAAAGCCCAGGACACCGAGCCGCTGCCGAACCTGGCCAAGAGCTGGGATTGGTCCGAGGACGGCCACAAGCTGACCATGCATCTGATCGAAGGCGCCAAATGGTCGGACGGCGCGCCCTTCAATGCCGACGACATCATGTTCTACTGGGACGACGAAGTGATCGACCCGAACGTCTCGCCGCTCGGCGGCGGCGCATCGCCTGAGGCTTTCGGTGTCGGCACGACGCTGAAGAAGATCGACGACTACACGGTCGAATGGACCTTCAAGGAGGCCTTCCCGAAGCAATATCTCTACACGATGGCCTATCCGAACTTCTGCCCGGGTCCGTCGCATATCCTGAAGCCCCAGCACCCGAAATACTCGAAGAACACCTACGACCAGTTCAAAAACGCCTTCCCGCCGGAATATATGAACATGCCTGTGATGGGCGCCTGGGTGCCGGTGGAATATCGCTCCGACGACATCATCGTGCTGCGCCGCAACCCCTATTACTGGAAGGTCGATGAGAAGGGCAACCAGCTGCCTTATCTCAACGAGCTGCACTACAAGCTCTCGACCTGGGCCGATCGCGACGTTCAGGCCGTGGCAGGCTCCGCCGATATCTCCAACCTCGAGCAGCCGGAAAACTTCGTCGCCTCGCTGAAGCGGGCCGCCGAAAAGACCGCGCCGGCCCGGCTTGCCTTCGGGCCGCGCCTGATCGGCTATAACCTGCGGATGAACTTCTCCGCCAATGGCTGGGGCAACCCGGATGAGCGCGGCCAGGCGATCCGCGAGCTCAACCGCAACGAGGACTTCCGCAAGGCCGTCACCATGGCGCTCGACCGCAAGGCGATCGGCGACTCGCTGGTCAAGGGGCCGTTCACGGCGATCTATCCCGGCGGGCTTTCCTCCGGCACCAGCTTCTACGACCGCAACTCCACCGTCTACTATCCCTTCGATCTCAAGGGCGCCAAGGCCGAGCTTGCTAAGGCCGGCCTCAAGGATACCGACGGCGACGGCATCGTGAACTTCCCGGCCGGCACGGCGGGCGGCAAGAATGTCGAAATCGTCATGCTGGTCAACAATCAGTACACGACCGACAAGAGCCTTGCCGAAGGTGTGGTCGGCCAGATGGAGAAGCTCGGGCTGAAGATCGTCCTCAATGCACTCGACGGCGCCAAGCGTGACGATGCGCATTATGCCGGCCGCTTCGACTGGCTGATCCAGCGCAACACCACGGAACTGTCGTCGGTGGTGCAGAATACCGAGCAGCTCGCCCCGGTCGGCCCGCGCACCAGCTGGCAGCATCGCGCCGGCAAGGATGATCAGCTCGATCTGATGCCCTTCGAAAAGGAACTGGTCGACGTCGTCAACAAGTTTACGACGAGCCAGAACAATGACGAGCGCGTCAATCTGATGAAGCAGTATCAGAAGATCTCGACCGAGCACGTCAACACCGTCGGACTGACGGAATATCCGGGCGCGCTCATCATCAACAAGCGCTTCTCGAACGTCCCCCAGGGCACACCGATCTTCATGTTCAACTGGGCTGAAGATTCGGTGATCCGCGAACGCCTGTGGGTGGCCGCCGACAAGCAGGGCAAATACGAGCTGTTCCCCGAGCAGCTGCCCGGCAAGCCCGGCGATAAGGGTCCGATCAACTAATGTGAAAAAAACGCACGTCGCACCTCGTGCGACGTGCGGGAAAAAGTTCCCTCCCAGCTGAAGCGAGAGTCAGGCCGCGCGTGGCGCGCGGCCTGATATGACCAACAAGCCGGCCGCGCCGACAAGGAGCGACTGGCAGCAAGGAGAAGCGGACCGTCCGATGTTACGATTCCTGCTCGTGCGCATAGCCTCCGCGATCCCCGTTCTGTTCATCCTGAGCGTGGTGACCTTCGCGATCATCCAGGCTCCGCCCGGTGACTATGCCGATTACATAAGATCCCAGCTGATCAACCAGGGCGGCGCCTCCTACGCCCAGGCCGAAGCGCAGGCGCAGGCCTACCGGGTCGAGCACGGCCTCGACAAGCCGCTGGTCGTGCAATACGTCAACTGGATCGGCGGCATCGTCACCCGCGGCGATTTCGGCTACAGCATGTTCTACAACAAACCGGTTGCCGACGTCGTCGGCGAGCGCCTGCCGCGGACATTGCTGCTGGCCCTCGTCTGCCACATCTTCGCTTCCGTGCTCGGCATCGGTTTCGGCATCTGGGCGGCGACGCGCCAGTACAGCTGGATCGACAGCCTGCTTTCGGGAATTTCCTTCCTCGGCATGACAGTGCCGCGCTTCCTGATGGCGCTGATCATCGTCTATCTCCTGGTCTTCCAGTTCAACGTCTCCGAGATCGGCAGCTTTTTCTCGCCGCAATATGGCGGCGCGCCCTGGTCCTGGGCGAAATTCGTCGATCTCGTCCGCCATGTCTGGCCGGTTGTAGCGATCGCCACCTTCGGCGGGCTTGCCTACAATATGCGCGTCATGCGCGGTAATCTGCTCGACACGCTGAATGCCCAATATGTCGAAACCGCCAAGGCCAAAGGTCTTACGGGCGGGGCGGTGGTGATGCGCCACGCCGTGCCGAACGCGCTGCATCCGCTTGTCATGTATCAGGGCGTCGTGCTGCCCTACATGCTGACCGGTGAGATCGAAACCGCGATCATCTTCGCGCTGCCGACCGTCGGGCCGGCGATCGTCGGCTCGATGGCGGTCGGCGACGTCTACGTCACCGCGACCTTCATGATGGTGCTGTCGGCAACGCTGATCGTCGGCAATATCATCGCCGACATGCTGCTTGCCTTGCTCGATCCACGCGTCCGCCAATTCGGAGGAGCCTGAGATGCTTGCCTTCGACTCTTCCGACACGCCTCCGACAACCGAGCGCGCGATCAAGAAGCCTCCGCACGGCAATGAGAGCTATCTGGCGCTCGTCTGGCGCCGGCTGCGGCGCTCCTGGACCGGCATGGCCGGGCTGGTACTCGTCGGGCTGCTGCTCCTGATGGCGGTCTTTGCCGATTTCTTCGCGCCGATGGATCCGAAGGCGACCGATGTCGGCTTCGCGCCGCCGCAGGTGATGAGCTTCCACGACAAGGACGGCAATTTCGTCTTCCAGCCGCGGGTCTATGCGCTTTCGGATTCCGAGGAGCTCGACCCGGTCACCTTCCAGCCGATCGTCGGCATGGATTACGACAATCCGCGCCTGCTCGGCTTCTTCGTCAAGGGCGCCGAATACAAGCTGTTCGGCCTCATTCCGGCCGACCGCCACTTCTTCGGCTCGACCGACGGCCAGCCGGTGCATTTCCTCGGCACCGACAAGTTCGGTCGCGATGTGCTGTCGCGCGCCATCATCGGCTCGCGCATCTCGCTGATGATCGCGCTGACCGTCGTCTTCATCGTCACCCTGATCGGCACGACCGTCGGCATGGTGTCGGGCTATTTCGGCGGCACCTTCGATATCTGGCTGCAGCGCTTCGTCGAGCTGGTGCTCGCCTTCCCGCAGCTGCCGCTCTATCTGGCGCTGACCTCGCTGATCCCGGTGACGGCGCCGACCAATGTCTTCCTCGGTTTCGTGATCGTCGTGATGTCGGCGCTCGGCTGGGCGCAGATGTCACGCGAGGTGCGCGGCAAGACCCTGGCGCTCGCCCGCATCGACTATGTGAGGGCGGCGATGGCCGTCGGCGCCACCGACCGGCGCATCATCATGCAGCATATTTTCCCGAATGTGATGAGCCACGTCATCGTCGCGGTGACGCTGGCCATACCGAGCGTCGTGCTCCTGGAATCCTTCCTCGGTTTCTTAGGCTTTGCCGTCAAGCCGCCGCTGATCTCCTGGGGGCTGATGCTGCAGGATACGGCGACCTACTCGGTCATCGGTTCCTATCCCTGGATTCTCTCCCCCGTCGGCTTCGTGCTCGTCACCGTCTTCGCCTTCAATGCGCTCGGCGACGGACTGCGCGATGCTGTCGACCCCTATTGAGGTGATTGATATGGCTCTTTCCCTGGTCAATTCCTTCGCCCCACCCGTCCGTCATGACCATGATGGCCGGTCGGAAACGCCGATCATCGATGCGCGCAACGTGGCGGTGAATTTCAAGGTCGAGCATGGCATGGTCGAAGCCGTCAAGGACGTGTCCTTCCAGCTCTATCGCGGCGAGACGATCGCCATCGTCGGCGAATCCGGCTCCGGCAAATCGGTGACGGCGCGCACGGTGATGGGGCTCTTGTCGAAACGTGCCGTCGTCTCCGACAAATCGACTGTTTCCTATGACGGCAGCAATATCCTGAAATTCTCCGAGCGGGCCCGCCGCAAGCTGCGCGGCGACCGGATCTCGATGATCTTCCAGGAGCCGATGAGCTCGCTGAACCCGATCTATACGATCGGCAGCCAGATCGTCGAGGCGATCCGCGTGCATCGGCGCATGAGCCGCAGGGATGCGCAAAAGCGGGCGCTGGAACTGCTGGAACATGTGCAGATCCCCGATCCCGCCGCTAGGCTCATGCAATATCCACATCAGCTTTCCGGCGGTCAGCGCCAGCGTGTAATGATCGCCATGGCGCTCGCCAACGATCCCGATGTGTTGATCGCCGACGAGCCGACGACGGCGCTCGACGTCACCGTGCAGGCGCAGATCCTCAACCTGATCCGCAACCTGCAGAAAGAGTTGGGGATGGCGGTCATCCTCATCACCCACGACCTGACGGTGGTGCGGCAGTTCTCCGACTACGTCTATGTCATGCAGCATGGCGAAGTGCGCGAGCACAATGTCACCGAAGCGCTGTTTGCCAATCCGCAGCACGCCTATACCAAACACCTGCTCGCCTCCGAACCGCGCGGCCAGGCCAATCCGCTGCCGGAGGGATCCGATATCATCCTCGACGCCAAGGGTGTGCGCGTCGGCTTCATGATGCGCCACGGCACTTTCCTGAAGCCGGAGATGCGCGAACTCGTCGCCGTCGACAGCCTGAGCCTGACGCTGCGCCGCCACGAGACGCTCGGTCTCGTCGGCGAATCCGGCTCCGGCAAGACCACCTTCGGCCAGGCGATCCTGCGGCTCAACACGCCGCAGGCCGGCGAAATCCATTTCGACCGCCAGCCGATCCACGGCCTCTCCCGCGCCGAGATGCGCCCCTTCCGCGCTCGCATGCAGATCGTCTTTCAAGATCCGTTCTCATCGCTCAACCCACGCATGACGATCGGCCAGATCATCGAGGAAGGCCTCGTCGTCAACCGGCTCGGCGCCACCAGGGCCGAGCGGCAGGACCGGGTGCGCGAGGCGCTTGTTGCCGCCGGCATGCCCGGCAATATCCTCTCGCGTTTCCCGCATGAATTTTCCGGCGGCCAGCGCCAGCGCATCGCCATTGCTCGCGCCATCGCGCTGGAGCCGGAATTCATCCTGCTCGACGAACCGACATCGGCCCTCGACCTCTCCGTCCAGGCGCAGATCATCGAACTCTTGCGCAAGCTGCAGGACGAGCGGGGCTTGAGCTACCTCTTCATCTCCCACGACCTCAAGGTCGTCAGGGCGCTCTGCCACCGCGTCATCGTCATGCAGCATGGCAAGATCGTCGAGGAAGGTCCCGTCAACGAAGTTCTCACCCATCCCAAGACCGCCTACACCGAACGGCTCGTCAAGGCCGCTTTCGAGGTAGCATGATTGACCCGCATGCCGGAGGTTATAATGGCTGCAAATCCCAAAATCACGTTCATCGGAGCAGGCTCCACCGTCTTCATGAAGAACATCATCGGCGACGTGCTGCAGCGTCCGGCGCTCTCGGGCGCAACGATCGCCCTTATGGACCTCAATCCGCAGCGGTTGGAAGAAAGTGCCATCGTCGTCAACAAGCTGATCTCGACGCTCGGCGTCAAGGCCAGGGCCGAGACCTATTCCGACCAGCGCAAGGCGCTGGCCGGCGCCGATTTCGTTGTCGTCGCCTTCCAGATCGGCGGCTATGAGCCCTGCACCGTCACCGATTTCGAGGTGCCGAAGAAATACGGGTTGCGCCAGACGATCGCCGACACGCTCGGCGTCGGCGGCATCATGCGCGGCCTGCGCACCGTGCCGCATCTCTGGAAGGTCTGCGAGGATATGCTCGCCGTCTGCCCGCAAGCGATCATGCTGCAATATGTCAACCCGATGGCGATCAACACCTGGGCGATTGCGGAGAAATACCCGACCATTCGCCAGGTCGGCCTCTGCCACTCGGTGCAGGGCACGGCGATGGAGCTCGCCCACGATCTCGACATTCCCTACGAGGAAATCCGCTACCGCGCCGCCGGCATCAACCACATGGCCTTCTATCTCAAATTCGAGCATCGCCAGGCCGACGGCTCCTACCGCAACCTGTATCCCGATCTTTTGCGCGCCTATCGTGAGGGCAGGGCGCCGAAGCCCGGCTGGAATCCGCGCTGCCCGAACAAGGTGCGCTACGAGATGCTGACGCGGCTCGGCTATTTCGTCACCGAAAGCTCGGAGCATTTCGCCGAATACACGCCCTATTTCATCAAGGAGGGCCGCGAGGACCTGATCGAGAAATTCGGCATTCCGCTCGATGAATATCCGAAGCGCTGCATCGAGCAGATCGAGCGCTGGAAGGGCCAGGCGGAAGCCTATCGCAGCGCCGACAAGATCGAGGTTCAGCCGTCGAAGGAATATGCCTCCTCGATCATCAACTCGGTCTGGACCGGCGAACCCTCGGTGATCTACGGCAACGTCCGCAACAATGGCTGCATCACCTCGCTGCCGGACAATTGCGCCGCCGAAGTGCCTTGCCTGGTCGACGCCTCAGGCATCCAGCCAACCTTCATCGGCGACCTGCCGCCGCAGCTGACCGCGCTGATCCGCACCAATATCAACGTGCAGGAGCTGACGGTGCAGGCGCTGAAGACGGAAAATCGCGAGCACATCTACCACGCCGCGATGATGGACCCGCACACGGCCGCCGAACTCGACCTCGACCAGATCTGGTCGCTGGTCGACGACCTGCTCGCCACCCACGGCGACTGGCTGCCGGAATGGGCCCGCACATCGAAGAAAGTCCAGGCCGCCTGACCTCTTTCTCCCGGGTTAGGCATCAAGGAGCCCCGCGGTGTGGCAACGACCGCGGGGCTTTTGCTTGGAGGCGCCTGTCGGCATTTATTTGCCGAAAACTCTAAATCCCCGACCCATCGAGCTGCTCGTCGTCATCGCCTTCCCAGGGCGAAGGCATCGAGGTGCGATTGGCCGATGGCATCGGCATCCAACACTTCAACTCCGGCTCGGCATATTCGATGATGTGCCCGGGCGAGGAATCCGAGGCGCGCCAGCCTTCTCCCGCGAATTGATCTCCATGCGACCAATAGGCGAGATCAACTTCCGCCGGCCCCTGCTCGGACGCCCGGATCGTCACCAGGATCCGACTGCCGTCCTTCGGTGCGGTTGCCATATTGCGCCAGCGGTCTGGGTCATCCATCGATTTTTCCTCCTGCCTTGCTGCTGGGGCAAGTGTTGCTTCGTCATCGACAGCGGTCAACCCAAACTTTATGGACTCTCTGTCATGAATGCCGCCAGTCGGGAAAACGTTTCCGGGCGAGATTCACCAGCGGCTGCAGTGTCTCGTGCATGGCTGCTTCGAACGCCACGGGATCCGCAAAGGTCTCGGACGTTATTCCAAGATCGTCAAGATATTCTTCCCTCATGTCTTCCATCTTCGGTATTGAAGCGTCGAATGCTGCCTTCAGGGCGCTAAGATGTGCACGGGCGACGGACGGTATCAGGCCAGGATCTGGCACGCCCACGCCCTTCCTGAGGTTGATTTCCGGCACGACGGGAACGAGGTTCCACAGTCTGTCGTGGGCCACGAAGCGGCGCGGCACGAAGTGATCGAGATGAAAGTTCTCGGGATCTAGTGGCGTCCCTGTGTAGAGACATGTGGAGGATGTCTTCCGCATCGCGTTCTTCCAGAATAGGCGTTGGTTCCGGAGACCCGGCCTTTCCTCCTCCCGCAGCTTGAGCGATATCGCGGGCACATTCGGGTTGCGCCGCTGCAAGTAATTTATGTATGCCATGTCGGCCCATCCATCGAGGAGAGCCATGTTGCTAGCCACATATCCTTTGAATGTCCGGTCGAGCCTCAGGCCGTCTGTCTCCACATCGTAAGGCAGATAGATCGCGCACGCAGCGCTTGAGATGGCTGTTCGTCCCAGTTTTACATCAAGCGGCGGCTTCCTGCCGGCGACATGGAACCAGGGTCTGAGAAAAACCGAAAGCGGCCACCGGAAAATCCGCTCCTGCGTCTGTCGCCCGAGATCAAGATGCGGGAGCGCCTGCTGAAATGTGCCGTAGAGACGAACGTCTTCGGGAACAGCATCGAGGAGCTGGGAGAGCTGGTCGGTCTGACCGAGCGTGTGACGGAAGCGGGCGACGGGTATCCAGATTGACTCGAGGATACTGCGCAGGAGGGCATCGAACGGAACGAAATCGGATCCTCCTGCCTGCACATGGCGGAGAATCGCCTTGACGAGAACTATCTTGTAAGAAGCAGTCGTGTGGTCGAGGGTCTGTCCGAGGAGCTCTCCATGGACGGGCCCCTTATCAGGCAGTGTCAACAGCACCTCCACGGCTCAGTCAAGATCAGCGTATTCCATCCATTCAGATTTGAATAGAGCGGGCGAGAAAGAACGCTCCGGCCCGCCCAGAACACACGACGATAAATGCAAGTCCTGGCCAAAAGCGTTGTGAAACTGAACACCTCTGGCGCCTTGCAGCGGTTCAGGGCATCCTATGATGGCTGAACATTGTGTTTTATGGCAGTTGGAGGAAGGCCGATGCGTTGCTTTACCGTGCTTGGACCCTCGCAGACCGGAAAATCGACAGTCGTGGAAAAGCTCGGCTCACTGGAGGGGACGCCGAGAAAATCCAGCTCCCCTTATGGATTGAACCTGACAGAGTTCACCTTCGGAAACGAGGCGTGGTGTGCACTGGATGCGCCAGGACCCAACGAAGCATTGGCGCATGCGCAGCACGCGCTTCTTGCCAGCGACGCCTGCATATTGTGCGTTTCATCGGCACCCGAGGAGGCCGTGCTCGCCGCGCCCTATCTCAGGATCGTCGAAGCCTCGGGGACGCCTTGCATCCTCTTCGTCAACCGGATGGACGAACCGAGAGGGCGGTTGAGGGACGTGATCGCCGCGCTTCAAGACTACGCCAGCCACACCCTTTTGCTTCGCCAGATCCCGATCCGCGAGGGGGACAGGATCATTGGCAGTTGCGATCTAATTTCGGAGCGGGCGTGGCGCTATCGGGAAGGCCAGCCTTCGGCGCTGATCGCAATCCCCGAAAGCACTGCCGAACGCGAGCACGAAGCGCGCACCGAACTCCTGGAACACCTGTCCGAATTTGACGACTGGCTTCTCGAGGAACTGATCGAGGACCGAGAGCCATCCAGCGACGCGCTCTATGCCATTTCATCACGGGTTCTCAGGGAAAACAGGATTATCCCGGTGCTGATCGGTGCTGCAAGTCACGGCAACGGCATGATGAGGCTGATGAAGGCGCTGCGCCACGAGGCGCCGCCGGTGGGGGTTCTTCGGCAGCGTCTCGCTCAAACGGGAACTGTCGATGAAGGCAAGCTGGTGGCCGTCAGCTTCCATGCCTATCATCGCCAGAATGTCGGCAAGACGGTGCTGGTGCGCGCACTTGGCGAGGGACTGCGGCAAGGCGCATCTCTCGGCGGCTCCGGCCTCGGCGCCGTCCAAAATCTCGCAAACGGGCGGTCCAATTCGGCGGTTCTGCCGGCACCCGGGGATGTCTTCGCCACCGTCAAGTCCGACCACCTGCCCGTCCCTTCGCTGTTGGCCTCCGGCGCGGTGGTCGCCCCGCCTGAGTGGACGGAACCGCCCACGCCGATGCTTGAAAGGATCCTGGTTCCGGGCAGCGAGCGCGATGAAAACAAACTTTCCGAAACGCTGGCGAAACTTTCCGAGACGGATCGCGGTCTGAAAGTCTTGCAGGAGGAAGGCACGGGCGCTCAACTCGTCCGCGCCCAAGGGCCGGTGCATCTGCGTGATCTCTGCCGAACGCTGGCCGAAGTCTTTCACATCTCCGTGACCGAGCGGACGCCCAGCCCGATCTACCGCGAGACGATCGCCAAACCATCGGAGGTTCATTACCGCCATCGCAAACAGACCGGCGGCGCCGGGCAGTTCGCGGATGTGAAGTTGAGCATTCACCCCAACGAGCGCGGCCAGGGCTTCACCTTTGGCGAAACCGTCAAGGGCGGCGCCGTTCCGCGCAATTACTTCCCCGCCGTCGAAGCGGGCGCGCGCGAAGCGATGGAGAAAGGACCCCTGGGCTTCGAAGTCATCGATGTCGGCGTAACGCTGTTGGATGGTCAGCACCATGCCGTCGACAGTTCGGAACACGCCTTCCGGACTGCGTCGAAAATGGGGGTGCGACAGGCGCTTTCTGAAGGATCCCCCGTCTTGATGCAGCCGGTCTTCCGCACCGAGTTCCACATCCCGTCGGTCTATTCAGGCAGCCTCGTCCAGATCGTTGCCGCTCTCAACGGCCAGGTTCTCGGCTTCGACCGTGATGAAACCGCCAAGGGATGGGACATCTTCCGGGCGCTCGTTCCGGGCGGCGCACTTGAAGATCTGGCGCGGGCGCTGCGCTCGGCGACGCAGGGCATTGGCTATTTTTCCAAGAACTTCGATCACTTCGAGGAACTATACGGCAAGGAAGCGGACGCCATCCTGAGGGCAAAGGAGAAAGCGGGCACCGCCCACTGAAATGTTGGCGGCACTTCAAGGCGCCCAAGCACGGTCGGATCGAACCGAGCTCAATGGGGCGGCCGCAGCATCGGCACGAGCGTCGGCGATGACCCGGCCTGGATCGCGCCGAGCGGTTCGAAACCGTAGCGCCGGTAGAACGGAATGTTGCGCGGGTTCGAGGATTCCAAATAGGCTGGCGCGTTATCGCGATCGCACCTTGCGAGTGCGTACACCATCAAGGCGTCGCCGTGACCTTCGCCTTGATGCGCCGGGTCGACGCCGATCAGGGGCAGATACCAATGTGGTTCCGTCGGGTGATACGTGGCCATCTGCTCGAATATGACCGTGGTTTCGGGGGTGAGAGAGGGTGCAACGGTGCTTGCGAGCACCGCGCCAAGTCCTTCCTCGTCAGAATGCACCCCGGGCGGCAGCCACAGCGCCGCCCCGGCGTAACCGTCGGTGCAAAAGGCGCTTCCGTTGGAGAAGGCGCTGCTCCCGAACGCCCGGATCATTCGCGGCATGGCCGCAAGGTACTGGTGTGCATTGGGCCAGGTCCATCGCGCCATAGGATCGGCTGCAAACGCCAACAACACCGTTTCGACCGCAAGATCTTCCTCGGCCGCGGCCATCAATCTCACTGTTGGGCTCACACTGGCCTCCTAAGTTAGGTGGTCGGACTAGGCGCCTACACCCGTTCTCAGCCACGCATCGTAACCCGGATGGCGTGGGAGCGACACCGGTTGCTGCGGGCTCAGCGGTTCCGGCTTCGCTTCGGTCCATTCTGGCCCTCGACAGGAGCGAAAGGAAGTTGCGGAATGCCTGCTCAAGTTCAATTCGGAACGGATGACGGCTCTCACTGCCGACGGCCACGAATATCCCGAGGATCCAATTCGAGGATCGATCTCGCTCCAGACCTACATAGGCAAGCTCGTCGCGGCTCATCGTGACGCGTCCTGATGGTCGAGCAAGTTCGGAAAATCTACCGTCTCAACGTCGTAGTCCAGCACCTCTTGGAACATATCGGCCGCGACGCGGACCCTTCAAAAGGAAGGAACTCTCATCGAATTGGCAAGTTTCATCATCAGCGCCCTCAGTCCCGGCTGAGATGCTTCGGTGACCGCAGCGTCAAGCGGGAACCAGGCCTTCTTGCGGATCGTTTTCTCCGGATAGTCGTCCGAAATACCCGTCACCTCGAGAAGGTGAACGGCGACATGGTAGCGATGCGGGGTGCTGTCCTTCCGGTAGGTAAGGGAGCCAAATACCGCTCTGTCGACACTGCCGATGACGCCTGCTTCTTCGAACGACTCGCGGCTCGCGGTGAGGTCGCTGCTCTCGCCGGCGGCGAGATGTCCTTTCGGCACGCCCCACCTGCCGTTCCGACGGCTCCCGACCATGAGCACTTCAAGTCGTCCGTCGCCGGCCCTGCGATAACAGATCGCGCCCGCCTGCGCAATTTCGCGGGCGAGATCGCCGCTCGGGGACTTATTGTCGTTTGCGAGCATAGCCGTTTTAGATTTCTTTCTATTTCATCAGGTCGCAGTAACACCGTACTATGACAGTCAGATCCGCGTTGGAAGTCCGTCGTCAAGCAGGAGGAGTTCATCATGTCGTCAGAAACCGAAATCAAACTTGATCTGTCACATGAAGCCTTCGATGCCTTGATTGGTTCCGATCTCCTGGGCGAACCCGCTGAGGTTGTCCAGCAAAGCTCTGTTTACTTCGATGCCGCCGACCGCAGGCTTTGGAACAATGGCTACACCCTTCGCATACGGAAGGTAGAGACCGCGAGAACGCAAACGGTAAAGGTTACTGGCCCCAGTCGTGCACTTTTTGCCAGATCGGAATGGGAGACCCCCGTCGAAAACGACGAACCCGTCCTCGACCACACAAGCCCGCTTTTGGCAGAGTTTGGTGGCGAGCTGAAGCTTGTACCTCTGTTCGACGCGGTCTGCGAAAGACGGCTCTGGAAGGTGGAAGAAAATGGTTCTCGGATCGAGGTCGCCGTCGATGCCGGACAAGCTGTTTCAGGGGACCGGCTCTCTCCTTTCCTCGAAGCTGAGATCGAGCTGAAGGACGGCAGCTCCAACGACTTGTTCGTGTTCGCCAGAAAAATCGACGCAGTCGCCGGGTTCAGGATCGGCGTCCGGTCGAAGGCAGAGCGAGGCTTCGGCCTGATCGAGGCGCAGAAGACAGCGTACAAGTCGGAGCCTGTGGATCTTGATCGGAATATGGATGCCGCCGTGGCCTTTCGAGCCATCTCGCTGTCGTGTTTCCGCCAGTTCCGATTGAATGAAGAGGTTCTCCTTCATCGGCGCAACCCGGAGGCGCTTCATCAAGCGCGGGTGGCGCTGCGGCGTCTCCGTTCGGCTTTTTCGCTGTTCAAGCCAATCATTCCCGGAAACGAGCCGCTGCGGCTGAAGGATGAGCTGCGCTGGCTAGCAGTCGTACTCGGCGAGGCGCGCAACGTCGACGTCCTTCTGACGAAAGCGACGGACCCTGATCTCGTGTTCAAGCTCAAGTCGGCTCGGGAAAGTGTTTACCGCGACGCTATCGATGCTCTGAATTGTTCGCGGTCTCGGACCTTGATGCTCGACCTGTTCGATTGGCTGGAGTGCGGCGACTACCTTCCTAGCAACGGCGCGGCGTCAGTGGCGATTCCCAGCGCTCGGGGCTTTGCAGAACGTGTATTGGACAAGCAGCGGAAGCGGCTGAAGAGGGACGGCGGCTCCTTGGCGACGCTTGACGACGACCACAGACACGAGGTTCGCAAGGATGCGAAGAGATTCAGATACGCCGCCGAGTTTTTCGCCTCACTCTTCGACGACGCGCGGGGCGTCCGTCGTCATAAGAAATTTCTTGCGGCCATGGAAGCGCTTCAGGACGATCTGGGTGCATTGAACGACCTGGTAACCGGCCCGGAGGTTCTGGACAAGCACGGTCTGTCCGGACATCCGGCGAAAGATTCGGTCATTTCCCATGCGGACAAGGAAGCCCTGATCGAACGAGCGCAAGCATCTCTCGATGACGTTCTCGACAGCGAGCGTTTCTGGCGATAGCAGCATGCATCTTCGATAGCTCGCGCGCCCCAAGAACGCTTTAAGGTGAGTGATTACTGGGCTTAATCCTTAAGGCGGTCCATATTGCGAGACCAAGGGAAAGAAATCACCGGTTTCTGCGCAACGGGCGTATGTTCGCTTGGTGCTTCCTGTTCAGCAGATCCGGCATCGCGCAGTGCCTCGCGAAGAGCCTGACCTTGCGGATGATCGCCGAAGTGCTCCAGAAAGCTCGAAATCGGCCATCTCGTCTCAGTGCCGCCGGAGGCGTCGTTGGCGCGATGGATCACGATATGCTGGTCCGCAGTTCCGTTATGTCCGAGATACCATTTGTCTCCGTTTGTGCTCGCTGCAAATTCCTTTCGTGCTTCTCGCATTTCAGCCTCCTCTGATGGTGCCCATTATTGTGCCGTTTCCCGGCGCACTGTTGCCGATTTATGGTTTCGGCAAGTGCAGCAACGGGCTTGAGTGAACGGCTTGGTCGCTCTGCCGGGCTACCCCGATGATATAAAGCAGCAGGTTCATCTGCTGGGGGCATTCCGACGCCGTGTCACTGAGTTGCAGGCAGTTCATGGCACGGAGCGTCGATGACTTCCTGCGCCGCCGATGCTTGCGCGAGGGCGATGAGTGTCTGTTCAGGCGCCGGGGGCGCCTTAACCACAACAGCTGAACGGATCCCCTGGATCGACTTGCGATTTTTTTCGAACTCCGCGGATGATTTCGAGGACAGTGGTGTTTTTCCAAAGTGCCGGCTGAGTTCGATGGAAAGGGCGGCAGGCGAGGTCATTCCATCATTATAAAGATTGAACAGCAATTTGACGGCGATGTTGTAATATTTCGGATCTGCGAGGCTACTTGTGGAATCGTATCCGGCGTCGTCGAGGACGCCTTGCAATACAGCCAGGTCAGAGGTCCGCACAGATATGTGGAGATTGGAAGACATGCTGTCCTCCTTCAATTTGGGGCGAAGGCAACAACCGACCTCCACGCAGTAGCGCCCTGAGAAACAGCTACTGAAGACCTACCATGCGCCTAATCAACACGGCTGGCAAACTGTATATTCCGGGGGGCAGCAAAAAGCGGTCAGGCCTGTGAGTGTTCGCGCCTCCGCCATTCCCGCCCGAGCCACCCATCACTGTGCATTGCGCCTGAATATGCACGCACCACTTCTGCAAAGCGGGCGAGGGCGAGGTTCTTCTAGGAAAGATTAAGAACGAACTAAAGGAAAATGCAGCCACTGTTTGACATGAGGTGCTGTCGAGGCGGATCATCCTTCATTGGATCAAAGCTCGTGCATCAGCTTCGCTATACTCTTGCGGTCGAAAGGTATGTCGCGACCGTGAGCGCGGATGCGTAGAACTATCTCGAGCGGGATAGGGGACAATGCCTTCAGGTAATCGACAGCATCTCGCATGGTCGGGAAGGTCTTTTCCTCAGTGAAGAATTCATCCCGAACGAATGTAACGGTGGTTTCACTCTCACCGTATATAGCGAAGGTTTCTTTGGCGCTGAAGTTTTCGCTCATCTCATCTGCTCCGATTGCAAGCAAACCATCCGGCTGCAGCACCGGCGGTAGCGCCCACAGCAATCCCGAGTGGAATGTTCCCGAGAATGGCGGCACCAAGAACCACTCCTAGTCCCACGCCTATCCCGGCACCTAGTGCCATTTGTCCCTGCGGTTTGTTGGCCGCGCTCGCTCGCGGCCGGGCGCCGCCGCAATGTCACCTATGGCTGCCCCGGCGCGAAAAAAGCCGGACGCGCCGCCGCCACGATTGCCACGGTGATGAAATAGCTAGCCCGGGTTTCATGCCTTTCGCGGCTGTTTGCTCCGTGTTGCTCATGCGGAGAACAACATCGATGAAGTATAGAAGTTCCAGCCGAGTATCGCGGTGGAGACGGGAGGGCGTTTTGCCTCGGCCGCGATCGCAGGGAAGCGATCGGTCCAATCGTGGCGCCGCGCGTGAACACGGACGTCGGACGGCTCGATGTGGACAGCCAGGCGAGAGCCGTCCCATTTCAATACCCGTGACCTACAGAGACCGAATTGTCTCGACGAGCCGCTGCAAATCTGTTGGCTTGCCGAGATTCAAAGCATCGGCAAAGAGGAATGCCGATGCCAATCCCGTTTTGTCATACGCTGTGGCGAGGACATACGGCACTTTGAGCGTCTTTAGATGAAGTGCTACAGGTACAACATTCTCGCGGCCCAGATTGAAATCTAATACCGCTGCATCGGGCCGTTCACTGTTGATCAAATCAATCGCCTCCGTAACTGTTGCCGCTGGCCCAAGCACCAGAAATCCTCCTGCCTCGAGTGCGTCTTGGAGTTGGTGTGCAATAAAAAATTCGTCCTCGACGACCAGCACGGAGTGGATGCGTTCTGCCATTTCCCTCACATCGTTGTTTTGCCCAGGGCACGACTCAAAGTTCTGCGCCCGCTCTAACTTGTCAGATCGGCCTCAGTTCCTTACTTGTTGTCTCCAAGCATCTCGTGGCTCTCGTTCATTGGCTTTAATCCCGGCGACTTGGCGCATCAGGAATTGATTTAAAAGTATTGGGGGCCACCGTCGCCAAGTCATTCATCGCGGCGTATAGTGACCGAATGGGTAGCGATGAGACGCCGGCCGAGATGGCCTTAAGGCACGTACTCGAGGGCGAGAAGCACATCGCTGACCAGATCGCTTTGATTGAGCGGTGGCGCCTCATGGGTTTACCGACCGAAGACGCTGCGGATTTATTGGAACGCTTCCACCTGTTGCAGGCCCAGCACGAGGAGCATCTGCGCAGGATCTCAGACGAGTGCGAGCTCGGGCTCCGGGACAAACAAGGCCATCTCCTCCCACCGGCGGCAGCGATGAGGCGCTGAGGGCGCTCGTTGCCCAGCGTTGCGGTATCAAGCTGGCGTTGATTGCGAAGGGCCGCCTAAAAGAGTTACTGGCCCAAAAGGGATTGCGTGTGATGTTCAGCGGCGCGGTGGACAAGACGCCATCGCACCGGCCGCTCGTTAATATCTCTCGAGACGAATTGCGAAAAGATCGGGAAGAAGCTGCGGAAGGAGGGCTTGCCGGGACATAATGGTTGGTGCGATTGATCTTAGACCCATCGCTTGCTCAATTCCCAACACACCTGAAAGGTGGGTGCTGGATTTCGAGCATGGCTTGAAATGGATCGGCGTCGCCTTATCTCAGAATAAGCTTATCCGGAGAATGGTTGTCGCCACTTCTCGGTCATCTTTCGGACAGCACCCTCTTAAGGAGTGCACCATGTCCCATAAAATGCCTTTGGAAGATATGAGCAGGGAACGCCGCGAGGCGGTCATACGCGCCCTGGCTTCAAAGCTCCAGTCTTCGGCCGAAATCGCCAAGGTTCAGCAAGATCCTAACTGGCCTCAGTTGGAGGAATTGGCGGCAACGCTGTTTCGAGATTCCTCGGATCTTGCCCGAGCTGAACCGGAAACCGCGAGAACCTCTGTCATGGAAGGCATCCGGTTGCTAGGTCAGTTCCAGATGAGCCAAATCGCAATAAAACCGCGCATAGCTCATTGACTCAACGACGCGATCTATTCCGTGGAACTTCTGGGACATCAGGGGTGGTTTAGGGCAAGGGTGTAATGCACCGTCGACATCGTTCCCGACATTCACATATACCACTTTGCCCTGCGAGCATTGCGGGCGTTTTTTCTTTGACCCAGTCCCAAGATTCGGAGCGATCTTTGGGGTCGACCCTCGGAAGTTGGGAGCGCGTCAGCCCGGTTCCTATCCGCAAACTCAGGCGTTGAGGGGGTTCGATAACAAAAATCAGGAGGAAAATATGGTCGACTTAAGAGACCGAGAAAAGGGAATGGAAGATCAATACTTTCGGGACGCAGAGAGGGTCCTCAAGCTCAAATCGCGTTGCGACAAGCTTTTAGCGAAGTGGGTCGCAGGACTCATTGATCGAGATGACTTTGTAGCTTATGCCGATGAGATCACTGATGCCCGCTTCAAAGGTGGGGACCCTGGCGTTCTCTCGAAAGCGCTATCTGATCTTCAAGCGGCAGGTCGCAATCTCAGCGAGCAGGACGTCGCAACAAAGATGCGCGAATTTATGTTCGAGGCCACTGAACAGCTTTGAGCACAACTGGTCAAATGGCAGCATTATTGCTGTGAAGAAGCAGCGGGTGCAGGCGTCGGATTGCTGTCCGTCGGAGCCGTCGGTTTCACTGGTGCCGGTGCTGGCTCAGAAGCGGTGGTGGAAAGGAAATAGTCGTCTGCGGGTCAGTATCCGGCGCGTCTAGCTACTCGGTGATTGCGAACCCAGCCGCGGCGACGAGCGCGATCATGGCCTCGCTAAATCGCCTCGCGGCGTCATCAATTTTTCTTGTCCGCAGGCGGGTGCACAGCTCGTGTGGCGCCTCCTTCGTTCTCCCATGATGCCAAAGCCTCAGGGTCGGCATGCAGCTTCCGCCGTCTCGAAGAGGGGTAGGCGGGCGTCAGGATCGTCGCCGCCCTGATGCGTCTTATCACCATCGCCTCTTCGTGATGGTCGCCATTTTCTGAAGCCGCGAGATCTGTCGTCGCGTCGTCCGCTCGCTTGAGGACGGACCGCAGCCGCCAATTCTCGTCGCGTTTCGCAGCAGTTCCAGTTGTGATGATTACTACCATAACCATCCTCTCAAAATTAAACTAATGATGACGGCGAAGCTCGCCAGGATGGAAGCCCTGAATAAGAAGTCACCGTAAGCCACGATATGAGAAGAGCGCTTGAAGGTGGAAGACATCTTGTCCTCCTTTGATTGGGGCGAAGGGAGCCACCCCTTGATCGGCAGCGCCCGTTTCATTGGCTGCCGATATGCGAATATGCGCCTCCATTGCGCTTTATCCAAGGCAAAAGCGACGAACGCTGTGCCAGGCGCCCTATAATGTTCCGTCCTGGGGCCACTCGGTCACGGGGCGAGAGGGGCGGGCTCTGTCTCGGCTCGTTCGGCGACGGCAAACCAAGCCGGCGGCCGCGATGATACGGGAGCCGCGAAATGAATCCCACTGTCGCCGCCTGCGTGCTATAGTCTCTCATGACCTATTCCCTGCAGGACTTGGAAGTCGCGCGCCGGCGAGTGATCAAGGACCGGCAGATGATTTGCGCTCAGCAGAGCCTGATCGACGGAATGCGGGCGCGAGGCGAACCCTCGGGGCTGGCCAGCGAAAGGCTGGTCAAATTGACAGAGGATTTGCGCAGCCATTGCTTCCATCAGGATCTGATTCAGGCGTCGATCCGATTGGAGCGCTGAGCCAGCCGCCGCCCACGGGGGGCGGTCGGCGGGTCTAGTCCTCGTTCACTCGCCGGCTTTTTCGTCAGGCTCCTCGGCACGCCTCTCGGCTTCCCGGGTGGCGATCTTCCTGCTGTGATCGGTCCGCGCCTGCTCGAGTTCTCCCATCGTAGGAAGATCCCGGACAGCCAGACTCTTATCATCGGCCTCAGTGCTTCGGCGCTTTGTGAACCGATGCCGCAAGTTCTTTGCTTCACGCAGTTCCTCAACTGCGCGCGCTTCCTCGGCCGGCACGGCGAGGTCCGTGCGTGCGGCGACGGCATAGGCGATCAATTCCTTCGCGGAGGGATTGCCGTCCGGTCGCTTTGCGTTAGCGCCGAAGTCGTGGCGGTCACTGGCGGTAAGGAGCTTGGCGTTGTTATGTCTCGACATTTGAATGCCTCTTTTTTCATGAAGTCATGAGCCTGCCGTTCGCGCGGGACGCGCTTTCGTGGCCGGCCTCCTGCTTGTCGAGCAGGCTGGGGAAGGTTGTGTATATATTCTGCAAATTCCGATCTTTGGACTTGCTGGATTATGTATTTCAGGAAAATAACGCAATAAAAAGGCGAAGACGGCTTTATTCTGCGGCTAGTTTAATTTAATTTTATCCAGGATAATATTTTATATTTGACCAGTAAATCTGAATAAAACCTTCAATTTAGGATTTCGTCCCAGTTGTGACGCAATTGGGGCGTAGAAGTCTCCTATCGTCGTTTGGCCCTGTGGCTCTCGTCCGTGTCAGAGACCTGAGGACTATCATCGCTCCGAATTCCGATCGCCATGCCAATGCCCGGAAGGAAGTATTCAGCGGGTCTTGGCTAACCGCCTTCAACTGGAGCCTTTCACCATGTCCGACATATCATCCACACGCACGACGGACACCATCGTCCACTTCTCCGCCCCTTTCGCGCTTCCCGATCTTGTTGGCGAGATGCATCCGGCAGGCGACTACAAGATCGAGCAGGATGAGGAGCCGATCGAAGGCCTGTCGTAGCTTGCCTACCGCCGCGTCGCGACCTACATTCATCTGCCGTCGATTGCAGAGGGGAACCGCTTGCGCAGGATCGTCCGGATCGAGCCGATGGCCCTCGCTGATCTCTTGGCAGCTGCGAACGCGACGCCGGACGGACTTGCCTCATAATTCCGGCGACAGTTCATTGTGAACCTTGCGCACGCCGTTGGTTCTCAGTGTAATCTCCTCAGCCCGTGACACCTCAGCTTTCAAATGCACCCATCCGGCCAGCGTGATGTCGCGGCCGCGCGCGGTGACGAAGATATAGCTGGGGTCGAGATCGCCGGCATGGGCGAGCGCGCTGTAGACGGCCGATTCAAGATCGCCCTGGTCGGGACAGCGGGTCGCCACGCGGCCCGCGACACTGAGATGTTTTCTGTCGACTGACATGGGTTCGTCTCCTGCACGGCATTGCCGGGTGTAAAAGTCTACCGGCGGATATCCTGCGCCGTCAGGGTGTATCGGTCTTTGCCGCCGCGGCCGTAGGCATGGGTGGCGGCTTCCAGAATGATCTCGCGCGCCATGTCGAAGGCTCTCAGGCACTCGTCCTCGGAGCGGCCGGGCTGGCTCGCGGTCCGCAAGGCGTTAGCTTCGACTAAAAACCGCACCTCGAACATGCCGTCATAACCGGAGAAGCGGACCGCATTCCGGCTCTCATCAAAACTACGGCTTTTATTGGGAAAGGTCAGTGTCACGCATTCTCTCCCGGAGGATCAGTAATGCCCAATCCATTCGGACTGTAGCAAGAACATGCTGTTGGGGACGGAGTAGCCGGTCTCGCCTAAGACGCGGCAGGGCTGGTCAAACTGCCGGTGTGCTACGGATGCAGAAACACCATCATCCTCCTGCGGGGCGCCTGAATTCCCGCAAACGGCTGCAGCTTCGCAGTTCCGCTCCTATAGAAATATGGGGCGCGGCATTCGAATTGCAATGTAGGCCGGGTGGCTAGCCGTCTGCGCTTGAGGCGGTGACTATGGTTCCCGCTATTAAGCGCGCTTACCTAAGCTTAATTCTGTAGGAATCGCTGAAGGCGATGATCTCCTCGGGCTTGGCCGTCGCCGACATGCTGCAGATGATTGCATCGAACTTGCCGGCGATAAGCCTCGGGATCTGACGCTCTGCGTCTGCAGGTCCGTCCCAGGCGTTCAGTCGTTGCTTTCCGAAAGGCAAAAAAGTGCAGGCTGATATCATCAGCCATTTTGAGAGCGAGGGAGGCGCCGGACAGTGGACTTCGGCTGATCTTTAATCGCTCATGCAGGCACCACTGCGAAGCTGGTACGGACGATTGCAGTCCCAGCCGTTGCCCGCCGAGTTAAGATGTGCGTTTTCGGGAAGCTTGACCTGCAGGCATTGATTGCTCCTCGTCTGGAAGCCTCGGTCGCATTTCCATTTTTGCCCGTAGGGCGTGTCGACGAAGATGGCATTCTCCGGAACCTGGACGGCGACACACGCCTGATCCTTCTTTTCAAAGCCTCTATCGCACCTCCACTCATTTCCGCCGGTTGTCAGATAGGCGTGGGCGGGGAGTTCGAGCTTGAGGCATGCTTGTTGTGTCGCGCGATAACCTCTTTCGCATTCCCAGCCGGATCCTGTGGTGGTATCGGACAGGAATGCTTTCTCCGGGACCTTAATAAGGTCGCAACCCACATTGGTTTGACGGTATCCACGCAGGCATCTCCAGCGGTCGCCGGAAGATGGGTCGAGATATGCATTGGTCGGAATTTGGACGGCGAGGCACCGATCCCCCTTCTCGAGAAAGCCGTAATGGCAATCCCAGCCATTGCCAAAGGAGGAGTTCGTCAGGAACGCGTTGTCGGGAAGCTGCACCTCGAAGCAGGTGTCATCCTGCCTTCGAAAACCACCGTTGCATGTCCAGCCGGAGCCGTAGCGGCTTGCCTGAGCATTTTCAGGCACCGGCCTTGCGGTCTGGCCGAACGCCGAGGAGCTGAGTCCCGATGCAGTTTGCAGGAGGACGGTCATCGTGAGGGCCAGCGCTCTGTAATATGATTGGCGCATGAGTTGTCTCCAAAGGCCTGCATCTGCGATCTCCAGATCCGAGATACAACGCTGATGGTTAAAGAGGGAAGACAGATACGGTGCGAAGCTACCAGAGCCTTACTTTTTCTCGGGAGCTTTCTCAGGAAAAATGGGCGTCGGACGTATCTCACGACCGACAAGTGACGAGCCATGAAGCTGCCGTCTCTTGCGAACCATCGGAAAGGCCCGATGGACTTCCCGATTGCATGGATTGTGCCTGCTTTCGCCGTTGGCGTTCAGGAGCATTTTCTGAAAATAAAGCAGGAAGCAGGCATGTGAGGATCGGGACGTCATCGCGTCCTCCTCTTGTCGGGGCTAGGGCGCGCGCATGTCCCTCAGGCGGCAGCGCCCTGACCAGTTGCAGCCGACATCGCACTCTGGGCTTCATTTCCGCCTTTGGCAAGTAAGGTTTGCTATTCATGTGGTGCCTTGAAAGAGGCTGATCAAACCCTTACATAAACTGCACGTTTTCAGCCTTTCGGCTACCTGATCCTCCCGGCTGCGTCGGTTGCTTGGCAAACCCTGATTTTGCGAACGTTGCGAATTTCGCCATACTGGCTGGAGCGGTTTGTTTCGGATGTGTTCGTCCGGCAGGATTTCCTCAGCCGATAAGTTCTCCGGAGGCGAGAGAGATACGCCAAGATGCAGCAGCGTCTGCTGAACGGTTGGCCTGACTTCTTTTTTCCGTTGATACCGCAGACAGGACGGTGATGATCAACTGTCCTCGACAATCGCACCAATCGCAAGGATCAGGTTATGACCGTTTTCGACTATAGTGCCGGCGCGGGGCTTTACCCGTGCAAGACAATCAAGAGAAAAAGCAGCCTCGCTTACAAAAGGTTCGATTCCGTCGCCGAAGCTCTTCGCTTTGCGATCGAGGACATGCCGGCCTCTCTCCTTCGCGGATCCGTGCTCGAAGTCGAGGAGGCGCGCTTCGATGGTTTGCAGATGCGCAAACTCTATGAAGCCGAGGCATATCCGCTGACGCGCCGGAAGTCGTGAGGCGGTGGTGCCAATCCGACTGTTTGGCCGCTGTCTCTGGATCCTTCGAGCGCAGCAGAGGGACCGTAGGCGACAATTTCCGATATTTCTACCAGTGCCAGGCTAACTGCGAAAACAATCACGCCGACACCGCCCAGACCAGAGGCTTGAAGCTCGCCAAAGGAAGGCGACCTGTTTCCACGGGACGCGAATTGGACGCATTGCGATGCCTCCATCATCGATGCCAGAGCGACCGATTCGGGGAGCGGCCGCAAAAGGTCAAGTTTGTGACGTCGGCGACCTTAGGCTCATTGTTGGAGCGCGGACTGCTGCGCAGTCTCGATTCGGACGGGGGGACGCAAGGAGCAGCACGGTATCACCATGGCCGGTAAGATGTGGCTGCCTCCCGGCTGAATATTAAAATGGCTCCCCAGACGCATCCCGTTTGCCAGCTGCTTGCCAAAATACCATAATTGCGCCACCTAAATCACCCATCGACAAAGCAGCATAAGAATTGGATCCACGCTGAATGCGCATAGCCTACGTTTTTCTTGGTGCATTTCTTGCAATTGCGCCGTCCGCATATGCTGAAGTTGCACCGCCGCCTGTTTTGAAGCCGCTGGAGCGGCAGGCGGATGCGGCTTTGTTGAGCGCGCAGTTTCTGTCGCGCTATAGCTACAAGCCGGTGGCGCTCGACGATGCCTTGTCGGCGAGGGTGATGGATGGGTTCATCAAGTCGCTGGATCCCGACCGCATGCTCTTCCTGCAGGCCGATATCGACAAGTTTATGGCGGACCGCAGCAAGATCGACGATTCGATCGAGCGGAAGGATCTGAAGATCCCGTTTGCGATCTTCAATGCCTATGAGCAGCGCGTTGCCGACCGCATGACCTATGCGCGCAGCCTGCTGAAGCAGGGTTTCGATTTCAGCGTGAAAGAAGATTATGCGGTGCTGCGCGAGAAGGCGCCCTGGCCGCAGTCGGAAGCCGAGAGCAACGAGCTTTGGCGCAAGCGCGTCAAGAGCGACTGGCTGCGGCTGAAGCTCGGCGGCAAGGCGGATGCGGCCATTCGCGAAACGCTCGACAAGCGATATGAAAACACGCTCGAGCGCGTCTACAAATTCAAGAGCGACGATGTTTTCCAGTCGTTCATGGATGCCTATTCGAACGCGATCGATCCGCATACGGATTATTTCGGCGCGGCCGCTTCGGCCGATTTCAACGTCTCGATGAAGCTGTCTCTGTTCGGCATCGGCGCGGTGCTGCAGGAGCGCGACGACTATACGACGATCCGTGAGCTCGTGCCCGGCGGGCCGGCGCAGCTCTCCGGCAAGCTTGCCGTCGGCGACCGCATCACCGGCGTCGGCCAGGGCAAAGACGGGCCGATCAAGGAAGTGGTGGGCACGCGCCTCGACGAGGTCGTGCAGATGATCCGCGGCAAGAAGGGCACCGTCGTGCGCCTGGATATCCTGCCGGCCGATGCCGGCGCCGATGCCACGCATCGCGTCGTCAGCCTGGTGCGCGACAAGATCAGCCTCGACAAGCAGGCGGCCAAGAAGACGGTGCTGTCGGTCAAGGCGGGCGACGCCACGCGCAAGATCGGCATCATCACCCTGCCGGTCTTCTATGAGGATTTCGATGCCAAGAACAAAGGCGACAAGGATTATAAGAGCGCCAGCCGCGACGTCGCCAAGCTGCTCGAGGAACTGAGCCAGGAGAATGTCGACGGCGTTCTCATCGATCTGCGCAACAATGGCGGCGGTTCGCTGGACGAGGCGATCGATCTCACCGGCCTCTTCATCGGCAAGGGTCCGGTCGTTCAGCAGCGTGCCGGCAACGGCAAGATCGTGGTGAAAAGCGCGGATTTTTCAACCCCCGCCTGGACAGGTCCGATGGGCGTGCTGATCAATCGCGGTTCGGCCTCGGCGTCGGAAATCTTTGCCGCGGCCATCCAGGATTACGGGCGCGGCGTCATCATCGGCGAACCGAGCTTCGGCAAGGGCACGGTGCAGACGGTCGTCGATCTCGACGAGGTGGTTCACAACAGCAAGCCGGAGCTCGGCGAGCTGAAGGTGACGATTTCGCAGTTCTTCCGGGTCAATGGCGGCACAACGCAGCTGCGCGGCGTCACCCCCGATATCAGCCTGCCCGGGCTCTCTGATCCCAGCAGCTTCGGCGAGACGAGTTATGACAATGCCCTGCCCTGGGCAGAGATCAAGCCGGCGAAATATACGCCGGAAGGCGATATCACCGCCTTGCTGCCGGCTCTGCAAAGCCGCCATGAGGCGCGGGTCAAGAGCGATCCGGATTTCCAGCGGCTGATCGAGGATATTGCCGAGCTGAAGGCGCAGCGCGAAAAAGGCGTCGTGTCGCTGAACGAAGCCGAACGGCGCAAGGAGGCGGCGGCCCGCGAGAAGCGGTTCAAGGACCGGGCCGAGGCGAGCGACGGCGAGGATCCCACAGGCGATGATGGCCTGCAGTCGGACGAGCGCAGCCTGAGCGCCGATATCGCCATGGAAAACGCCCGCAAGAAGGCCAAGGACGTCCTGCTCGACGAGGCGGCCGCCATTGTTGGCGACGAGGCGGATTTGCAGCAGGGCGGCGTCAACGCAGCGACGACACAATCGGGAAAGACCAAGGGAAACTAGGGGCCTGCGCCGCGCGAACGAGGGGTAGCGTAACGGCGATATCTTGACGATGCTTGTAAAGATGGTGTCGTTACGCTATCTGTAAAGCTCCAGACAGGAGTTTCCCGTGCCCGCCTCGTCTACAAACAAAAATTCAGAGGCAAGCGTGCCGCTGAATATGCGCATCAAGCCCGCGACCCGCAATTTGATCGACCGCGCCGCCGAGCTGCTTGGCAAGACACGCACGGATTTCATGCTGGAGGCTTCGGAGCGGCGCGCCGAGGAGGTGTTGCTCGACCGGACCGTATTCACGGTCAGCCCCGAGATCTATGCCGAATATCTTGCCCGCCTTGATGCGCCGGCTGAGCCCAATGAGCGTCTGAAACGGACCATGTCCATCAAAGCGCCATGGGATGAAGCGTGACTTTCAGCCCGCCGGCGCCGTTGGCCGATCATCACGAGCTGGCCGAATTCAGTTCCGGCGTGGCTGAACTGGATGAGTGGCTGCGTCGCCGCGCCCGCGCCAATCAGGCAGGCGGCGCGTCGCGCACCTTCGTCGTCTGCCGGGGAAACCGGGTCATCGCCTATTACGCGCTCGCCTCCGGGGCGGTGCGGCAGCCGGAAGCGCCTGGCCGTTTTCGGCGGAACATGCCCGATCCGGTTCCGGTTGCGGTGCTCGGCCGCCTCGCCATCGATCAATCCCACCAGGGGCGCGGCATCGGCAGGGCATTGGTGCGCGATGCGGGTTTGCGCCTGCTCAACGCCGCAGAAATCCTCGGAATCCGCGGTCTGCTGGTGCATGCGATTTCCGACGACGCGCGAGCCTTCTATGAGGCGGTCGGCTTCCTGCCCTCGCCATCCGATCCCATGATTCTGATGGTTGGGCTGCATGATCTCAATGGCGCGCTGCGCTGAAGCCGGTCGCGGCGCTGTTTGTTGACGTTTCCGTAATCACGGGTGGCGCCTTCGCTTGCCGCAACCGGCCCTTTCCTCGTAAGATTTCTGCGCCATGTCATGCCAGGACAACCAGACAGGGTACGGTATGGACGCGCGTGTCGAACAGCTTCTCAACCTTTCCGCACAAACCGAAACGCTGATTGCGGTCTATGACGGCGATGATCGGCTGCAATATGCCAACAGCGCCTTTCGTTCGGCCTATTTCATCGAGCCGGATGAGACGCCGCTCTGGCCGGATCTCATGCGGCGCAATTTCGAGCTGAACCGGGGCACGGTCCTTCGGACCGATGATTTCGAGGCGTGGCTGCGCTCGACCCAGTCGCGCCGCGGAAAGATCGGCTATCGCGCCTTCGAGACCGATCTCACCGACGGCCGCTGGCTGTGGATGACCGAGGCCGTGCAGAGTAACGGCTGGATGCTGTGCATCGCCAGCGACATCACCCGGTTGAGAGCGCAGGGCAGGACAGTCCGGCAGGATCGCGATCAGGCGATCAAGGCGTCCTACACCGACGAACTCACCGGGGTCGCCAACCGCCGCTTCGTCATGGCCCGCGTCGACGACATGCTGGCCGCCGCCCGGACCGGCGGCAGCGGCTGCCTCGCCGTCTTCGACATCGACAATTTCAAGCGCATCAACGATCGGCTCGGCCACCACGCCGGCGACCTCGTCCTGCGCGATTTCGCCCATCGCATTCATCAGAATGTTCGGCGCAACGACTGTTTCGGCCGGGTCGGCGGCGAGGAATTCCTGCTCGTCATGCCGGCAACCGGCCCGGAAGACGCCTTGGTCATGGTCGAGCGCATGCTGACGGTGATCCGCTTCTCGCGGCCACTCGTTGACTCGCCTGACTTCAGCTACACCTGCTCCGCCGGCATCGCCGCCTGTCTCCCGTCGGACAGCGTCTCGGATCTCTATCGGCGCGCCGACGAGGCGCTCTATGCCGCCAAGATGAGCGGCCGCGATAGGGTGCGCGCGGCGTAGTGTGTCGGGGTATAACGCTCTACTCCCCCGGCTTGTTGCCCGCGTTTTTCTGCTCTAAAGCCTTGATCCTTGCGTCAAGGTGGTCGAGATCGCTTTGCATCGGGACCTTTTTTTGGGATTTAGGGAACGTGATTTTTCCGGTGTCATCGAGGTCCGCTGGAATTTTGTAGTCGGAAGGCACAGGAGTGACACCTGCTACCGTGTCATAGATGATAACGCCACCTACGCCTTTTTTCTGGCCAATCCATACCTCGAGGGTAGCGGACGAGTTTACCGGGAGGTTTTCGATTTTGTTACCCGTTTTGGTGTCCTCGCAGGGAGTATTGCTAAGCCAATCTTTCACCGTGATCGCTGCGTAGGTATTCGCAAAGTAAACGCCAACTCTATATGCCATAATTGCCCTCCCGTTGCTGTAGAATCGGAGCTAGTCGTTATTGAGGCGACCATTGCGATGCGCCATCCTTAGGGTAATGGCGTAGGAACTAGGAGATCTCTTACCAGGCAACTGCGAATCCAGAATGAGGCTCCTTGCGTCGCCAAAGGCCGTTGAGATTTCGAGGATTTGTTCAGATGCGGTGATCCGCCACATTTTGTAACCCGCAACTTTGTCGAAGCCGCACCCCGCTGCCTCCTCGGCAATCGGACCTGTAATAATAAAAATGCGAGTTGAATCCAGTCTGTAGCAGTGGCCGTCGAAAGCGTAGCCATAAGCAAGCACTGTGTAGGCGGTCACTATTCCGGCATCCAGCTTTATTTGCAGGTCTCCTTCATCTACGAGCCCGACGTCCAGATGGGCGACGCCGTTGGCGTCGTTCAAATCTATGCCGTAGAGTATGATCTCATCCGCGATATAGCGGGGTCCAGGCGGTGCTGGAATGCCGTCGTCTGTCATCGATGCCTCCCGTCGTTGGTTAAAGAATGCCGCGCCACCTCATGCAATCGTCAAGCTGGTCGAGATAGGAGATCCCGCGCCCGCGGCTCGCCGCCTCGAGGAAGGCCAGGGCCGCCGCTTCAAAGGTCAGGCTGTTGGGGTCGAGGTATTTCCAGGAGCGAATGAGCGCTTCGCCGATGATGTCGCGCGCCTCCTGCAGCGCGGCTTTGGCGGCGAAATGCATCAGCTCGTAGGATGCTCTGTCGCCGCGCAGTCCTTCTTCCATCAGGGCCGGCGCCATCTGCTGGCGCAGGTCGCTGAACTGCCTCGGATCGATAGTAGACAGTCCGCGCTCGAACAGCAGCGACTGATGGACCTCGATGAGGCAGTCGAAGAGGCCGGCTGCAAAGGGTTTCGACCGGTCGTGCACTTCCTGGCTGACATCGCCGATGCGAAGCGAATTGTTGAGTGATCTGACCTGCTTCTCGTCACTGAGCTCGGCAAATTTGTCGAGTTCGTTGTGCAGCAGCAGATTGCCGCCGGTGCGGCGCAGCAGCCGGTCGAGCGCCGTGTCGAAGTGCAGCAGTCCGAGCAGCGAGATGAAATCGGCGATGGCTTCATGATAGGCAAAGAAATCGCAGCTCGATCCGTCGCTTTCGAGGATGCCGAGTTCGCTGAGCAGAATGAGGTGACCCATTTCGTGGGCGACCGCATCGAAATTCAGCGCGAAATAGGATGCCCGGCCATGCTCCTCGCTTTCGCCGAGTTCGAGAAAGCCGAAGCCGGATTGGGCGTTGCGCCAATGCGGGATGCGGGGAACGATTTCCAGCCGTTCCAGCGTCGGCTGGAAGAACCAGACGATCGAGCGGCCGAGATAGCTTTCGCAGATGTCGAGAACGCGACGGGTGCAGGCATAGCTATGGGTCGCAAGGAAGCCCGGTGAGCCGGGCCCGATGTGATCGAAATGGCCGTCGGGGCCGGGTTCGGCCGGCGGCTGCAGCAGGCCGGGATAGGGCGGGATATAAGGCGCCGCATAGGGCGATTTTGCCTCGAGCGGATTTGCCACATAGATGCGGGCGTCGGACGGCCCCGCAAGGATCGGCCCTGCCGAAGGCCCGATCCACACCACTTCGGGTTTTTCGTAGCCGGGAATGAAGGATGGCTGGGGAAAGACAAGGAAACGTGTCCCAAGCGGCCGCTCTGCAGCTGCCCCTTGTCCTGCGCCCTCGTTATGCGTGATGGCATCCAATGCTGCCCCCACCGCTCGTTGCCCAACGTCAAGCGATCGTCAACTATACCAGTACTACGTGCCTTTCGACAAGACAGTACCGAGCATGTTGTAGTATTCCATGTCGTTGGCGAACGATTCCGTAAGTTCAAACTCGCGATGAATGGGTTTATTCGGACTGCTGATATTTTGCTTGGCCAGATATGTGAGCAGATTTACCGCATCGGTCCTTTTCTGGTTTGCAGCCCCAATTTTCAGCCAAGCCTTTAGTGCTTGAAGCGCGCCGGCCGGGGCATGGTTGTTTTCGGCCGCCGTCAGAAGCCTGGCGAATGATCGTTCGCTGAAGTGAAGCGCGCGCGCCAGCGTTTCGAGATCGCATCGCAGGCGTCTGTCGATGACGCCGGCGCGTTCGGCTCCTTTGAGCGTCAGCCTGATGTCGATAAGGGCGTCGCCCAATGCGCGCGATCCGAGTGCGGCGGGCGCCATCGGCACCGTCACGTCGGCATCGTCGGCGAGCGGGTGCCTCCGGTACCAGCGGTAGATCAGTCCATGGCCGATCATGCCCTCAGGCGCGAGTTCGGCCGCCCGCAGCGCGCCGATGCTGGCGGCGCCGTAGATGCGCACGCCGCGGGTCATCGCCCAGAGGATTTCCTGGTGGCGGACCGCCGGAAGCTCTCCGAAGACGCCGTCGATCAGCACGATCGCCGCGGGCGTATATTCGGCCACGGCCCGCACGACATCCGCGCAGCCGACGGGAGGACGATAGACCGCATCCAGATAGGTCCGGGCTTCCCTCTCGGAGAGAGTCGGGCCGAGAAAAACCACGATATCATCGCGCAAGATCGGCCTCCGGATTGGTTTCCAGCGGCGGCGCAACGACGCGGACGACGTGAAGCGGAATGCGGTCATCCGAATGAAGAACCACAAGGACGGCCGCATGCGCCCCGGCCAGCTTCAACGCTTCGATGACCGGCCGTAGGGACCGGTCGCCGGCGCCGGAACCGGGGGCATAGGAGCGGCCGCTTTTTGCGAGTTGTTCGCGCCACGCGGCCAGTTCGCTCACGTCGGCATGGCCGTAAAGCTCCGTCCTGATATCGTCGCGCGCCGCTGAAATGACGCCGAGGCGGGACTGGCAGGCTTCGAGCAAGGCGCTGGTCAGCGCCCTGTCGTGGCTGAAATCGCAGCCGAAGCCTTCCGCCGGCAAAGGCGCAAAGGGGGCGTGGCTCGCATCTTCCATGACGTGACACCAATAGACCGGCAACGCGTGCGGCGCCGGGATCTGCCAGATTCCGACGACAAAACCTGTTTGGGCGAGCCGCTGCATGATGTCGCCGGCGCTTCCCCATTGCACTGACCGGCTGTCGATCTGGAAGCGGTCGAAGAAATGCGGCGTCTTCATCGCCGTGCAGCGCGCCTGCCGTTCCAGAATTTCCAGGCAGGCATGCAGGACGGCGCCTTGCAGGCTCGTGCCGGCGGCGAGGCCCGTCGTGTCGCGGGCGATCCAATGGGGATGCGGCGACGGGACGATGTAGGCGGTATCGACGAGGGCAAGCGGAACGGCCATTTGCCGCCCCGAAAGGAGATCCAGCCCGGCAATCCAGGAGAGCATCTCCTGGTCCCGTCCGATGCCGAGATGCGACCAGTCTCCCCGTGCGTTCATGGCGCGCAGGCTTGCCATGAAGGTACGCTCCGGCTCAATCCGCTCCGAGGCCCAGCCTTCCAGCGACTCCATCAGGCCGGAGATCGCCGCCAGGGGAAAGGTCAGCCCCTTGCCCTGGCTGACGGTGACGGAGCGTGAGCGCGGCCGCACGACCTGGACGACCGGGACGCCGATCCGGTCGAGCCCGGTGATCGAACCAAGCCGGGTGATGCCGTATTCCGCTTTGCGCGCGAGGATATGCTGCACCGTCTGCCGGGGATCGGGAGGAGAGGGGGGCTCGGTATCAGCGAGGATATCGGCGATGTTATCGAGCATCCCTATGTCCATCGCATCCCTCTATCTCGAGCCAAGCAGTCCATCCAGGCTGCTCTTTGCCCTTTCGGCCAGCCAGGCGGCCTTTTGTCCCTCGGCAATCTGGATCGCGCGCGTGAGGTCTCTTCTGATTGATGACGGCGCACCGTTGAGATCGCCCTTCAGTTTGGCGCTGAGGCGATAGAGTTCGCCGAGCCAGAACCACTGGCCGCTGCTGCGCCCGACATTGATGGCATTCTGGACGATTGCCAGCGCTTCGGCAGGCTTGCCGAGCCGCTGCAGCACCTGCGCATGCATGTCGCTGTGCATGGAAAAATTATCGTCGGTGCCCAATTGCTGCTGCAGCAGCAGACCGGCCTCGAAGCGCGCCTCGCCGCGTCCCGCCGGTGAGCTCATCAGCTCAGCCCAGCCGCAATACATATTGGCTCGCGCCTGGCTTGCCGCCAGCCCGTGCCGCTCGGCGAGCGACAGCATCTGTTCGCCCAGCGCGTGGACCTCGGCATATCGGCTCTGGCAGCGGGCAAGCACCATGGCGTAGTAGAGCGCATGCACCATGCTCCCGGCGTGATCGGTCGCCGTCCCCCATTCCAGGCATTCTCGGATCGCATCCTCGCTGGCGCCGGTTTCGTTGAGCAGCAGGTAGGAGAGGGCGCTCTCGCCCAGCCCGCAGACCTTTGCGTCATGTCCGCCGAAGAAAGCGCGATTGCGCACCGCGCTGTCGGCCTCGTAAAGATCGAGGCCCTTGGCGACACAATCGAGACAGAAGGCGTGCTCGCCGGCATGGAAGCTCGTCGCCCAGCCGCAATGATAGGACTGCAGCCTCGTCTCCCGATCCTCGACCGCCTGCATGTCGCCGACGACAACCCGCGCGCGCGACTGCTGCGTCAGAATATTCGGCGCCGTGAACCACCATCCCCAATAGACCGGGAAGTGTTTCATCCGAACGGCCGGCGGCTGTTTCTTCAGGAGCTGCATGGCGCGGGAATAGACCCGGCGGGCGCTCTGCGAACCCTCGCCCTCGAGGGCTGCCGCCACGACGCCTCGCAGTTCGAACAGGCTCAAGGCGAGCTCGGTGCGGTCGGGATGGCGCCGCGGCAGGCTGTCGATCTCCCGCCCGCAGAGCTCCAGCGAGACATTTGCCTCGCGCATGGCGGAGCGAAGCACGCAGGCTTCCGCCGCCGCCAGGGCAAATCGGGCGGCTGCATCATGCAGGCCCGCCTCGGCACATTGCCAGGCGGCGATCGCTGACGGCAGGCTCGGCTTCGCCTCGCCGATCAGGCGATCGGCGATCCGCCTGTGGATGCGACGCCGGTCGCTCCTCAATAGGCTGCCATAGGCCGCCTCCTGCGCCAGCACGTGCCGGAATTGAAAGGAGCCATGCGTGACGGAAGAGGGCTCGATGATGCCCTGAGCGAGAAGCCGCTCGATGTCGGTCTCGACCTTCTGGCGGCTCACGCCCTCGAGAAGGTAGGTTAGCAGCGAAATGCTGAATTCGCGGCCGATGACGCTGGCAAATTGCGCCGCCCGCCGCGCCGAACCGGTCGCTGCCAGTCGGGCGGACAGCAGATCATTGAGCGAGGAGACGCCGCCTTCCCGCAGCAGCCCTTTCCACTCGGACAGCGACTTGCCGAGCGGCTGCCGTTCACGCAGGAAATTGGTCAGCTCTTCGGCGTAAAGCGGCATGCCATCGCATTGATCGAGAACAAAATCCGACAGGCCGGGCGGGGGATGCTCGCGCCAGATCGAGGCGACGAGATCGCGAACAGCAGCAGCGGTCAGGCCCGACAGCTCGATCTCGGTTGCGAGCGCGAGGGATCGTCTGATCCGCGATGTCTGCACGATGAGCAGCGGCAGCCCGACCGCCAGCGCCCCCAGCCGGTCGATCAGCTCCAGCGTCATGTCGTCGGCCCAGTGCACATCCTCGAAAATGAGCAGCGTCGGAACGTCGGGCGCTTTGCATGTCAGCACGCCGGCGGCCGCTTCGATGACCTTGCGCCGGAAGGCGCGCCCGGCCAGATCGGAGACACGAATATTGCGCGACGGCGCCGCAGATTGGTCGGCGGTGAATGCAAGGATCGTCTCGACCGCGGCTGCGTCCACCTCTCGGCCGGATGCCTGAAGCGCCCGCATGAAGGCGCTGATGTTGCCATCCTTCAGAACCGAAGCGTCGCCGACGAGCCGCTCGAGAAACGAAACGAACGGATGCAGCGGCTGGCTCTCCAGCCGCCTGCCGCACTGAAAGACCACGGCCTCATGCTGGGTTGCCTGCAGATTTCGCGCGAATTCGCCGACCAGCCGGGATTTGCCGATACCCGCCTCGCCGACGACGGCGATCAGGCTGCCCTTGTTCTGGAGCGCCGAATTCCAGGCGCTCGCAAGAGCGGCAAGCTCTCTTTCCCTGCCGCGAATAGGCCGGTCCGGCTCCGCAGATGGCGCCGGTTCCCCGGCCGCAGGATCACGCTCCTGCGGGCGCCAGAGCCCGATCGGCTCGACAAAGCCTTTCAGCCTCGCCTCCCGCAACAGGGCGTAATCAAATTTGTGCCGTGTCAGCTGAACGGTGGAATCGGCGACAAGCACTGAATTGGGCTCGGCCTCGGCTTGCAGGCGCGCCGCCAGAACCGGCGCCGCGCCGACGATCTCGTCACCTTCTGTCGAGAAGACGACAAGGCCGGTGGCAACGCCGATCCTCAGCCGGAAGGGCGTGCGCGCCTTGCCCTTGGCCCCGGCCGCCGCGATGCGCAGCAGCTCCAGCGAGGCCCGCACCGCGCTTTCGGCGGCATCTTCGGATTGCTCGGGATAGCCGAAGAAGCAGCATCCGCCATCGCCGAGCCGCTGATGAAGAAATCCGCCGTGTTTCCGGATGATCGTTTCGGCGCTCTGATGTAACGCCGAAACCGATCGGAAGAATTTCTCCGGTTCGCTGCGCAGCAAAAGCTCCGTCGAACCGACAATGTCATAGAATAGGGCCGTGACCTGTCGCCGCTCACCTGTAAACCGAATTCGTGCGTCGAGGGTTTTCATAGCGGGGCGCCCAACACCACTGAAGCCGTGTTCAGGACATCCGATTTAATGCCTGCATGCAAGCTTTTCGTGCGGTGATGCTAATATATTCTGCTATTCGCTTGCGGTTCAGGCAGTCTCCGCCATGACAGTACGTCCGCCTGTTCCGCGGGCCATTGCTATCCCGCCAAGCAGATTGCGAAGGTCGGCCGCGATTTTGTTGGCGACGACGCCGAGCGCCAGGCCACCTGATATTGCCAGCAGATGAAAGAGGGGAACCGGCAGCACGGCCGCTGTCTGCGGCATCAGCAGTTCCGGCACGAAACGGTGCAGCAGGTAGGTGGGAAAGGCCGAGACGGCGCTCAGGCTCACGAGACGCCCCAGCCGCACGGGCAAGTGAATGCGCGGCAGGTAGAGAAGGGCGAGAAATGCAGCGAAGATCGTCAGATATTTGACCGTCGTTCCGATCCAGAGCGTTTCCCAGAAGGCGAGATAACCGAGCACGGCGGCGGCAACCGCCGTCAGGATGATCCGTTGCGTCTTCTTGCCGGCCAGGCCCGCGCACCAGCCGAACATGCCGAGATGCAGGCCCCAGTAGATGGTGAAAATCTGCCGCCTGCCGACATCGAAGAGGAGCGGCAGCGAAAACCGCGCTGTGACCGCCAGCGCCAGGAGGGCGAGCGAGAAGACGAAGGGTTGCGATCGCGCCAGCCTTCGTACCGCAGGCACGGCGAAAATCAGTGAGAAGACCAGAAGCGTCTGCGCATAGGCTTCGATGAACCAGTAGAGATAGGGAAGCATCTCGTGGCGCTCCGGCTCGGCATAGCCGAAATTGCCGGTCAGCGTAACCGAGGCCCAGGGAACAGTACGCCAGGCGAGCCCATAGGCGGCAACGATGAGAAAATAGGGAAAGAGAACATTGATTGCCGGCCGCAGCGCCTGGCGAAAATTGCCGGCGAGGAAATGGCCCGACTGGAAACGTGCCAGGCTGAAGCCGACGAGGAGCAGCATCACGCCCGATCCGCCGGGGATGGGCCAGAGCATTTCGTGATGGGTGACGACGAGCAGGATGGCGATCGCCCTCAGCACCAAATCGGTCGGCAGCGCCCTGACCTCTGCGATGTCAGTCCGTGCAACCTGCGGGCCGATATCGAGCTCGGCGATGGCCGTCTGCTCCCAGCCTTCCGGCAGCTCGATGCCAAGCCTGTCGAGTTCCATCGTCAATTGCAGGAAGCGGAGGGAATCGCCGCCGAGCGAGACGAAGCTGTCGCTGCGGCTCACATTGTGGGGGTAGAAGACCCTGATATAGGCATCGAGCACGCTGACCGCCGCGGCTCGTCTCGTCTCGCGCGTCGCCAGCATCTCCTCGTGGAGGCCGGCATAGTCGATCTTGCCGGAGGCAAGCCTCGGGAGCTCTCGTCGCACACTGACGGCGACCAGGCTCGCCGGAAGATGGCTCGCCTCGACGAGCATTCCGAGCGCCCGATCGGCGGAAGCGGCATCTGTCACATAGGCCTGCAGACCGTGATCGTCACCGACAACGGCAGTCGCGATTCCCTCCTCGGCCAGAACCTGTTCCATGATGTCGAAGCCGATCCGGAGCCCGGCGACCTTGGCGAAACGGCTCTTGCGGCCAACAATCCGGAAGAAACCGTCCTCGTCGCGCATGGCGATATCGCCGGTCTTCAATGCCGCGACCTCGGCGCCGCGCTGAAGATCGGCGCGCTCGGCGCCGTAGCCCATCATCACGTTCGGGCCGGCATAGACGAGCTCTCCGGCAACGTCAGGTCGGTCGAGCGGATGCCCGTCATCGCCGACGAGGCTGAGGCTGCCGCCGGGAATGGCGATGCCGATCCGCTCCTCATTGTCGGCCAGGCTTTCCGGCGGCACGAAGGCGATGCGGGCGGCCGCCTCGGTCTGGCCGTACATGACGAAGAAGCGGCCGCCGTTTGCGCGCATATGGTCGCGGTAGAGGCGGATAAGTTCGGGCGCCAGCCGCCCGCCGGCCACTGTCATGAAGCGCAGCGCCTTCAGCTCGTGGCTTCGGAAGCGCGTCCTTTCCATCAGCTCATAGGAATAGGGCACGCCCGAAAGATTGGTGCAGCCGCTTTCGTCGAGCAGTCTTGCAAAATCCTCGCTCACCACGGAGACGCCTGGAATGAAGATGCTGCCGCCGGCAACGAGGTGGGAATGGAGGACGGAGAGGCCGTAGGAATAGTGAAGCGGCAGGACGAGCGCGGTTCTGTCGGCAGGGGAGAGTTCGAGATAACCGGCAATCGCGCGCGCATTGGCGTCAAGATTGGCATAGGAAAGACGCACGGCTTTCGCGAGCCCGGAACTGCCTGAGGTCATCAGCAGCAATGCGAGATCCGGATGCAGCGGCGCGTCGCGTTGCCCGGGCCGGCTTTCCCGGACGAGCCGCCAGCGGCCGCCGGCGGGGCGGTAGGTGAAATCAGGCCGAAAGGCAGCCAGAAACTCTTGCCACAGCCTGTCATCGCAGGGCGGCAGCATCGCCACTGCATGGCCGGCGCGCAGCGCGCCGAGATAGGCGACGATCACATGTTCCGAAACGTCAGCCGAAATCGCCACAAGCCGCTTATCCCCGCGTCCCAGCCGCTCGGCAAAACGCAGCGTCCGGGCATTGACGTCGCCGTAGGAGAGCGTCCGTCCGTCGGCGAAGATAAGGGCCGGGCGCTGATCGGCGCGAGCGATTTCAGGAAACAGGTCGGCGGGGGTCATGCTCGCGCTTCGAATGGCAGAAACTGGCCGAAGCGCGTATAATCCCTGATAATCGCAGTCAAGTAATTTACGGCTACATAGCCCATGGGGCCTTTTGGCTCCCCGAGGCGGATTCCCGACCGGCGCTACTTGCCTATGCTGGCAAGCAATTCGTCGAGCTGCTCCAATTGCTCCGGCAATGCGACCGCCGAGCCCTGCAGCGCTTCCTCAAGCGCCTCCTTGGACGGATAGACTTCGTGGAAGGTCAGGAGTGTCCTCCCGCTCTGGTCCTCGAAGGTCACCGTCGTGATCGCGCCCTCTTCACCTTCGTCGTTGGTCCAGACGATGCGCTGGTTCGGCACCACCTCGAGATACTTGCCATAGAAGGCCATGGTGTCCGAACCGCCGGCGCCGAATTCCAGCCGATATTTGCCGCCGGTGCGGACGTCCATCTCGCACGATACGAGCGAAATGCCGGGCACCGATTTCGGCACCCACCAGCGCTGGAACAGCTCGGGCTGGCTCCACGCCCTGTAAACCGTGCCCGGCGGCGCATCGAATGTCCTGGTTACCAGGAGTTCGCGATCCCCTCTGCGCTCGACCGATGTGCGGTACTGCGCGCCACCTGCACCGTTAACCTGCTCAGTCATCGCTTCCCTCCTGTTGCATCTCGCTGATGATTTCGTCCAATGCTTCGAAGCGGGCCTCGAAGAGCTTGCGATGCGCCTCGATCCACTCGGCCTCCGCCTTGAGGCCGCGTTTCCCGAGCTTGCAGGTTCTCACCCGCCCGACCTTCTGCGTGACGACGAGCCCCGCCCGCTCGAGAACCTGGACGTGCTTCTTCATGCCGGTCAGCGTCATCTGGAACGTGTCCGCGAGACTGGTGATCGACGCGTCCCCCCGCCCAAGCTGATCGATGATCCCGCGGCGGGTCGCATCGGACAGCGCCGCAAACGAGAGATCGAGGGGAGGACTTACATACTGAACCATCTGGTTCAGTATGTATCCTGTTCGCGCGGGAAACGCAAGCGTTTCGAGCCGTCTGCGGTGATCATTTGAGGCCGCCATGGGCCAGCCCTGCCACGAGATAGCGCTGCAGGAAGAGCGCCACCAGATAGACCGGTGCGATGCCGGCGAGCGAGGCGGCTGCCATTTGGCCGAAATTGACCAGCCGATCCCCCTGGAAAAGCGAGATGCCGACAGGAAGCGTGCGCGTCTCATCGGAAAAGGTGAAGGCGGAGGCAAACAGGAACTCGTTATAGGCGAGGACCGAGACGATGATCAGCGTCGCCACGATGCCCGGTACAATGATCGGTACGACGATATGGACGAGGATCCGAAGAGGGCCGGCTCCGTCGAGTGCCGCCGCCTGTTCGATCTCCAGCGGCATGCGCCGGATAAACGGCGTGAGAAGCCAGAAGGCGACGGGGATATTGGCAAAGCCGTAGAGCGTCACCAGGCCGGCATGGGTGTTGAGGAGCCCGGTTGCCTTGAGAAGATAGAACAGCGGAATGAGAGCCACGATCGGCGGCGCCATGTAGCTCGACAGAGTGAGATCACCCAGCCACTTGCCGCCGATGCCGAGCCGCAGCACGGCGTAGGCGGCCGGCAGGGTAAGCAGCAAAGTCATGGCACCGGCGAGCAGCGAGACGGCAACGGAGTTGGCGATGAACCCTGAGAGATGGGCGGCCTCGAAAGCGGCCGGCCAATTGTCGAGCGTCGGGCTCGTCGGCAGGAAACGGCCGCTCAGCACGTCGTCCTTGGTCTTGAAGGACACCGACACGAGATAGGCGATCGGCAGGGTGAAGAAGACGAAGATCGGTGCGATCGCGGCAATGAGCGGGATATCGGAACGCCTGATCTTCATGCGTCTTTCCTCTCGAGATGCTGGTGGATGCGGATGACCGGCCAGAGCACTGCGCCAATCACCAGACTGTAGATCAGGGTCTCGGCAGCGGCGCGGGCGACATCGAACTGTTCCAATGCGCGGCGATAGATGGAGAAGCCGGTCGTCGTGGTGGCAAAGCCCGGACCGCCGAACGTCAGGACATAGACGAGGTCGAAGACCTTGAAGGAGAGGATGAGCTTCAGGAGATAGATCGAGGAGAGCGGCGCCGCCACGAGCGGAAGCGTGATGTGCCAGAAGCGTTGCAGAGGTGACGCTCCATCGATGATCGAAGCCTCGTGGACGCCTTCGGGAATGGTCGAAAGGGCGGCGAAGCTGAGGATGACGACGAAGGGCGTCCATTGCCAGACATCGGCGACCGCGATGGCGAACCAGGCAAAGACCGGATCGCCGAGGAAGCTCACGGGTGCGTCGACAATGCCAAAGTTCAGGAGGAGACCGTTCAGGAGCCCTCCGGCCGGCGCGAGGATCAACTTCCATGCGACTCCGACCATCACCGGCGGCGTCATCAGCGGCAGCAGGATCAGGCTTACCAGGAACCGTCCGGCCTTCAGGAGCCGGGTGAAGAGCAAGGCGATCAGGAAGCCGACAACCAGTTGGATGCTCGCCGTGACGAAAGCATAGGCGATGCTCTTAGTCACAGAGGTCACAAACAGCGGATCCTGGAGGACCTCCCGCACATGCTGCAATCCGACAAAGCTGCGGAAGGGTTTGCCGAGCGTGCTCTTGCTGAGCGCAAGGGCCACCAGGAAGAGTGTGGGGTAGACCAGGGTCGCGGCGAGCCCGAGCAGGATCGGAGAGATCCACAGCCAGCGGACGAGCCGGTGTGCCGAAATGCCGTGATCGGCCGTCGCTGAGGCGGCCCGTCGTCGAGCGAGGGGAAAATCGATCGCAGTCATGTCATCGCGCCTGTGGTCTTCATTGTTCTTCTCTCGAAAGGCGTGCCCCGCTCTGCCGCGAGGCACGCCTTCGGGTCCCATAGTCCACGTCGGCCAAGTGGGCCGGGGCTCAATAATCAGCCATTGGCTTCAATGATGTTCGTCCAGGCCTTATGGGCATCGGCGATCGCCTGTTCGGCACTCTTGGTCCCGGCAAGGGCCAGCGCGAGTTCATCGGTCAGCGCGTTTTCCAGCTTTGGGGCATAGACGGCGGTCGGCCAGGCGAGGCTGTTTTCCAGTGCACCGTCTGCCAGCAGCGGCTGGACGAGCGGCTGAAAGGCCTTGAACTTCTCCGAGTTGAGGCTGGAGTGACGGTCGGGATCGATGCCGGAGCCGGTCAGCGTGAGCAGCTGTTCGTGGTAGTCCCTGCTGGTCGCGAGCTTGATCAGTTCCCAGGCGACGTCCTTGTTCTTCGAGCCGCTGGTGATTGCGAAGCCGAAGCCGGCGTTGAAGGCAAGACGCGGCGTCTTGTTGGCTCCGCCGACGGGAATACGGGTGACGCCCCACTTGTCCACGATCTTCGAGCCCTTGGGATCCTGGGCATAACCGCCGAGGTCGGTCCAGAAGTCGATCTGGGCGGCCCTGCCGCTGAGGAAGGCGGGCAGACCTTCCTCGAAGCGCGTCTCGAGCGGCGTCGGCAATGAATGCGGTGCGGATGCGAGCAGCGACTTCAGCGCTTCCACGGCTTCGGTGCTGTCGAGGGCCGAGGTGCCGTCTGCCTTCAGGAAGTTGCCGCCGAAACCGGTGAGGCGGTTGGCATAGGTCGACAGGATGATGACAGGGATCTTCGCGCCGAGGACCGCAGCACCGTAGATCCCGTTCCTGGATTCCGCCTCGGTGATGACCTTGGCGTTTTCGGTGTATTCGTCCCAGGTCGTTGGCGGCTTGAGACCGTAACGATCGAACAGTTCCTTGTTGTAGAACAGAAGGTGGCTGTCGCCATCATAAGGCAGGCCATAGCGACGGCCGTCATGCAGCGTGTACTGGTCATAGATCGTCTGGATGAAGTCGTCAGGCTGGATTTCCGCCTTGTCTTTCTCGATCAGGTCGGTCACGTCCTCGATCACGCCGTCCTCGGCGAGCTGGCCCTTGTAGGTATAGAAATAGTCGATGACGTCGAATTCTCCGGCCCCGGACTGAAAGTCGAGGGTCGCCTTGACACTGACCTGGTCGTAGGGAACGGCGGTCACGTTGACCTTCGCACCCGTCAGCTTTTCGAAATCCTCGGCGATCTTCTTGCCCGTGACGACATGCGGCTGAATGATCAGGAGATTGAGGGTGCGGCCGGCGAACCGATTGTCCGCGGCCAGGGCGGAGGAGAAGACGCCCGATGAGAGAAGAGGGAGCGCTCCTGATGCCAGCATGGTCTTCAAGACCGTGCGGCGGCGATAGGCTTGGTCGATGATGGGGTTGGACATGAATTGATCCTCGGTTGCGACGGCGCCGGCCGCAGGAATGACCACGGAGCAATATTCCGTGTGGCAGCTGCGCCGGCCGTGTTGAGATCATTCGACAGATAACTCCTGCCGTTAACCAACAGGAATTTAAAGTACACAAAATTTATAGAATTTATTTCCAAGTTCGTCGACGTCTCACTTAAGAAATCGGGTCGAGCGGAAAGGCATGATCGGACGCGGTCGGATAAGGCCGGTCAGGCGTGATAACCGAGGCCCAGAGCCGCCCATCAACAAAGTCAGAAAAAATTTCCACGAAATAGTCCATAAAAAACATATAATAACTGTCAAATGGATGCCGTATCGGGATGCTTCAGGAACCACGCCTGAAATCCGGATGGGACCGAGGAATGACCAAGCAGATACATTTCAACGCCTTCGACATGAACTGCGTTGGCCACCAGTCGCCCGGCCTTTGGGCGCATCCCCGCGACAAATCCTGGAAATACAAGGATCTGGACTACTGGCAAGATCTTGCCAGGACGCTCGAAAGCGGGGTCTTCGACGGCATCTTCGTCGCCGACGTGATCGGCTACTACGATGTTTACAAGGGCAACAATTACCACGCCATCCACCAGGCGGCGCAGATTCCGGTCAATGATCCGATCCAGCTCGCGGCCCCGATTGCGCTCGCCACCGAACACCTCGGCATCGGCATCACCGCCTCGATCTCGTTTGAGCACCCCTATCCCTTCGCACGGCGTCTTGCCACCGCCGACCACCTGACAAAGGGGCGCGTCGGCTGGAATATCGTGACCTCCTATCTGGAGAGCGGCGCCAAGAACATCGGGCAAGGCGGATTGCGTGCGCATGACAACCGCTACGAAGTGGCGAGCGAATATCTGGAGGTCATCTACAAGCTCCTTGAGGGATCCTGGGAAGACGGTGCCGTGCTACGCGACCGCGAGAAACGCATCTTCACCGATCCCTCGAAAGTGCACGAGATCGGCCACAAGGGCCGCTTCTTCGAAGTGCCGGGCTACGCCCTGACCGAGCCGTCGCCGCAGCGCACCCCGGTGCTCTACCAGGCCGGCGCTTCCGGGCCGGGCAAGCAATTCGCGGCGGAGCATGCGGAATGCGTCTTCGTCGCGGCGCAGACCAGAACGATCCTGAAGAACTATGTGCTCGATGTCCGGCTGCGGGCGGCGGCCGTCGGGCGCGATGCGTCGAAGTTCCGCATCTACAATCTGATGACGGTCATCGTGGACGAGACCGACGAGAAGGCGCGCGCCAAATTCCGCGACTATCTCGATTACGTTTCCTATGACGGCTCGCTGGTCTTCATGTCCGGCTGGACCGGCGTCGACTTTTCCCGCTACGCACCGGATGATCTCGTGCGCAAGGTCGAGACCAACGCTATCCATTCGGCGATCGAGAGCCTTTCGGAAGGCGATCCGAACAAGCGCTGGACGATCAGGGAGCTGGCCGAATGGGGCGGTGTCGGCGGCATGGGGCCGGTGGTCGTGGGATCGCCCTCCACCGTCGCCGACGAGCTCCAGGCCTGGGTCGAGGAGACCGACGTTGACGGCTTCAACCTTGCCTATGCCGTAACACCCGAGAGTTTCGAGGATATCGTCGGCTATCTGGTGCCGGAACTGCAGAAGCGCGGCGTCTATCCGACCGGTTATCGCGCCGGCACGCTGCGGGAGAAGCTGTTCGGCGAAGGGCCTTATCTGCCCAAGGCGCATCCGGCCGACCGTTACCGCGACATCGAAGCTTTCAAACGCAACCAGGCAATTACGCTGGCCAATGCCAGCTGAAAATTCCAGTTCAACCCGACGAGGTTTTCCCATGGGAAGCATCACCGACACCACGATCGATTACAGCGTCCACCCGCGCGTCAATTCCACCGATCCCTTCACGCCCCGTCCGCGCCCGGTTACGCCGGCGCATGTGATCGGGAGCGACGAGGAGGCGATCCAGATCGCCGAGACGCTGGCCGCGAGCTTCAAGGTCGGGGCGGCCCTGCGTGACCGTGAGGGGCTGCTGCCGGTCGCCGAGCTCGACGCCTATTCGCAGAGCGGTCTCTGGAGCATCAACGTGCCGAAAGCCTATGGTGGTCCGGAAGTCTCCTATGCCACGCTCGCCAAGGTGATCGCCATCATCGCTGCAGCCGATCCGGCCATCGCGCAGATCACCCAGAACCATCTGGCGATCGTCGCGACCGTCGATCTCGACGGCACGGAAGAGCAGAAGAAACTGTTCTTCGGCTGGGCGCTCGAAGGGATCCGATACGGCAACGCTTTTTCCGAACTGAAGAGCAAGACCGTCGCCGATTTCGAGACCAAGGTCGTTCATGACGGCGACGACGTGGTCGTCGACGGAGAGAAATTTTATACGACTGGCGCGCTCCTTGCCCATATCGTGCCGATCGTCGGTGTCGATGAGACCGGCCAGGGCTATCTCGTCTTTGCCGACCGCGATGCCCCGGGTCTCACCGTCACCAACAACTGGTCGAGCTTCGGCCAGCGCACCACCGCGTCGGGTTCGGTCAAGATCGAAAACGTGCGCGTGCCGAAGGCGCGGGCGCTGAAGGTCACCTCTTTCGACCATCCGACGGTCGGCGGCCCCGTCTCGCAGATCATCCAGTCGGCGATCGATGTCGGCATCGCCCGGGGCACGATCGACGATACGATCGAGTTCGTCAGTAGATATAGCCGCCCCTGGATCGACAGCGGCAAGGCGACGGCCGGCGAAGACCTCTTCACCATCGCCCAGATCGGCGACCTGAAGATCAAGCTGCATGCGGCCGAAGCGTTGCTCGAGATCGCCGGTCACGCCATCGACGTCGCGCGCGCCAATCCGACGCTGGAGGCGGTCTCGGAAGCGACGATCAAGACAGGCGAATCCAAGGTTCTGACGACGGAGATTGCGATCCTGTCGACGAACAAGCTGTTCGAACTTGCAGGAACGCGCTCGACCCTCGCCGAGCACGGGCTCGATCGCCACTGGCGCAATGCACGCGTCCATACGCTGCATGATCCCGTGCGCTGGAAGTACTACCATGTCGGCAATTATTATCTGAACGGCGTCCATCCGCCGCGTCACGCCTGGAACTGAGCCCAGATGAGCACGAATGATCGCAAGCTGCACCGGGAGGCCGCGCTCACCGCCGGCCGTCCTGCGCCGCACATTGCCGCGCGTCGGAGCTTGGCCCATGTCGTCCGGGATGATGCCGAGGCCATCCGGATCGCCAAGGACCTTGCGCTGGAATTCGCGGTCGGTGCCGCCCAGCGGGACCGCGAACGACGCCTTCCGCTCGCCGAGATCGACCGCTTCTCGCAGAGCGGTCTCTGGGCGATCAGCATCCCGAAAGAATATGGCGGCGCCGGCGTCTCGGCGGTGACGCTGGCCGAGGTCACAGCCATCATCTCGGCTGCGGATTCATCGATCGGGCAGATCCCGCAAAACCATTTCTACATGGTGGAGGCGCTGCGACTGGCCGGCGGCGAGGAGCAGAAGCAGCACTATTTCCGGCGCGTGCTGGAAGGTGACCGTCTTGGCAACGCCTTCACGGAGATCGGCACGAAGACCCCGGTCGACTTCAAGACGCATTTCGCCGAGCGCGACGGGAAGCTCTATCTGAACGGTCAGAAGTTTTATGCGACCGGCTCACTCTTCGCCCATATCGTCGTCGCCGTGGCGAAGGGACCGAACGGCCGTGTCCATTTGGTCTTCATCGACCGGGCGACGCCGGGGCTCGACTTCGTCGACGACTGGTCGTCCTTCGGCCAGCGTTCGACGGGCAGCGGGACCGTGACCTTCGATGACGTCGAGGTGACGCCGTTCCAGATCGTCGACCATGATGGAAGCTTCGAAGAGCCGACGCCGATGGGTCCTTTCGCGCAGATCATCCATGCCGCCATGCAGGTCGGCATCGCGCGCGGGGCGCTCGCGGAAACGATTTCCTATGTTCGTGCCCATGCGCGGCCATTTTTTGAACTGACGATCGAGCACGGTTATGAGGATCCGCACACCATACACGGCGTCGGCGATGTGGCGATCAGAGTGCATGCGGCCGATGCGCTGCTCGCAAGGGCCGGCCGGATCGTCGACCGCGCCACCACAGAACCGACGGCGTCGAACGTAGCCGAGGCATCCATCGCTGTCGCGGAGGTCAAGGCGCTCGGGACGGAAGTGGCCCAGCTTGCCGCCACCAAGCTTATCGAGTTCGGTGGCGCGCGTTCGACGCTCGAAAGCTATGGGCTCGACCGCTTCTGGCGCAATGCCCGGACGCATTCGCTGCATGATCCGGTGCGCTGGAAATACCACCATATCGGAAACTTCTATCTGAACGGCATCCTGCCCCCGCGGCATGGCGCCCTCTGATTTCGGAATTCACAACCTCGCGACTATCTGCGACGGCTCCCGCGTTTCGACAGGAATGGAATAATGGCAATCGACAAGCCTCTCGACTTTCTATGGTTCATCCCCTCGTCCGGTGACGGTGCGTATCTGGGGTCGGACGATCTCAGCCGCCCGGCCGATCCCGGCTATTTTCGCGAGATCGCGAAGGCCGCCGACCGGCTGGGATATTCCGGCGTGCTTATCCCGACGGGGGCGGCGTGCGAGGAATCCTTCATTCTAGCCGCGGATCTCGCCGCCCATACCGAGCGACTGAAATTCCTGGTGGCCATTCGGCCGGGCACGGCATCGCCGGCCTATTATGCGCGCCTCGCCGCGACGCTCGACCGCGTTTCCAACGGCCGCCTGCTGATCAATATCGTCGTCGGCGGCAGTGCCCAGGAGCTCGCCGGTGACGGCATTTTCCTGCCGCATGACGAGCGCTACGATCATGCCGGCGAGTTCTTCCAGGTGTTCAACTCGCTGGTCGAGACCGGTAAGGCCAACCTCGACGGCAAGTATATCAAGGCCATCGATGCGAGACTTGGCCTGCCGCCCGTACAGGAACCGCGCCCTCCGCTCTATTTCGGCGGATCGTCCGACGCTGCGATCGCGTTTTCCGGCGGCATCACCGACAAGTACCTGACCTGGGGCGAACCGCCGGCGCAAGTGGCAGAGAAGATTGCCAAGGTCCGGAAGGCCGCCGCGGCGCAGGGCAAGCACGTCACCTTCGGCATCCGTCTCCACTTCATCGTTCGCGAGACCGATGAGGAGGCCTGGGCCGCGGCCGACCGGCTGATTTCCAAGCTTTCCGACGAAACGATTGCCGCAGCGCAGGAGGTGTTCGCGAAGAGCTCGGATTCGGTCGGCCAGGCGCGCATGGTCGCCCTGCATCAGGGGCGCCGCGACAAGCTCGAAGTCTCTCCCAATCTCTGGGCAGGGATTGGTCTCGTCCGCACGGGCGCGGGAACCGCGCTGGTCGGATCTCCGAAGACGATCGCGGAACGACTGAGGGAATATCAGGAGCTCGGGATTGATACCGTCATCGCCTCCGGCTATCCGCATCTGGAAGAAGCCTACCGGGTTTCCGAGTTGCTCTTCCCCGAAATCGGCCTGCCGGGCCCCCACGGGCAGATCCGCTCCTCTTTCGGCGAACGCCGGGTCTTTGGGGGAGGCGGACATGGCGGGAACGTGAAGATCGCATCCGCCTCCTGAGGAATTACAACGAACGCCTCCAGTCTCAAAGGACTGGGGGCGGCGGCGCTACGCTGCATGTTCCACGGCGCCCTACACCGCCACGCCGAAATCCGCCGCCAGCACCGCATCCTCAGCGCCCGCGAATACGGACGCTGCGGACTATCCAGCACCGTCCGCGCCTAGCCGCGCTCGACGATTTCGCTCTTGCGCATGATGACGATATTGTCGGTGACGTAATAGGCCGTCGCGAGATCTGCGTGAGCCCTCTGTCAGTTGACCGCAGCGCGTCGACGATCTGCTGGGTGACATCGTCCTGAACCGCGAATATGTCGGTCAGGTCGCGATCGAACCGCTCCGCCCAGAGATGGCCGCCGGTGGTCGCGTCGATGAGCTGCGCGGTGATGCGGAGCCTGTTCCCCGATTTGCGCACGCTGCCCTCAAGCACATGCCGCCGCCGAGCTTGGTGCCGACCTCCTGAACATGGACGTTCTTGCGCTTGAAAATGAACGACGAATTGCGGGCGATGACGAAGAGCTGCGACAGCTTCGACAGCGCCGATGTCTTCCGAGATGCCGTCGGCGTAATAGTCCTGTTCGGCATCGCCGCTCATATTGACGAAGGGCAGCACGGCGATCGACAGCTTCGGCGATGCTGCCGCCGCGGGTTGGCCCAGATGGATACCGATCCGGAACTCGATGCGACGGTCCTGCGGCACGCCGGCAACGACTTGGTATTCCTTCCCTACACGTCGAAATTTGTCGGCAAGACAATCATGTCCCGGATCGTGACATTGCGCGGGCGGGTCAGCATGAAGATGATGGCATCGGAGACCTCTGAGGGCTCGATCAAACTCCCATTGGCTTTTGCCTTCTCCAGGTTTTCCGCGGGCCAATCGGCAAGCAGAGCGGAAACAACCGGGCCGGGCGACACCTGGCTGACCCTGATGCCGTGGTTTTTCAGCTGCCGGCGCATGATCTGGACGAAACTGGTAATCGCCCATTTGGAGCTGGAATAGACCGGCTCCCACTGGATTGGCGCATGGCCGGCGACCGAGCAAGTGACCAAAATGTCCCCGGTCCCGCGCTCGATCATATGCGGAGCGATGTCGCGGACGTTCTTCATGACGGCGTTCACGTTGAGGTTCAGCATCCGATCGATTGCCGCGGTATCGGTATCAATAAGATCCCCGCCGATGTAGGACCCTGCATTGCAGTGCAGGATGTCGAGATGATCGACTTTTGCCAGGATTTCCGGCACCATGGCCGCACAACTTGCGGCGTCCAGAAGATCGGTGACCTGCATGACGACGGCGTCGCCGAACTCGGCAGCATAGGTTTCCAGCGCCTGTCTGTTGTAGTCGACCATCACGACCTTGGCGCCGGCATCGATAAGGGCACGGGTCGTCGCCAGGCCGATACCGGAAGCTGCGCCGGTTACCGCAGCGATCTTTCCTTCGAGTGGTTTAGTCATCATCTTGTCTCGCTTTTGATTTTCAGACAGCAAGGAAGCCGCCATCGACTGGCAGGACTGCGCCGGTGATCATCGGGGCGTCCTCTGACATAAGCAGTGCGATCGAGCGTGCGACATCGTCGACCGCTGCAAAACGCGCCATTGGGTGGCGAACAATCATCGGGTCACGTTTGGAAGGCTCGGACCACGCCTTGGCGGCAAGCTCCGTCATGGTCACCGTAGGCGCCACTGCATTGACCCGGATTCCATAGGCGCCGAGTTCCCTGGCCATGACACGTGTCGCGCCTTCCAGTCCCGCCTTCGAAGCGGCGTAAGCCATGTGATCCACGAAACCCCGATGTCCGGCGATCGAGGTGACATTCACGATCGTGCCGCCGCCTCCGTTGGCAATGCGAGCTCGCGCGAACTCCTGCGCACAAATCAGCGCGGCCCGCAGGTTGATGCCGAGGACCTGCTCATAGCCCTCCTCGGTCATGTCGATGACGCTTTCAAGCACATTGGTTCCCGCGCAATTGATCAGCGCGTCTGCCAGTCCCGCCTTCTTCATGGCGGCGCGTGCTGCTGCATTGTCGGCGAGATCGACTGATATCACCGTCGCGCCGAACTTTGACGCAAGATCATCCAGATCGGCCTGGGTACGCGACAGGGCTACAATTCGTGCGCCACGGTGGGCGAGCAGTTCAACGCAGGCGCGACCGATGCCCTTGCCAGCACCGGTGATGATTACCGTTTTTCCTGTAAAGTCCGACATGGTTGATCCTTCCGATGCCTGTTGCTCAGAACGGGAGTCTTTGCTCGGTTTGCTTGTCGAACACATGAGCCGCGGCGGGATCGACGTCGAGAAGTATCCTGTCGCCCGGCTTCAGCGCGTGGCGCTCGCGAAAGGCGCACAAGACCCGCTTGCCCGCCAATTGGACTGCCAGCAGAATTTCGGCCCCCGTCGGCTCGATCAACTCGACAGTCGCCGGTACGCCCGCATCGCCGTTCGACAATATCCACTGGTCAGGACGGACCCCGTATATCACCTCCTGGCCGTTGCTTGCCCGCGTGCCTTGTGGAAGGGCAAGAGCCGACCCATCGGCGAGCCGCGCTGAGTTTAAAGAGAGATCGATTGTGGCCGGCAGCATGTTCATCGCCGGCGATCCGATGAAACCGGCGACAAAGGTATTTGCCGGCCTGTCGTAAAGCTCCAGTGGCGCACCGATCTGCTCCACCTTGCCGTCGCGAAGCACGACAATGCGGTCCGCCATTGTCATGGCTTCAATCTGGTCATGCGTGACATAGACGGAAGTCGCGCCGAGGCGCTGGTGAAGAGCTTTGATCTCCGAACGCATATCCACCCGCAACGCGGCGTCCAGGTTCGACAGCGGCTCGTCGAAAAAGAACGCCTTTGGGCTGCGAACCATCGCGCGCCCCATGGCGACACGCTGCCGCTGGCCTCCGGAGAGCGCCTTCGGATATCGGTCGAGATAGGGCGTAAGCCGCAACATCTCGGCAGCCTTGTCGACCTTGGCGTTGCGATCCGCAAGATTTTCGCCGCGCAATTTCAGTGCGAAGGCCATGTTCTCCCGAACGGTCATGTGCGGATAGAGCGCGTAGTTCTGGAACACCATCGCCACGTCCCGATCCTTGGCGGCGATGTTGTCGACGCGATTTCCGCCAAGCTTGATCATGCCGCCGGTGATCTCCTCAAGGCCGGCAAGCGACCGCAGCAGCGTGGATTTGCCGCAACCGGAGGGACCGACCAGTACGACGAACTCACCGTCGGCTATATCGAACGAGATGTCGCGCAGTGCGTGGTAGGAGCCGTAATGCTTGTCGACCTTGTCGAGCTCGATCGTCGCCATGTGTCAATCCTTAGTCAGTTGTGGTCGGGGCGGGTCCGCGGGCAGATCACCACGAGGTGTATCCTGCATCGGCAACGACGATGCTGCCGGTCATCAGGCTGGCGGCATCGGAGGCAAGGAACAGGACGACAGAGGCAATTTCCTCGACTTCGCCCATGCCCGCTTCCGACAGGGCATCAGCGCAGGCATAGCCGATGTTGCGCCCCTGGCCGGTGACGACCGCCACTCTTTCACTGAGATCCAACTTCCGCAGGGACATGCTACTTCCCAAGCTCGATCTGGATCTTCACGGAGGACGGCTTCGGTCGCACGGCGTAATCGAACGCTTCGACAGAATCCTCGAAGGCGTAGGTATCGGTGATCAGCGCATCGACATTGATCTGGTTCGATCCCAAGAGCGCGACGATGCGCGGGTAGACATGGGCGTAGCGGAACACGTGTTCGATGCGCAGTTCCTTGGTCTGGGCGATGACGACATCGAGCGGGACCGGCTTCACGGGCATGCCGACAAGGACGATCGCGCCGCCGGGGCAACCATGGTGCGCCGTGTCTGCGATCACTTCGGACGCGCCGGAACATTCGAAGACGACATCGACGCCCCAGCCGTCGGTTTCGCGGGCTATGACACTCTTCAGGTCCTGTGAGCGCACGTTGACGGTCATGATGGCAGGGCCGAGCCTGCGCGCCACGGCAAGCTTTTCGTCGACAACGTCGGTCACGATAACTCTAGCGCAGCCAGCCGACAGCGCCGCGATCGCTGTGACCATGCCGATCGGCCCGGCACCCGTGACCAGCGCGATCGCCCCGGGCGTCAGCCTCGCCTTGGAGACTGCGTGAAAGCCTACGGCCAGCGGCTCGACCATGGCGCCAGCGGCGTAGGAAACATTGTCAGGAAGCTTGAAGGTGAAGGCCGCCGGGTGGACCACGCTCGGTCTCAGCACGCCATGCACCGGCGGCGTCGCCCAGAAGCGCACCGCGGGATCGAGGTTGTAGAGACCCAGCCGCGACGCGCGACTTTGAGGGTCGGGAATGCCGGGCTCCATGCAAACGCGGTCGCCCACTTTCAGGTTCTGGACCGCGCTGCCGACCTCTTCGATGATGCCGGCGGCTTCGTGGCCGAGGATCATCGGCTCGCGCACGACGAAAGGGCCGATCGCGCCGTGCGTGTAATAGTGAACGTCCGATCCGCAGACGCCAACGGTCTTGATGGCAATGCGCACGTCGGTGGGACCGAGCGCCTCCTTCGGGTCCAGGTCGCGAATGCGCAGTTCGTCTTTTCGTTCGAGGACGAGTGATCTCATGTCTTCAGCCCTTTCGGATAATGAATACGGCAAGCGCCAGGCAGAGCACCGTCGCCACCCACAGGGGCAACACGCCCTCGAGGAAGCGCATCCATAGAAGATGCACCAGGATCAGGATCACGACCGAGATGAAGCCCCTGTCGAAGGCGTTGGTTCGGATTGGCAGGAATCCGTCGCGTTGGGTTTTCTGGGGTTGAACGCCAGCCATCATCTCACCCTTTCAATGCGCCGAACGTGAGGCCGGTCACGATGTGCTTCTGGACGAAGCCGAGCACGATCAGGGCCGGGAGCGTGGTCAGGAACGCCATCGCCGCCATCTCGCCCCAGTTCGTTCCGGTGACCGAGACATATTCGGCGAGAGCGGTCGTCACGGTCCTGGCGTTAGCCGACGATGTTAGGGTCGCTGCGAACAGGTACTCGTTCCAGGCGAAAATCCAGGTCAGGATGAAGGTGACGGCCAACCCCGGCCGCGCCAGCGGCAGGATGACGTTGGACAGCACCTGGCCGGTGGTCGCACCATCGACCCGCGCCGCTTCGTCCAGCTCCAGCGGAATCCCGTCGAGCATGCCCTTCAAGAGCCAGACGGCGAAGGGCAGGTTGAAGACGCAATAGAGCAGGATCAGGCCAATCTTCGTATCGAACAGCATGAAATCGCCGAACACGAACCACTTGGTGAACAGCAGGAAGAGCGGCAGCAGAAACACGGCTGGCGGCGCCATGCGGTTGGTGATCAGCCAGAAAAACACGTTGTCGCCGCCGCCGATTTTGTAACGCGACAGCCCGAACGCCGCGAGCAGGCCGAGCGCGCACACCAGCGCTGCGTTCGATGTCGCCACGATCAGCGAATTCCAGAGATACTGCAGGAATGTCGAGCTGTTCAGCACCGCCAGGAAATTGTTCCAGTAAAGATCGTCGATCAGGAACGATTTCGAATAAAGCTTCACGCGGGGGCGCATCGAAACGACCAGCATCCACCAGACCGGAAGCAGCGTCAGAATGGTCAGGCATATCCAAAGGACGAAGGAGGCTATACCGGAGCGTTTCATTGTGCGCCTCCCTTGCGGCCGGTCATGGCGACGAACAGTAGCCAGCTCAGAACGATCGTGACGTAAAGCGTCAGGAGCGACATGGCCGCACCGTAGCCGTAATCGGTCTTCGGAAAGACGTTGATCCAGATATGAAGGCCGATGAACCGGGTGGCCTCGGCCGGACCACCCTTTGTCAGCATCCAGATTTCGTCGACCGAGCGCAGCGCGTCCATCAGCCGGATGAAGACGGTTGTCAGCAGCACCGGCTTCAACATGGGAACGATCACGTACCAGAAAATCTGCAGCTTGTTGCCGCCGTCGATCTGCGCCTGTTCGAGCGGTTCTTTCGGCAAGGCGGTCAGTCCCGCCATGAGCGACAGTGTGACGAACGGCGTCCAGTGCCACAGGTCCATGATGATCGCCGTGGCGAAGGCGTGATAGGCATTGGTCGAGATGTTGTAGTCGATGCCGAACCACAGTTTCAGGTAATAGGGCACGATGCCCAAGCCCGGAACGCAAAGCAGGCGCCAGGTAGCACCTACTGCAATGGGCGCGACAACGATCGGCAGTGTGTGGATCGTGCGAAAGAACTGCCGGCCCCACAGGCGGTCTGCCATCAGCGCGCGGGCCAGGACGTAGCCTAACAACAGTTCGCTCACGACGACGAAGAATGCAAAGACCAGGGTGCGTGCAAGCGAGTTCAGGAATGTCGTGTCAAAAACGAGGCTGCGATAATTCTGGAGGCCGGCCCAGCGCAGTGTGGGGTCGACTGCGTTGGTGTTCCAGTCGAAGAAGCCGACATAGAGAATGTAGATGAAGGGAACGAACCCGACGACGAACAGGATTAGCGTGGCTGGTGTTAGAAACAGCCATCCGATGTTGGATTGTCTCATCCTGCGCTCCGTCAGATCGTCCTTGACACTTGTTCGCCCGACTGCCTGCATCCCCGCAAACCGCAGTCAGGAAAGGGGCGGCCACCTTGCCGAAGGCGGCCGCCAACCGCTTGGGAGGTGCGGTCTTTACTTGCGGTAGCCGAGCTTCACGAGTTCAGCTTCGGCTGCCGTGGCGGCCTGGTCCAGCGCATCGTCCGGCTTGATCTCGCCGACGATCGCTTTGTAGATGAACGGCGCGACGACCTGCAGAACCTGCGCGTGGAACGGGAACGGCGGAGCTCCGGCAAACAGCTTTCCGTCCTCACGCATCAGCGTGTAGTAGCCGTTCATCTTCTTGTCCTGATCGACGATCTTGGGATCGTCGTAGGTCGAGTTCATGACGATGCGGGAGCCGGCCAGCGCCCAGTCGGTCTGAACTGAAGCCTGCCCGATATACTGCAGGAACAGCAGCGACGCGTCCTTGTTCTTGGACGAATGCGGGATGCCGAACGCGCCACCATCGTAATAGCCGATATATCCTTTGCCGGATTCGGCTGCTTCCATGACACCCGCCTCGACCGGGGGCAACGACACGCCCACCTTGCCGACGACCGTCGATTTGCTTTCGTCAGTAGCGATCCAGGCAGCGTTTTCACCGTAGACGAGGCCTTGGGCTGCGCGGCCGGCGGCAAATGTCCCGGCAACCTCGTCCCAGGTGGACGATGTCGATTCCGGCGGCGCGTATTTCAGCAGGCCGACCCAGTAGTTGAGTGCCTTCTTCGCGGCGGCGGAGTTCATCTGGCCGCCGTTGGCTTCGGTGGCCGCGAAGGTCTTGCCATCGATGCCCCAGTTGTACACGCCGAAGGTCGGCGCGACCGACTCGAAGAATTCGTAGAAGGCGGCGGGGTGGCTCGACGAGGCCTGTACGGTGGTTCCCCAGAGTTCCTTGTCTGCGCCGTATTCGGTGAAGAACTTGGCGATCTGGGTATACTCTTCATGCGTCGTCGCGGGCTTCAGATCCGCACCGGTGGAATCCTTGTAGGCTTTCTGGATCGCCGGATCATCGAAAAGATCCTTGCGGTAGAGGTAAGGCTTGATGAATGCTTCCATGGGGACGCCCATGACATTGCCCGACTTCGGATCCTTGAAATAGTTCAGGAAAGTGGTGAAATTCTCCGGCTTGAAGTCCGGCGAAGCGATCTTTGCATTATCGGCGAGCGACTTGGTGATATCGACCAGGAAGTTGCGGGCCAGATACGTATAGACGATGTCCTGCTCGATATAGACGAAGTCATAGATGCCGGTATTGGCCTCCATGTCCTTGATCGCCTTGTCGTACATCTGGTCCCAGGACGTGGCCTCGAATTCAACCTTGATGCCGGTCTCTTCGGTGAACTTGGGACCGAGCACCTGCTCGACATATTTCGACGCTGGGGTCGATTCCGAGATGCCCCGGATGGTCGCGCCCTGATAGGGCTGGGCGGCGGTCTTCCACCAGGAATCCTGAGCAAGAGCGGTCGAGCTCCAAAGGCCAAGCGAAATGAAGCCGACGCCCACGGCTTTGACGAAACTGTTCATTGTTCTCCTCCATTTGGATCGCAAAATCGGTCCGGTTGTGCGTGCTAAACTCTCCTCCGACACGCTCAACGGACCACAATATTTGTAGAAAGAACGGGTGGACACAAGCGCGGCCGTTGCGCGATACTGATACTTTCATGCGCGAAATGCCGAAAATATCCATGAAATCTTGTGTGCGTTGCACAATCCAATATTGATTGGCAGCGCAGCGAGCATGGCGGGAAGCACGGGAGGATGTCCGCAATGTCAGTTGTTTCGCCGACGGTCGCGAGATTTGAATATGTCTTGACCGGCGCGGACGAGTCGTTCCTCTGGCGCCGCGACGACTATCCGTGGGAACGCAACGTCTGGAATTTCCACCCGGAGGTGGAGATCCACTACATTCCCAACGCCAGCGGCGTCCTGCTTGCAGGCGATCACGTCGGCGCGTTCACGCCGGGCCATATTTCCGTCATCGGCAGCAACCTGCCGCACGACTGGGTGACGCCGCTCGGACCGGATGAGCGCATTCCAGGACGTGACATCGTCATCCAGTTTCTGCCGGCCAAGTTGGAGCAGGCTTCGGCCTTCCTGCCGGAACTGGCGGGCCTGCGTGACTTTCTCACCCGCGCAAAGCGGGGGCTCTCCTTCAAGGGCCGGGCGCGGGAGCAGGCGGAGGCGCTGATACTCGACATGGAGTTCCAGACCGGCTCGCTGCGGCTTTCGACCTTCCTGTCATTGCTCTCGCTGCTGCGGGACACTGACGAGTTCGATACGCTGTCTTCGGAGGCTTATGTGCCGGACCTGAGCTATGGTTCGCTGGAAGCCCTGCAACAGGTCTTCGCGTATCTCTTCGCCAATCTGTCGGAGGACATCCGATTGCCTGATATGGCGCGCATGGTCGGCATGAGCGACAGCGCCTTCTCGCGATTCTTCAAGAAAAACAGCGGCCACAGCTTCACCGACCACGTCAACAAGCTTCGCATCTGGAAGGCGGGTCAGCTATTGACCGATACCTCCATGCCGATAACCGACATCTGCTTCGAGGTGGGCTATCGCAATCTGTCAAATTTCAACCGGGTGTTTCTCCGTCACCATAACTTGACACCGACAAAATACCGGAAACTCTCCACCAACCGCAGAACCGTTCCGGTAACTCGGACAGCGACAGATCAAATGCCTGTGCAGTGATGCCATGCCGATTTTGCTCGCCACCGAAATCGAGAACACGGTTTGCTACATTGGCGTCGACATCGACGACGCGCTGGCTCGCCGAGCCGATCGGCCTCGCCTTGACCTGGCAATAGGCATCCTCCGACAGGCAGATCGCGCCCGCCGCGGCGACGCCCTCCAGGCGCGAGGCGATGTTGACGCCGTCGCCCATCAGATCGCCGTCGCTTTCCTCGACGACGTCGCCCAGATGGATACCGATCCGGAACTCGATGCGACGGTCCTGCGGCACGCCGTCATTGCGCTCCACCATGCCGTTCTGCACCTCGATGGCGCAACGTACGGCGTCCACCACCCTGCGGAACTCGACCAGCGCACCTTCGCCGGTTCGCTTCACCACCCGGCCATGATGCACGGCGATCGTCGGATCGATGAGATCGCTGCGCAGCGCCCGCAACCGCGCCAGGATGCGCTCTTCGTCGGCGCCGGCAAGCCGGCTGTACCCGACCACGTCTGCGGCCAGGATTGCAGCCAGCTTTGGCATCTCGCTCGTGGCGCCGTCTCCTGACTTTCAGGATAGCAGGGTGAAAGGGGCGAGAAAGAGGTTTTAGCCGGTGCTCAGGGCGATCTCGGTTGGCCCTCGTCGAAGACATGCTGGCCGCCGCCCAGGGTGGAGCCAACGGCTGCCTTGCCGTCTTCGACATCGACAAATTCAAGCAGATCAACGATCGGCTCGGCCATCACGCCGGCGATCTCGTGCTGCGCGATTTCGCCCCATCGTATTCACCAGAGCATTCGCCGCAACGATTGTTTCGGCCGGATCGGCGGCGAGGTATTCCTCCTGGTCATGCCGGCAACCGGCGCGGAAGACGCCCTTGCCATCATCAAGCCCGTGCTGACGGTGATCCGCTTCTCGCGGCCTCCGCCGGCATCGCGGCTTGTCTGCCGACAGACAGTGCGCCGGAGCTCTATCGGCGGATGGATCAGATGAGCGGACGGGATAGGGTGCGGGCGGCGTAGGGCTTCAAGATGAACATCCTAACCGGGTAAGTTGGTGCGCTTTGGATGAATTTTTTCTCGCGCGCGCTTCTTCGGTTTATTGCCCTCTTCCTCTTCAGCGATTGCCCGAAGCCGTATGGCGAAATCGTGCATGTCATACTGGCCAAGTTTCGACACGGCCTCCCTTTGCGCGGCCGTCGGTTCGATAACGCGGGCATTCAAGTGCTTGTCGAGGATCGCAACCAGGAACGTGTGTGTGAAATTACCATCCTCACCCGGTTCATCACCATAGCGTTTTTTTTCCTGATAGTGGCGAAGCTTCACCAAGACCATAAGGGATCTATCGAGTTCGGTCAGGAGCTTGGAAAGGAACTTCCGGTCGCAATAGAGCGCGTGTCCAGAATGCCGTTTTTCGACTTCACCTTCGCCTTGCCAGCCCCCCCATGCATCATATTGGAATGCCGGTGAGCCATGCTTTTCCAGCCATGCGTGCGACCACGGTTCAGTGGCGGTAAGTCGGAATCGGGTGATGATTGGTTGAGCTGGCTTATAGGTCGATAGCGCAGAAGAAGCTCCGAACGGATCGCGCTCATCGAGGTTTTCCGATCGTTGAATATGCGTAACCCACGGCTCACAGGGCTCCATGCCATCGCGGGCATCGTCCTCATCATCATATGACTCGTAGAACGGTAGCCACATATGAAACGGTGGTGACGTGGCAACGGCGAGAGCTGTTATCTCGGCTTGTGCAGGGTTTACGAGGCTTGACATCACGCTGCAATCCACACCATCCGGTGAAGACCAGGATGCCTGCACGACAATCCCCTCCGGCACAGTCTCGCCAAAGCCGGCAAGCGACCCGAGGAACGCCTTGTCGTTGATCGGCAAGTCGCGCTCGTTTTCAGAACCGGTGCCGCTTTTCAGATCATTCAGCGCCACCAACGGATAGCGGCCGGTTCCGTCGGAAATCCAATACCCATCCCTCCGTGTGATGCGGAACTCAGACAGCCACTCCTGCCACGGATCATCGTAGTAACTCTCGTCGGTGACCGGGCGCTCCGATAGCAGCCGCCCTCCGACAACTGCAAGTGCGTGCCACGCGAGATAAGTGCCGTGCGATTGGTATGCTTCGTCTGTAGGGCGATAATAACCGTGCCGGCTGTAGGGGCTTTGCCTGCCCGAAAAGTCGTTCATCGAAGTGACATTCGGCGCCCACGTGCGAACCCACTCTCGGCAGAGATCGTTTATGCGCCATCTGGGAAGTCCAAAGACCCTGGCCAGATTGTCGATTTTGTATTTTTCGAAATCGTAGTCGGAATAAAATCGCGGCTCTGGCTCTGGCATATCTTTCGGACGTTCCAACGGAAAATCCCGCACCTTGCTGCCGCGTGTTTTGGCAAGGGGAAACGGCGAAGCATTGATCTTAGCGATTTGAGCCAGCAGCTTCTTGGCATCCGCACTGCGCGTGTTCGCAAGACAATGCCTTATAGCATCGCGCGCAGCTTCACGAAGCCCGACATGCGGAAAGTCGTCGTCAAAAGCGATTGCCTCCAAATGGGCACGGAATCGCGCTATCTCGCTCGGGAAGTCCAAGGCAATTCGTGCGATGGCCAGCAGGAACCACATTTGCGCATTCTGCTTGAAAAACGGAAGCGATCGATCCTGAAACGCTCCGGCGTCGGGAGCTGCAAGCATTGCGAACATGCGCTCTATGATGCTCCAGTGCCCGTTCCGAGCCACCGAGCGGACGGCATGTGCGGCACGCCACCTCGCGTTGGCGACTGGCGAGCCAAGTCTGAACCACAAAAGCCCGGCGACGATCTCATCGGCGTCTCTACCTGCATGCAGTTCATCCCGCCACGGCCCATCGCCGATTTCGTCGGCCAATCTGGCGGCGCCGCTATTAAGCAGTCGCTCAAGTGCGGATCGCGGCGCCGAGGCATCAGCGCGTTGTGAAAGCATTGTTGCGATACTCAGCCACGTCGTAGCGGCCGCATTCAGTTCTCGTGTCGTCGCCGCTTCAACCAAAACGATAGCGAGTTCGTCTGTCGGGGTGCCCGTCACTTGCGACAGTTTGAAGAGGTCAGAAGCAAAGCCCCATTTCTCGCCAAGCAGACCTTCCGCGTGATCCAGAACCAGTCGCAAACCACACTCGGCAAGAGATGCCAGTTGGGTCGGCGAATCTTTTGTCCACTCGTCTTTTATTGCCTGTAAGAGATAATTTTTCTCTGAGAGTTCTAAGTTCCGGGCTGCCACGATCGCTTCCAGATGCTTCGCGCGATCGGCGTAGCCGACGCGATCACGAAGGGTCTTGTATGCTTGTGACTTGTCGAACGGCCAACCGGGGAGTGTTTCCAGCTTTTCAACGAAGCTCTCGAACGATGCAGCATCAAGCGGATCTGCGTTTGCCAGCGCTTCTCGCATTGTGGCCTGCCGCTTCGCTTCTTCTTTCTTGCGAATGCTGTCCTGCTCGCCAGGGACAGGTGATGATGAGCGATTTTCGGCGTCGATTTTCCTGGGCAAACGACCTCGCCGCTCGAACGCTGTCACGCGTTCGGCTAATGTCGTGGCGATTTTCGGATTGGCGTCGAAGACTTTGCGAAGCTCGCGGAGATGGTGGCTGGACGGCCGCCCCGGGAACGAATGCTCGTATTGATCAAGCACCTCATGCAGCATCGCATCGCTGGCACCCTGATCAAGGAGTACCTTAACGAGATCGTTCCATCCCCAACGCCACATCGTTTGCGGATCGACCAACCATAGGAGCGACACAGCGACGGCTGGGCGCAAGGCGCCATCCTTGACAAGATACATCAGAGCCGAAGGCAAAGTTAAACTCAGGTCGACTTTGTCGCGGTCGTGCCAGCGTGCGATCTGCGCAAGGTAGGCCGGTCCCGAGACCCGCGCAAAGGCTTGGGCCGTCAGCGGCCAATGCCACTTGTGCGAATCATAGACATTCATCTCGCATATCTTAGCCAGACGAAGCGCTAGCTGCGGTGGCAAGGTCCCGTTGCGTAATGTGGCGGCAAATTCTAATAGTCCGTAGGCGAAGTCGTAGTCCCCCGAGCCAATAGCGTCGAGTTCCTTCAGGCCGCGTTTGAAAATCAGTGCAGCTTCAATGCGGTTCGCGCGCAGCAGCGCACGCGACAATCGCGCGAATAGCTGGCTGCGACGTTGAACGTCATCTTCACGATCGATCAATTGCACGGCCAGAACCGCCAACTGCCCGGCCTGGGCGTGGCAGTCTCGTTGGCCGGCGAGCCGCCTGACAAAACGAATGACGGTTTCAGGCGCCAGTATTTGGCTGTTCTCCAGGCAGGACGCCAATTGCGAGGCGGAGGCAGGCGTGAGCAAATCGAGTGCCGCGAATAGTTCGACCGCGCATCCCTTGTAGAGCGCGTTGGTGAACTGCACCTGCTCTCGCGGGACATAGGAGCCGCGCTCATTTGCAGGAGACTGTGATGCTTTCCAAGCTTCAAAGAACGCGGACGTAGCGGCCTTCCTGTCGGCGGGCTTCACGGCCGAGATCATCGTCGTAAGCCGCTTTATCAATGCAAGAAGGGGCACGACACCGCGCGATATTCTATCTGACGCATGATATCGCTCGGAAGACGACAGGGTGCTTTTCTTGCGACGTTCTTCGATTTCGGGAGTCGTCTCATTTATGGGTTTTCCCAGCTCCTTCAGACGCTCATCAAGCAGTTCCCGTTGCGCTTTCTCCGTCGAAGGTCGAGGGGCATCCTCGACCAGCGCCCAGAGTTCCTGCGGCAGGCAATCGAATAACTCAGCAATCCGAGACTCGCTTGCGCAACGAGCCGCGAGGCCCAATGCAAACGGAACGAGCTGTTCGATATACCATGCCTCACGCAGCAACCAGATGCGATACCGCTCCGGCGCAGCAACCGACAACGTACGGCCCAGCTCCTTTGCCATGCCGAGGTTGGCCATGCGGATGGCACATCGCATCAACGCTCTGCGATATGTATCTTCGTGTCGCGTGCCTGCGAACTCCTCCGGCAGGTCTTTCGCCGTTTTCAGCTTCGCAGCAACCTTCTTCAACAGGGTTTTTGCTGTCGAGCGGGATGGAAACCCGGGAAATGCCGTGAGTGCAGCGGCAATCAATGCCGGCGGAGCCTTGGCTAAGGACACAGCCTCATTCAGGGTTTCCGTGAATTTCGACAAATTGCCGAATGCTTCTGTCGCCGCGCAATGCTCAAACAAGCGATTTGCGATCAGGAACCCATAATGGGGTTTCCAGCGAGCAATGTATTGTGCCGCCTGTTGCACCCGGCCTTTAGCAAAGAGATAAAATGCGATCGAAGCATAGTCGTCATAGTCAGGCCCGCCTTGCCTGCGTGTTTCCTCATCTTGATCGTCGTGCCATCGGTGCCAGTCATCTGCCCTGACGGCGTGTCCGAATGCCTCGGCCGTATCGCCGTCCGCGACATAGGCGGTGGCCAAGCGCGCATGGCGTGTGCCGGGCCAGCCGGTGCGTGCTTCAAATAGGCGCCGGAGCGCCTCCGGGTCGCCGAGCCCGACCACAAGGTCGGGCTGCTCAAGCAAATAGTCTTCACCCCGCTCATCAACGATCACGAGCGCAGCCAATTCGACCAACAGATCGACCGTGAGACTGAAGTCCCGATCCTTGGCGGCTGCTCCTACGGCCGTTCGCAGCCTGTTGAGGCGAATTGCCCGTTTGGCAAGATCGCTGTCGAGTTCGGGCGGAAATCGCGCATCGAACGCCAAAGCGCGTAACAAATCGGTTCTTCCCAGCGCGAAGAGCAAACCGGGAAGCGATCGGGCGGCATAAACAGAGGAGGCCTGTGCGCCCGTCAGTCGCGTTATGACGCCGTCAAGCAGCGAGAGCTGTTGGCCATAGGCTTGGCGTATCAGCGTTTCGGTCGGCTCGTCGCGGAAAATGAGCCCGTGCCGCGTGCGTTCCAACAACGGCGAGAGGTCTGCGGCAAAGCTTTCCACTTCGGAGACGGAAATTCCGAAGGCCGCTGCCATTTCATCAATGGGGACAGGTGGGGGAAGCACCGACAAGGCACAAAGAAATGCCGAAATCTCCTGGCGGGTGCTGCCCTTGTCGTCGGCCAGGCGTGTCGCTTTCTCAATCCGCTGTCGGATCAGATCATTCAGGTCGATGCTCGTAGTAGCGGTATCAACCTCGGCCAAGGGTCGATCGGACTCAATGAGGTTGGCCATCACGCGAGGATTACCGTTTGACCGCCGGTGAATCGCCTCAATCTGGGCGGCCGTAGCCTCGGGACGACGTTCCTTGACAAAGGATCGGCTCTCCGCGACCGAGAACGGCGCAAGCGCAAAGTCGTTGCAAAGGCTTCTACCGATAGCCAATGCACGTCGTTCGGAGCGGGCCGTGGCGATGCACACAAGACCGTCGATAGACGGGGACATATACGAAAGACTCTCCAGCAGCATCTGCGGGAACGACGCCTGTCCTCGGTCGCGTGCCTCCATCGCGGCATTGTCTGCCGCATCGAGAATGAGAACCAACCGCGCCGTGGCTCGGACGCGACGCAGAACGTGAATCGCTTGGGAGAACCTCTGAATGCTCCGCCTTACCACTTCCGTCGGATCGGTAGCGCCGGGGAGGATGGGATCGCACAGGCCTCGACAAGCCAACTCGTTCACGATGTGCATCAAGCCCCGCTCGGGACGATGGCGTACATCTAGCGGCGAACGGTATGCGCCGCCGCCGAAGCAGTCAAAAGCCACTATCTCATCGGTCGCGCACAAGCGGGAAACGACGCTCTGTACGAACACCGTCTTGCCGACACCGCCGGCAGCGTGAACGAGCCATAAGGCCGAACTATTCAAGCCGTCGAGAAATTGTTGCAACTGCTCACGTTCAACAATTGGGCCGGGTTCGGCAAAAGCCTCCGGGGTTGGAAGCAGATCGCTTTCTTGGGCGATTTCCAGTTCGGCCAATACATCGATATTGGTGATGATGTTGTTTTGCTGGCCGGCATAACCGGCTTTGTTGCGCACAAGTTGCCTGAGCTCGCCGAGCCTCGCACGTGCCAAAGCATCGTTCGAAGCGGACCAATCCGTTATGATCCTTGCGTTCCCCTTTTCGAGGGCATGCAGATCGCCGCCTTGGCCCAGGAGCGACACCTTGGCTGCGAACGCTCTGCGTTGTTCATCATCGAGTGGAATTACCGCTAAGAGTTGGTCATATTGAGCGCGAACCTTCTTCTTCGACGGCAAGGTTCCGGCCGCCAATGCGGAAATGGCTTCGATCAATTCGGGACCGATGGGACGGTTGGTATAGATCGAGTAAGTAATCTTGCCTACCCAATTTGCTTGAGGTGGCTTGGAGAGAAATGCCGCTTCCGTTTTCGCGAATTTTCCAACCGTCTTGACTGCATCGGCGGCAAGGAACTTAGTAGCCTCTCTAGCGATCGAGTATTTGAACTGTGCAATTTCAATGCGGGTGGCATCGCGAAAATTTGGCGCAGAGCCGTAGTAGAAGGTGGCATCAGCAATTTCGGCCGTGGCTTGGCTGGCGCCTTTCTGATCTTCGACAGACAGTCCTTCCACGGCGATTCCGCAAAATTTGTCGCGCGGCAGCAGCAATCCCAGCGCGCGCCTTGCCAGCCACGCTTCGTGGTATTGATGCCCATCACGTGAGGCGCGTACTTTGTCGATCGCGTTAGCTGCCATAGGTTTCCTCGTCCGTACTCGTCGTGCCTAGACGTAGGACGAGGTCGATTCCACAGCCGAAGGTGAGTCGGGTCAATCAAATTTACCCAATGTTGCGCATGGCGCGGCAACGAAACAGCAATTGCGTCGCGAGTTGTCTGTTTCCGAAACAAGATGCGTCTCAGGTGACGCTGCCCGTCAGCACCATAGCACTAAGTAAGATTGGTGAGGGTGAGATACCCGCACCCCAAGCACTAGCATCCCCGAGCGGATCTTGTGCCTTCGTCGTCTCAGAATGGGACGCTGTGAAGCTGATCCTGACTGGGTGAAGATACGCCGAGACGGCAACACCGTCTGCTTTTCAGACCTCCGGGCGCATAGCTGCCAGTCGGCTCGCAGCCCCAAATCAGACATTGCTGTCAAGCCAAGCCGATGTGGGCCACTCGCGAACTACACCACCGCACCAAACTCCGCCGCCAGCACCGCATCCTTCAGCGCCCGCGAATAGGCATGCTGCGGATCATCCAGCACCGCCCGCGCCCGCCCTCGCTCAACAATCTCACCCTTGCGCATGATGATAATATTGTCACTGACGTAATAAGCCGTCGCCAGATCATGCGTGATGTAGATGATCGAAAGCCCCAGCTCGTTTTTCAGCCGGCCGAAGAGGTTGACGATGGCCATGCGCAGCGACGCGTCGACCATCGAGACCGGTTCGTCGGCCACCAGCAGGCGCGGCTCGGGGATCAGCGCGCGGGCGATGGCGACGCGCTGCAGCTGGCCGCCGGAGAGTTCGTGGGGGAAGCGGCCCTTCACCTCCTCCAGCGTCAGGCCGACGTGGTGGAGGGCGGTATCGGCCATCTTCTCGGCTTGCTGCCGGTCCGGCCGTTTTCCCACCGAGAAATTGCGGGCGGTCTCGAAGAGGTAGCGGTCCACCCGTTTCAGCGGATTGAAGGCCTCGAACGGGTTCTGCAGAACCGGCTGCACCTCCTTCATGAAGGCCGTGCGTTCGGCCCCGTTGTGGATCGCGACGGTCTTGCCGGCAAATTGCAGCTCGCCTTCCGTCGGTTCCGTCTGGCCGAGGATCATCGCCGCCACCGTCGATTTGCCGGAGCCGGATTCGCCGACGATCGAGAGGATCTCCGGCTCGTCGCCGAGCTCGAAGCTGACATCCCTGACCGCGGTGATCAGGCGCCGGCCGAGCATGCCGCCCTGGCGGTAGATTTTCGTCACATGCGAGAGGCGAAGCAGAGTCAAACCTGATCTCCCGTAACTGCAAAACAGGCCACGCGCCGCCCGGGCTCGACGGTGACGAGCGGCGGCACCTTCTGCGAGCAGATATCCATCCGTTTCGGACAGCGCGGGTGAAACCGGCAGCCTTCCGGCGGCATGGCGAGGTTCGGCGGGCGCCCCTCCAGCGAGGGCCGCGTCGTCGGGTCGCCGATCTTCGGCAGGCTGCCGACCAGGTGCTGCGTATAGGGGTGGAGCGGCAGGCTGAAGAGCTTCGGCGTCGGCGCCTCCTCGACCAGCCGTCCGGCATAGACGATGCCGATGCGGTCAGAGACCGTCGCATGCACGCCCATATCATGGGTGACGAACAGAAAGGACGAGCCCATCTCGCGCTGGATGTCGCGGATCATCGTCAGCACGTCGCGCTGCACGATCACGTCGAGCGCGGTCGTCGGTTCGTCGGCGATGATGAACTCCGGCGTCAGGATGGTGGCGAGCGCAATGGTCATGCGCTGGCGCATGCCGCCGGAGAGTTCGTGCGGATAGGCGTCGAGCAGCTGCGGGTCGAGCTTCAGCCGCTGCAGGTGGGCGGCGACCTTTTCGAAAAAGATGCCCTTGCTCACCGTCATGTGGCGGAAGGCGAAATCGGTGAAGGAGTGGCGGATCCGGCGCACCGGATTGAGCACGTTCATCGAGCCCTGCATGATATAGGAGAGATGGCGCCAGCGCAGCGCCATGCGCTCCTCCGGCGTCATCGCATAGAGATCCTGGGTGCCGCCGCCGAAGTGGAATTTGACATTGCCCGAGACGACCCGGAGCGGCGGCCGGATGGCGCCGGCAATCGTCTTGATCAGCGTCGTCTTGCCGCTGCTCGATTCGCCCGCCACGCCATAGACCTCGCCGCGGCCGATCGTCAGGCTGATGTCGTCGACGGCCCGCACTTCGCGATCGACGCCGAAGAGGAAGGCGCGGTAATAGGCTTTCAGGTTCTGGATTTCGACCAAATTCTCCATGCTAACTTCCCATCCGGTTGAGCCGGCTGCGCGGATCGTTGTATTCGTTCATCGACATGGAGAGCAGGAAGAGCGCCAGGAAGAGGATGACGATGACGGCGACGGGGGCGGCGACCCACCACCATATGCCTGAAATCAGCGCCGAATGCGCATTGGCCCAGTAGATCATCATGCCCATGGTCGGCGTCTCGATATCGGTGAAGCCGAGCACCGAAAGCGTGATCTCCATGCCGATCGACCAGATCATGTTGTTCATCGTCGTGGCAAAGACGATCGGCAGCACATAGGGCAGGTGCTCCTCCACGAGGATCTTGCGCATGGTCATGCCGGAATAGACGCTCTGGGTGGTAAACGGCCTGGTCTTCAGGCCGAGCGCCACGGAGCGGATGAGCCGCGCATCATAGGACCATCCGAGCGAGGCCATGATGACGATCAGCGCCACCCAGGTCATGTTGTCCTTCAGCACGAAATAGAAAAGGATCAGCAGCGGAAATTGCGGGATGACCATGACGCTGTCGTTGATCGCCATCAGCACCCGGTCGACCGCCCCGCCGGCATAACCGGCGACCAGGCCGACAACGAGCGAGATGATGCGCGAGAGAAAGGCGACGCCGATGCCGAAATAGAGCGTGTTGCGCAGCCCCGTCGTCAGCTGCCAGAACACATCCTGGCCGCGGGATGTGGTCCCCAGCCAATATTCGCCGTCCGGCGGCATATCGGGCGGCAGCAGATAGATGTCGGTCGCGCCGTAGGGCGAGAAATAAGACAGGATCACCAGGCCGACGATGACGGCGAAGAGCAGCAGGCCACAGAGGAATTCCATGTTGTGGCGCGAGAGGTCACGGATGATGGTAAACATGGCTATTCCACCTTGATGCGCGGATCGATCAGCGGGCTCAGCACGTCGATGATGAAGACCGCGGCGGCGACGCCGACGATCGAGAGCGCGCTGAGGCCGAGCACCAGGCTGTAGTCGCCGGCATGCACCGCTTCGATCAGCAGGTTGCCGATGCCGGGATAGCCGAAGACGATTTCGGTGATGACGGTGCCGTTGAAAATCGCGCCGAGCGACATGGCAAGGCCGGTGAATTGCGGCACCATGGCGTTGCGGGCGATGTAGGAGCGCAGGATCTTGCCCTTCGGCACGCCGCCGAGCTCGGCGAAGACGACATAATCGTCGGTAATGATGTTGGAAACCAGCGCCCGCATGCCGATCAGCCAGCTGCCGGCGCCGACCAGGATCAGCGACAGGGCCGGCAGGATCGAATGTTTGAGGATATCGAGGACGAGCGCGAAGGAGAGGTCCAGATTGGCGTTCATCTCGTAGCCGCCATTGATCGGCAGCACCGGCCAGATGAAGCCGAAGACGATGAGAAGCACGAAGGCGAGGATATAATAGGGAATGGGAAGCAGCGCGATGAAGACGAGGCTGACGGCCTTCAGCACCATGTTCTTGCGGTAATAGCCGGCAAGGGCGCCGATCGCGTTGCCGAGCACGAAGGTGATCAGCGTCGAGACCGTCATCAGCCCGATCGTCCAGGGGAGCGAGCGCAGGATGATGGTCGAGACGGGGGTCGGAAAGGCCGAGAGCGAGGGGCCGAGATCGCCGGTTGCAAGCCGCAGCCAGAAATTCAGATATTGCTGCCAGATCGAACCCTGCATTCCATATAGCTCGCGCAGCGACTGGCGCATCAGCTCGATCGCGTTCGGGTCGGACTGACCCATCTGCGTGATGGCGCCTATGCTTTCTTCGACCGGATCGATCGGGGTCAGGTGGGTGACGAAGAAGGTGATCGTCACGCCGAGAAAGACGACGAGCAGGAACTGACCAAACCGCTTCAGCACAAAGATCAGATAGGGCGTCATAAGGCGGAGCTTCCTCTCTGCTTCCTTTCTTGAAAGGATCGACGAGCATGGCAGCTGGGGCGCATGCCCGCCGATGAGGGGGCCGGCGCGATGGCTTCCGCGCCGGCGTTGGGAGGGTTATTGCGATTGAGCCGGCTTCAGCTTGACCATCATCAGCCTCGAATTGGCCCAGTTCGGCACCGGATCCGTATAGGGGTCCTTGATCGTCGGATAGCCGGTCCAATAGGTCGTATCCATCGAGGTGAAGACGTTATAGGACATCAGCGGGATCGTCGGCATTTCCCGGGCGACCAGCTTCAGATAATCCTTGCCGAGCTCGATGCCCTTCGGATCGTCGGCGCTGATGCCGCGGATGCTCTCGATGATCTTGTCGAGCTCCGGATTGGACCAGCGCTGCCAGTTGCGCGGCGGCTGGACGTCACCCTTCTTCGCCACGAACTGCGAGTGCCAGCTGTCGAGGAAGAAGGAGAGGTCGGGATCGCCGCCCCAGGTTTCGACGCTCCAGGCGATCGCCACCTGGAAATCGCCGGGCTGCAGCGCCGTCTGCCAAAGTTTCGCGGCGGGCACGGCTTTGGCGTCGATGCCGAAGGCCGCCCATTGCTGGGCAATCAGCGTGCCGGCGCGGGTGAAGACCGAGCGTGTGTCGCCTTCGACCGTCATCCGGATCTTGAAGGGTTGTCCATCAGGGGTCAGCCATTTGCCGCCGGATTTCTTGAAGCCGGCCTTCTCGAGCAGCTCGCCAGCCGCTTTCGGATCCGGTTTCCACCAGCCGTAGCCGAAGGCACCGGTGATCGCCTCCGGATCGGTCGGGATCTGGTCCTTGAACTTAGGCTGCTTGCGCAGGAGATCGGCGATCTGCTGCCCGACCGTCGGGTCATAGGGCTTGATCTTGCTCTTGCCGGTATCGATCTCGAAATTCTTCAGCCAATCCTGCATCGGCGCCTGATAGTCTTTCATCGTGGCCGCCGTCGGCGGCACGCCGAGTGCCGAAAGCGTCGCCGCACCGCGGTAGCTCGCCATGTCGACGGCCTTGATGTCGATCAGGAGCGCCAGCGCCCAGCGCACGTCGGCATTGTCGAACGGCGCTTCCTGGGTGTTGAAGATGACAGCCGGCAACGTCGGATCCGGATGGGCGAAGGGGAAGCCCGGGAACCAGGTTTCGATGGTCTTCGACTTCTCCTTGAGGGTGAACATGCCCTCCGGCGTGTTGTCGTGAATGATATCGAGATTGTGCTCGAGCTGGGCGATCGTGCGTTTATCCGGCGGGCCCGGATCGGTGTAGGTCACGTATTTCGGAGCCGGCTCGCCGAAGCGGGCAAGCGAGGTCCGCTGCCAGTCGTCGCGCTTCTCCCAGGTGTACCATTTGCCCTGCGGGTCATAGGCCTTCAGCTTGTAGGCGCCGAGCGAGACGGGGTTGGCGAAATCATAGCGAAGCGGATCCTCCACCTTCTCGAACACATGCTTCGGCATGATCCAGGCGCCGTTCCAGCGCACGGTGAAGATGGCGTGGAAGCGCGAATTCGGCTTCTTCAGCTTGAACACCACCGTCTGGGGGTCGGTCGCCTCGACGCTTGCCACCTGCACCGAGAAGGCCGCACTCCAGACCATGCCGGGATGATCCATCTGCGTCTTGACGGTATAGACGACGTCATCGGCGGTGAATTCCACGCCGTCGCTCCAGAAGAGCCCCTTGCGCAGTTTCACGGTCATTTCGGTGAAGTCGGCATTATATTGCGGCTTGTCGGCGGCGAGCGAATTGTCCCAGGCCGCGCCGCCAAGCCCCTGTTCGGGGTCGATATACCAGAGCGTATCCATGGTCAGCTGCTGCAGGCCGGTCGAAACCCCGCCGCCGCCATTGACCCAGATGTTGAACCAGCCGGGATTCTTGATCGTCCCTTCCGGATTTTCGACGATGAGCGTCTCCTTGCGCGGCAAGGAGGTGTATTCCTGAGCTCCGGCCACCGCGGTCAGGCCGAGCGTGGCCAGCACGAAGCCGAATGCAAACCTCTTCCACTTTTGCATGAACTCCTCCCTTGAAAGCGACGATGCGGCGGCCGCGAAGGCACGCATGGGCAAGTCGCGGTTGTCGGTTCGCAGAAGCCGGGCTTGCGAGCCCTTGAGCTTCGGCGAACCATCCCTCCGGCCACCTGCCTCCTCGCAGGGAACCGAACTCTCTCGGCCGGGCCGATCTGCCCGGCGGCGGCTGTCACACCGACAGCCGGATCACATTATAGGACAGCGGCTTCAGCGGCGCCCGCACCCGTCCGTCCTCGATTTTCGCGCTCTCGACCTTGACGGGCACCACCGTCTCCGGCCGCCGCGCCGTGTTGACGGCTTCGAGATCGCCATGGGTCATTTCCACCTGCTCGATCAGCCGGGCGGCGCCGAAACCTTCCAGCCGCACGTCGAGATCGAGCGTCGTGTCCGGATGGCGGTTGACGGCAAAGAAGGTCAGCGTCCTGCCATCCTCGGAATGCACGGCCGAGACATCGAGATAGGGAACCTCGTTCTCCTCGTCGCTGTCATAGGTCGGGCCGTCGACGACGAGCTGCAGGGCCGCGCCGCGGCCATAGCGCGAGGCGTAATAAAAGGGATAATAGATCGTCTGGCGCCAGGCCGCACCGCCATCCTCGGTCATAATTGGGGCGATGACGTTGACGAGCTGGGCGATGCAGGCGATGCGCACCCGGTCGGAGCGGCGGATGAAGGTGTTGAGAATGCCGCCGACCTGCAGCACGTCCTCGAAATTGTAGATATCTTCCAGCAGATGCGGCGCATCCGGCCACTCGTCGCGCGCCAGGATCTCCTTGTCCTGCTGGTTGGAATGATACCAGACGTTCCATTCGTCGAAGGAAATGCCGATCGTCTTCTTCGAGCGCTTCTTCGCCTTGATGTAGTCGATCACGCCGCCGATCGTGGTGATGTAACGGTCGAGCTTCGTCGCCCGGGCGAGATAGTTCAGCGTGTTCTTCTCGCGGTTGGCGAAATACATATGCAGCGAGATGTAATCGGCGCTGTCATAGCACTGCTCGAGAACCTCGGCCTCCCACTGCGGATAGGTCTTCATGTCGGAATTGGAGGAGCCGCAGACGACGAGTTCGAGCGACTTGTCGAAGCCGCGCATCGCCTTCGCCGTCTCATCCGCCAGCCGGCCATATTCATAGGCCGATTTATGGCCGACCTGCCAGGGGCCGTCCATCTCGTTGCCGAGGCACCACAATTTCACGTCGTGCGGGTTTGACCAGCCATGCTTGCGGCGCAGGTCCGACCAGTAGGTGCCGCCCGGATGATTGCAATATTCGAGGAAATTGCGGGCGGCATCGAGGCCGCGCGAGCCGAGATTGACCGCGAGCATCGGCTTGGTATTGGCCTTCTTGCACCAGTCGACGAATTCGTTGACGCCGATCTGGTTGGCTTCGCGGGTGCGCCAGGCAAGATCGAGGCGAACCGGGCGTTCCGACCGCGGGCCGACGCCGTCTTCCCAATTATAGGCCGAGACGAAATTGCCGCCGGGATAGCGGCAGTAGGGCGTGTCGAGCTCGCGCACCAGCTCGAGCACGTCGCGGCGGAAGCCGTCTTCGTCGGCTGTCGGATGTCCGGGCTCGTAGATGCCGCCGTAGATCGCTCTGCCGAGGTGCTCGAGAAACGAGCTGTAGAGCCTGGCGTCAATGGTCGAGATGCGAAAATCGCGGTGGGCAACGACACTCGTCTTCAACGGATCCTCCCTTTATGTATCAAGAATTTTGTTTTCTTGCCCCTAACTTGATATCAGGAATGTCGTTCTGTCAACCGAGTCCCGTGTTTAATCATACTAATGAATCACTGCAGGAAAGTTGTGTGATAACAAAGCTTTGGATGAGATCGTTGATCGTCGAAATCGGAAATAAATGAGCTTTTCAAATCAAGATTTCCGATATCATTTATTCAGACATGCAGCCGCATGACGATGTCGCGGCCATGATTCCCGAAGCCTCGGCCGAAAATGTTGACGCCGCCGGTGTGGCCGGCATTCTCGGCGATGCCGACCCTCAGCCGAATGGACGAATGCTGGCCGAGCGCCAGATCGCTGAGCGTGACGTTCGATGCGGCGACGCCGTCGATGAAGGTGCCGCGCGTCGAGATCCGCCAGGTCTTCATCATCCCATATTGCGACCCCTCGAGCTTCCACCAGGCCGGCGTGAAGGCGCCGCGCTTGTCGCCGTAGTCACCCGGCGACGTCCAGGTGCCGATCGCCATGCCGTTGACCCAGAGCGTGATGTCCGAGGGCCAGTCGGGATTGGTGCCCGGCACCTCCGACGACAGCTCAAGCGAAAACTCGATGGCCCGAATGTCCTTGTTCAACACTTTGGCATTGTTGGGGAATTTATACTCCACATAGCCCCGGCCGAACCAGACGAGCCCGGCCTGCATGCGCTGCGGATCGAGGAAATAGTCGGGCACATCGAGCGGCCCGATGACGCTCTCGCTGGAACAAAGCCCGCAAGGCGCATGCACGTCGCAGCTCGTATAGAGCCCCACGGGCATCTCGACTTCGATGATATTATTGGCTCGCTGGGCCGCACTTTCCTCGAAGCTGATCAGGATTTCGCTGTAGATCGCCGAGCAGATCTTCTGGTTCCCCTTCCGCGCTTTTGCCAGCTGCGAGTCGACAAGCCGTGCGTCTTCCAAAATCTGAATGCCGGTTGCGACCGTGGACTGGGGGAGGGACAAAGCCCGCGCGATATCGTTGATATTCATCGGCCCCTTGGCGCAGAGCAGCTTGAGAATCTCGATCCGCGCCGGGGCAGAAAGTGCGCGGATCGCCTCACTGTTCTCGCCGGCGGCAATCGTCAAAAACGAACGTTCCATCATTTCCCCAATGATTCCGATGAAATGATGTATATCGGAAATTATGATACATCAAGAGGGGGCGCTGCAGGATTTGTGCGCTTTCGTAGCGTTATCCATCCGCTATCAACGATTAGCTCGCAAATCTCAGAGATATGTCGATATGGTAGAGCTACACCGGTCTCCGATCACAGGGCGGCTCAAATGACAGAAGATGAACGTGAACTGATCACGCGGCTCGTTGCGCTGCCTTACACCAAGTTCGCCGGGCAATGCATATCCAAACAGGAATTTTTAGAACAATTTATACGCCCTGACGGCGTAGTAGATCGGAGGGCAGATCGCTATGGATTCGATTTCAAGGCTGTGCGCCTGGTTCGAGCGCAAATCCGTAGGCCAATGGCATGAGGACCGTGGAATCAAAATCGATACCATCGACAATCCTGGTTGGTCGATGAAAGCCGATCTCGCGGGAACGGGCCTTCAGGACAAGGAATTTCCGGAGATCCGAGTTGAAAGATCGCAGCATGACTGGTTTGTTGCTCGCAGAAATGATCAAGCTTTCGAAGCATTCGGCGGGCCAATGAACCTCAATGAGATGATTGAATGTTTCCTCGCTTGGACGGAATAGTCGCCGCTGAGAGCATGAGGGCGGCTTTGCAAGGAATTGAATGTCAATGCCGACTGGAACAAAAATAACCCTCGTGCCGCGCAGCCTTACCTCGGCCGACTTGCCTGGTCCATTCTGGGAAATCGATCTTCTCAAGGAGCAGGGTTATGAAGCTCCGGATCCCGCCAGGGTGAAGTTTCAACTATCGTTAGAGATTGGACTAGCCGGCTCTGCGGCGGCAGATGCCTTTTAATGTATAGTTATTACAGAGGGGCTGAAGAACACTCTGGGGGGAAATACGAAGACGATTTTGATGGACACATATAAGCTACGGCAAATTCAAGGAGAATATTCTCTCAATAATTGCCAATTGCGACGCCGATACCTGGTATGGCTGCAAAATAAATCTTCGAAGATATTTCTCATGGGAATACGAAGGCATGTATAGCGAAGCAGAAATTCGAAGGCTTAACGATTGATCGTTTCATGTGCCAGGAGGTGTAATGGCAAGGACTGGGGCCAACGATGAACAGCGACGATTTGTCTCGGCGATCAACTCTCGAACTTCTGAGCCTCATCCAGCAGAGGAATTCCAGTCATGAAAATAAGTATGAGGCCACCCAATCTCTTCTCAAAAGGTGGCGGCAAGGAATTGACTTAGAGCCTCTCATCAACCTTCTTCTTTCAGAGAATTCGCATGACCGTCTCCGCGGCGCAAACTATATCAGTGAATTGGGGCGAGAGGTTGAGGGCTTGAATGTAGCTGCAACAATGCTCGCTGATGACGCCCTCCCAGCCTGTCGCCGGGCGTTCGTCGAATATGTCGAAAATTCAGCCTACTATGAACAAGCGGTGGCGAAGGCGCTAACCAAGTGCCTGTTAGACACAGATCTCTACGTGAGGTCGGCCGTCATTGGATGGGCCACCCGTACATCCGATGAGACGTTTGAGGACTTTTCCCGGATGGTCGCGACTGGAGCCGGTCGCCGCGAGCCTCGGTTCGCCAACCCCCTCAGCAATGATTTTTGGAACGAATCTAGCCTAAGACGTGCCGTTCGAGGCCTCGATATCATTCGTCGCCTCCGCGAAGGTAAGCAGATCCATCAGATCAGGACAGACTTTCCCGGAGAGGACAGCTTTATATTCGATATCGTTGAATTTTCGCTGACGCTGCGTGATCGCCTCGCCAGATGGCAAGAAAGATGAGCTTATCCTCTGATATTTCGGCAAATTTTCCGGTAACCTTGCCATTCAGCGATTGCTTCAATGCCCACTCACCTCCGGCTGCAGATCGGCATCGGTCAGCGTCCCAAGAAAGGCGACGATGTCGTCGATTTCGGGGTCGGTCAGCGCAGGCGCGTCGCCCGGTTTCCTGCCGAAGGGCGGATCCTGGTTGAGGTTGGCCCAATAGGCCTGCGGCAAGTCGTCATACTTGCGGATCGTGCCGCCGGCATTTTTGGGATACCAGCGGCCGGGGTCGCTGTCGCGGGTGGCGTAGAAGGAGACGACGTCGCGCAGTGTGTGAAAATAGCCGTTGTGGAAGAAGCTCTTCTTCAGCGCGACATTGCGCAGCGTCGGCGTGCGGAACAGGCCGCAATATTCGCTGTGTCCGGCAAGATCGGTACGCTGCGGGCCGCAGAGGCCGAGATCGTAATAGCTGGGGTCTGTATTGGCCGGGATCGCCATGTTGCGAGGGACGGCGAGGCCGAAAAATCCGAAGTCGGAAAATTGCGGCGGCTCGCCGTCATTGGCGGGTTCGCTGAGATGGCAGCTCGAACAGTTGCCCTTTGCAGGATCCTCGAACAGCTGGCGGCCGCGCAGTTCCTGCGCGCTCAACGTCGTCTTGCCGGCGAGAAAGGCGTCGTAGGGGCTGGAATAGGGATAGAAGTCCGGGCCGCTTTGCTCGAAGGTGGCTAGCGCCTCGGCGGCGGCGTCGAAAGTGTCATCGGGATTGTCGAACACCGTTTCGCCGAACGCCGCCCTGATGTCGCCGGCGTAGGGCGCCTTGCGCAGCTTGGCCGCCACATCGGCTGCATCCTTGTTGCCCATCTCGAAGGGCGAGAGCAGCGGGATCTTCGCTTGGTCAGCGCCGTGATCGACCCGGCCGTCCCAGGTCAGCCCGCCGGTCGGGCCGTTGTCGACGCTTTCGTCGCCCTCGTCCTCGGAATCGTAAAAGTGCTCGCTGAAGGACGGCACCGCCTGCAGATAACGCAGCGCCGGCACGGCGCGCAGCCCGGGCTGCTTCATATCCTTGCCGCCCGTTTGAACCGGCGCGGCCGATGCCGGGCCGAAGGCGTGCGCCGGGTCGTGGCAGGAGGAGCATGCCTGCGACCCTGAGGTCGACAGCGACGGGTCGAAGAATATCTTGCGGCCGAGCGCGGCCAGCGTTTCGGCTCGGGCAAAGGCTTCGGCGCGCGACATCGGGCCGGGATGCACACCGGCCGCCGCGCTGCTTTGCCGCAGCGGCAGAATGGCCAGACAGAGTGCTGCCGCACCGATGCCGATCGCCAGACCGGGGCGCAGGAGCCTGAACGTCTTTGTTGTCATGATGGGGATTCCAATAGCTTAGCGCTGGTTCCCACTATGATCGAACCTCGTTGCAACAAATTGATGACGGAGCCTCTCCTGCGACATCGCGGCAAGCCCGACGTCACAAAGTTGATAGACGGCGGGACTAGCGTCGATGCGCCCGAGCGGTCTCCGCTCCCTCTAGCCAACGCCCCCTAGCCATGAGGCCATAGCCGTGAAAAGACTGAAGCTCCTCAAATCAATCTGTCTCGCCGGATCGGCGATCGTGCCGCTCGCCATGGCGACGGCGGCCCTTGCGGCGCCTGCCGGTTACGACAAGATCGACAATATCGTCGTCATCTATGCCGAAAACCGCAGCTTCGATAATCTCTATGGCGGCTTTCCCGGCGCCGATGGTCTTACCAATGTCAGCGCCGAGCAGGCCCGCCAGCTCGATCGCGACGGCAAGCCGCTTGCCGAATTGCCGCCGGCCTGGGGCGGGCTGACCGCCAAGGGTGTAACGCCTGCCATCACCGAGGCGCAATCGGCCCATCTCGCAAATGCCGCTTTCGCGATCGACGATCCCCAGGGTTTCGCGCAGGCACCGTCGGTCATCACCCGCGATCTCTGGCACCGCTTCTATCAGGAGCAGATGCAGATCGACGGCGGCAAGAACGACAAGTTCGTCGCCTGGGCCGATGCCGGCAGCCTGGTCATGGGCCATTATGACGGGTCCATCTTGCCGATGTGGCAGGTAGCGAAGAAATACGTGCTTGCCGACAATTTCTTCCAAGGCGCCTTCGGCGGCTCCTTCTTCAACCACTTCGCCCTGGTCTGCGCCTGCGCGCCCTATTATCCGGATGCCGACAAGAGCCCGGCCAGGCCTGTGATCGCCAAGGTCGATGCCGATGGCGTTTCCTTGACCGTGGCGGAGAACGCTCCGAAATCGGCGCTGGACGGCGCCCCGAAATTCGTTTCCGATGGCACGCTGACGCCGGACTTCTACGCCGTCAACACCATGCAGCCGCCCTACCAGCCGAGCGCCAATCCGCCGGCCAAGGACGGTGACCCGGCCTATGCCGATCCGGCGGCGGCGACAACGCTGCCGCCGCAGCATGCGGTGACCATCGGCGACCTGCTGTCGCAGAAAGGCATCAGCTGGGCCTGGTATAGCGGCGCCTGGCAGGCAGCCCTTGACGGCAAGAACGCCACCCCGGTGCCGAATTTCCAGTTCCACCATCAGCCCTTCAACTATTTCGCCAATTTCGCGCCCGGCACGCCGGCACGCGCCGAGCATCTGAAGGATGGCGGCCTTGCCGGCGAGGCCTTCCTCAGGGATATCGACGCAGGCAAGCTGCCGGCGGTTTCCTTCTATAAGCCGCAAGGCAACCTCAATGAACATGGCGGTTACGCCGACGTCTCGAGCGGTGACCAGCATCTTGCCGATATCGTCTCGCATCTGGAGAAGAGCCCGCAATGGGGCCATATGCTCGTCATCGTCACCTATGACGAGAATGGCGGCTTCTGGGATCACGTCGCGCCGCCGAAGGCCGATCGCTGGGGGCCGGGCAACCGCATTCCGGCCTTCATCATCTCGCCCTTCGCCAAAGGCGGCACGGTCGATCATACCCAGTACGACACGACGTCGATCATCCGCCTGATCACCGCGCGCTACGATCTGCCGGTGCTGCCGGGCATCGTCGCTCGCGACAAGGCGCTGGCCGACAATGGCCGTCCCGCGATGGGGGACCTCACTGCCGCGCTCGACCTGACGCATTGACGACCGGAAGCGGCCCCCGGCGCCGAACGGGGCCGCTACCTCGCCCGCACCCTCACCGATGCAGGAGCAGCCGCAATGCGGCCTGCGTTTCCTTCAGCAATGGCAGATAGCGCGCCTTCATCTCCGCCGCCGGGACGAGGGCGGCCGGCGCGCCGATATTGATCGCCGCGACGGTTTCGCCGCGATCGTTTTCAACGGGAACGGCGATCGAGCAGAGACCGATTTCCAGCTCCTGATCGATGATGGCGTAACCTTCGGCGCGCACGCGGCGGAACTCGGCGATGAGCTCCTCTGGGTCGGTCTTGGTCTTCGCAGTGTTCTGCTTCAATTCGCTGCGGGCGAGAACGGCGCGAGCCTCGCTTTCGGGAAGGGCAGCCAGCAGCACCCGGCCCATCGAGGCGCAATATGCCGGCAGGCGGCTGCCCGGGGTGAGATTGATCGACATGACCCGGCGCTGCGAGGCCCGGGCGACATAAACGATTTCGATGCCGTCGAGCACGGAGGCCGAAGCGCTCTGGCCGGCGCGTTCCGAGAGATGATCGAGATGCGGCTGCAACAGCGCCGGCAACGGCGTCGCTGAGAGATAGGCATGGCCGAGCCGCAGGATCTTCGGCGTCAGCGTGAAGAACTTGCCGTCGTAATCGGCATAACCGAGTTCGGCGAGCGTCAGCAGCGAACGGCGCACGGTGGCGCGGTCGAGCGCCGTCAGCTTCGAGGCCTCGGCGATCGACAGCCGCTGCCGCGTCTCGCCGAAGGCTTCGATGACTTTCAGGCCGCGGGCAAAGCCGCTGACAAAATCCGTTTCGCGCATCCAATCTCCAATCCATCCTTCCATTATGTGCGATATATGAACAAATGTCAAATAGCGCACAAATGTTCTTGCGATATGACCCTGCTGCGCTTTATCTGAGCAAGAGGATCGGACAGGCAGGTGTCTGGGCGATCGAGCCAAGGAGATCCGGCATGGACAAGACAGTCGGGAGCACGGCGCAGGCCGTCTCCGAGATCGGTGACGGCGCGACGGTGATGATTGGTGGTTTCGGCGGCTCGGGCGCGCCGATCGAATTGATCCATGCCCTGATCGACAAGGGCTCCAAGAACCTTACCGTCATCAACAACAATGCCGGCAACGGCCGCATCGGCATCGCGGCGATGATCGATGCCGGTATGGTCAGGAAGATGATCTGCTCGTTCCCGCGTTCGTCGGATCCGCGCGCTTTCACCGACAAATATCTGGCCGGCGAAATTGAGCTCGAGCTGGTGCCGCAGGGGACGCTGGCCGAGCGCATCCGCGCTGGCGGGGCCGGCATTCCGGCTTTTTACACGCCGACGGCCTATGGCACTGAACTGGCGGACGGCAAGGTCATCGCCGAATTCGACGGCCGTCATTACGTGCAGGAACGCTGGCTGAAGGCGGATTTCGCCATCGTCAAAGGTGAGATCGGTGACGTCCACGGCAACCTCACCTACAAAAAGGCTGGCCGCAACTTCAATCCGCTGATGTGCATGGCGGCGCAAAAGACCATCGCCCAGGTCTCGTCGATCGTGCCGGCCGGCGGCATCGATCCCGAGCATGTGGTGACCCCCGGCATCTTCGTCGACCGCGTCGTCGCCGTTGCCAATCCGCAGCAGGAAGAAGAGCTCATTCGAGCCGGAGTGGCCTACGTATGACCGTCGATACCAGAGAAGACATCAAGCTTTCCAACGCGCAGATCGCCTGGCGCGCCGCCCAGGATATCGCCGACGGCGCCTATGTGAACCTCGGCATCGGGTTTCCCGAAATGGTCGCCCGCTATCAGCCGCCCGGCCGCCAGGCGATCTTTCATACCGAAAACGGCATCCTGAATTTCGGCGAGCCGCCGGCCGAGGGCGAGGAAGACTGGGACCTCATCAACGCCGGCAAGAAGGCGGTGACGCTGAAGCCGGGTGCTGCCTTCTTCCATCACGCCGACAGCTTCGCCATGGTGCGCGGCGGCCATCTCGACGTTGCCATCCTCGGCGCCTATCAGGTTGCCGAGAACGGCGACCTCGCCAACTGGCGGGTGGGCAGCAAGGGCGTGCCTGCGGTCGGCGGCGCCATGGATCTGGTGCACGGCGCCAAGCAGGTCTGCGTCATCACCGAGCACGTCACCAAGACGGGCGAGCCGAAGCTGGTGGAAAAGTGCAGCTTTCCACTGACCGGTGTGGCCTGCATCACCCGCGTTTACACCAGCCACGCCGTCATCGACATCGTCGACGGACGTTTCGTCCTGCGTGAGAAGCTGGCTGCGATGTCTGAGGAGGAATTGCAGGCGATGACCGGCGCGCGGCTGCATATCGAGGGGCCGGTTGCCGACCTCATCGTTCCGAAGCTCTGAAGGGAAAGCCATGACCGAAGCTTTTATCTGCGACTATGTCAGAACGCCGATCGGCCGTTTCGCCGGCGCGCTTTCGCAGGTGCGCGCCGATGATCTCGGCGCCGTCCCGCTGAAGGCGCTGATGGAGCGCAACGGCGCGGTCGACTGGGAAGCCGTCGACGACGTGATTTTCGGCTGCGCCAACCAGGCGGGCGAGGACAACCGCAATGTGTCGCGCATGTCGGCGCTGCTCGCTGGTCTGCCGATTGCCGTTCCGGGCACGACGATCAACCGGCTCTGCGGCTCCGGCATGGATGCGGTGATCACTGCGGCCCGCGCCATCCGCGCCGGCGAGGCGGAGCTGATGATAGCTGGCGGGGTCGAAAGCATGTCACGGGCGCCCTTCGTCATGCCGAAGGCCGAGACGGCCTTTTCCCGGGCCGCCGAGATCCACGACACCACGATCGGCTGGCGTTTCGTCAACCCGCTGATGAAGAAGCAATATGGCGTCGATTCCATGCCGGAGACCGGTGAGAACGTCGCCGAGGACTATCATGTCAGCCGCGAGGACCAGGATGCCTTTGCGGTGCGCAGCCAGGCGAAGGCAGCGGCGGCGCAGGCAAGCGGAAGGCTGGCGAAGGAGATCACCTCGGTGACCATCCCGCAACGCAAGGGCGATCCGGTTGTCGTCGACAAGGATGAGCATCCGCGCGCGACGACGATGGAAGCGCTGGCGAAACTCGCCACACCTTTCAAGAGGGAAGGCGGCACGGTGACGGCAGGCAATGCCTCCGGCGTCAACGATGGCGCGGCCGCACTGATCGTCGCTTCGGAAGCCGCGGCGCGAAAATACCGCCTGACGCCGATCGCCCGCATCCTCGGCGGCGCCTCGGCCGCCGTTCCGCCACGGGTGATGGGCGTCGGGCCGATTCCCGCCTCGCGCAAGCTGATGGCCCGGCTCGGCATGACCCAGGAAAAGTTCGATGTCATCGAGCTCAACGAGGCCTTTGCCAGCCAGGGGCTGGCGGTGCTGCGCGCGCTCGGCATTGCCGATGACGACGAGCGGGTCAACCGCAATGGCGGCGCCATCGCGCTCGGCCATCCCTTGGGCATGTCAGGCGCTCGCATCACCGGCACGGCGGCGCTCGAGCTTCAAGAGACCGGCGGTCGATATTCGCTGTCGACCATGTGCATCGGTGTCGGGCAAGGGATCGCGATCGCGCTCGAAAGGGTTTGAGCGCGCCGTTGCGCGCCGCGGCCAGCTTCGATAGAAACCTGGCATGCTGATCCGACCTGCAAACAGCGACGACCGAAGTGCCATCTGGAGGATCATCGGCCCGACGATCCGTGCCGGCGAGACCTATGCGCTCGACCGCGATCTCTCGGAAGCCGATGCGCTCGCCTACTGGATGGGGCCGGACCGCGAGACCTTCGTCGCGGAAGAGGGCGGCGGCATCCTCGGCACCTATTACATCAAGGCCAATCAGGCCGGCGGCGGGCGCCATGTCTGCAATTGCGGCTATATGACCGATCCCGCAGCCGGCGGCCGTGGCGTCGCCCGCCGCATGCATGAACATTCGCTGGAGCATGCCCGCACCAGGGGCTTCCGGGCTATGCAGTTCAACTTCGTCGTCAGCAGCAATCGCCGCGCCGTTGAGCTCTGGCAATCGCTCGGCTTCGACATCGTCGGCCGGCTTCCCGGCGTCTTCCTCCATCCCACGCAAGGTTATGTCGACGCACTGGTGATGTTTCGAACTCTGTAGGACCGTACGGAAAAAGATCTGAGGGCGGTGTCGAAATCGCAGCGCTCCAAACGTCATTGATCGTAGGCGAGATGCGGCAAGCCGGCCGCATCGTCGCGATCACTGTCGGCATGGAGGTTGGAAGCCATGAGAGTTCCCTATCGTTGGGTCATCGTCGCCGTCGGCGCTTTGATGTCCTGCGTGGCAATCGGCGCAATGTTCTCGCTGGCGATTTTCCAGGAGCCGATCGCGAGCGCCACCGGCTGGTCGCATGTCGGCATTGCCAGCGCGATGACGCTGAACTTCATCGTCATGGGTTTCGGCGGCTTCCTCTGGGGTGCAGCCAGCGACCGCTTTGGTCCGCGGATCGTGGTGATGATCGGATCCGTGCTGCTCGGTCTGGCGCTGGTGCTGGCGAGCCGTGCCGAGACGCTCACGCAGTTCCAGCTGACCTACGGCATGCTCGTCGGATTGGCCGCCAGCGCCTTTTTCGCGCCGATGATCGCGGCGACGACCGCCTGGTTCGACGTCAATCGCGGGCTTGCCGTGTCGCTCGTTTCCGCCGGCATGGGCGTCGCGCCGATGACGATCTCGCCATTCGCGCGCTGGCTGATTTCCGCCTATGAATGGCGGCCCGCGATGTTGATCATCGGCGTTGCCGTATGGGTGCTGCTGCTGCCGGCTGCCCTGCTGGTCCGGCGCGCGCCTGCCGAGACCGCCGATGCCGGCACCGAGTTTGCCGTGGAAGGCGCCCGGCCTCAGCTGTCGAAGGTCTTCCGATCGCCGCAATTCATCGTACTCGGCCTGACCTTCTTTGCCTGTTGTGCGGCCCATTCCGGGCCGATCTTCCACATGGTGAACTATGCGACGATCTGCGGCGTCGCTCCGATGGCCGCCGTCAGCATCTACAGCGTCGAGGGCCTGGCGGGGCTAGGCGGCCGGCTGCTTTATGGCAGCCTTGCCGACCGGATCGGCGTGAAGCCGGTGCTCGTCGCCGGCTTGCTGGTGCAGGCGGCGGCACTCGCGACCTACCTGTTCGTCAGCCAACTCGGCGAATTCTACGCACTCGCCATCATTTTCGGCAGTGCCTATGGCGGCGTGATGCCGCTCTATGCGGTCCTGGCGCGGGAATATTTCGGCCAGCGCATCATCGGCACCGTGCTCGGTGCGGCGACGATGCTCTCCAGCCTTGCCGCAGCCGGCGTTCGGAGTGTCTTCGTGAGTTGGCGAATCCTGGGAGCATAGGTCGCCCGAGGATCGATCATTAGGAGAAATCCGACACGAAGCCTTGCATCGTCGTGTTCAGCCGCCCGAGGATCGTCAGCAGGATCTGCTGCTTGCGGGCGCGCCGGGCGGCCGCGGACGTCATGTCGACGTCGAAGATCGCCGAGAACGTTGCGCGGTTTGAAACGTTGAAGAAGCAGAGGCCGCTCAGCGTCATATGGATTTCCATCGGCGTAACGACCTGATGGAAAAGTTCCTTCTGATATCCGAGACGCAGGCATTGATCGATGCGTTGCAGAATCGGCCGGTGCAGTTCGCCGACCAGCGAAGAAGCCGTCAGGTACTTTGCTTCGTTGAGATTTTCACTGACGATCAATTTGACATATGTGGGATGATCGAAGTGAAAATCGAAGCAGAAGTCCACGAGGTTCTTCAGCGACTGGCGGGGATCGTCCTCCCCGAGATTGACCTTCGCCTCGGCGACGCGGATGCGCGCATAGGCATTTTCGAGCACGGCGACATAGAGCTTCGCCTTCGAATTGAAATAGTAATAGATCATTCGCTTGCTGCGACGGGTCTTCTGCGCGATGCTGTCGATCGTCGTGCCGGCGAAACCGCGCCGGGCGAACTGGTCCTCCGCCGCCTCGAGAATATCGGCGCGGGTCTGATCGGGATCGTTGGAGCGCTGCTGCCGTTGATATTTTTGCGTCGCTTGCGACTTGGCGGATTTACCCCCACTTTCAGCCATGGTTCCTCACTGACCAGCCAAATGTAATCGCCCTTATCGCGACCTTTGGCCCGCTTTGCAAGTATGGTCGTCCCCGAACATTCCGAAAGCTCTCCTCCGATCCAATTCCTTTGAGTGCTGGATTCTCCTGCAGCATCTTTCGCAATTTTGAACCAGTTCGAACATTTTAGGAGTGACAAAACTATCGCTGCCGGTCCAAAAAAATGTACAAAACAAAACTCAAAATTAGCAAGACACGCGCATAAATCCCTGAATTAAATCGGATTATAGGGCAAGTCAGTTAACCTGGTCGAGGAGTTGACAGATATTCGATCATCTGACTATCTTTGTACCAAGATGAACATTTGGACGCAGGCGCCTGGGATGGAGAAGGCGCTTGCGGCTCGGGAGGGGCTCACGGTGAGCTATCAATTCGACTTCAGCGTCATTTTCGACGCGTGGCCTCGGCTTCTCTATGGATGCTGGCTGACGCTTGCGATCTCGACCAAGGCAATGGCGATGGGCTTTGCCATCGGCCTTCTCTGTGTTGCCCTGCGCCGGACCGGGTTCGGGCCGTTTGTCTGGCTCGTGAAAGGTTTCATCGAGATCATCCGCAATACCCCCTTTCCGGTTCAGGCCTTTTTCATCTATCTCGGCCTGCCGTCGATCGGCGTCAGACTGGCGCCCGATACGGCCGCTGTCGTGGCACTCGGTCTTAACGGCGGCGCTTATGCCGCCGAGATCATCCGCGGCGGGGTGGAATCGATCCACCAGGGCCAGGTCGAGGCAGGCCGCGCGCTCGGCCTGAACGGTTTCCAGGTGTTCCGCTACATCATCCTGCGCCCGGCGTTGCGCGTCAGCTTTCCCGCACTCGCAAGCCAGTTCATCCTGTTGATGCTGACCTCCAGCGTGGTCGCCTCGATATCGGCAATGGAGCTGGCCAGCATTGGTCAGGAGCTGGAATCGACGACCTTTCGCAGCTTTGAGGTCTACCTGACCCTGACCGGACTTTACCTCGGAATGTCCGCCATGCTGACGGGCCTCTTCGCCGCAATCGAGCGCGGCCTTCTCTCCTATCCGACACGGTGACGGCAATGGTTCAGACACTCGGCCTCAACCAGATCATCATCCTGCTCGAAGCTTTCCGCTGGACGATCCTGCTCGCAGCCATCGCCTTTGTCTGCGGCGCCGGCGGCGGGCTCTGCATCGCCCTGATCCGCACCGCGCCATTGCAGGCGCTGCGAGGCGCTGCGGCAGCCTTCATCATCGTCTTTCAGGGCACGCCGCTGCTGATGCAGCTCTTTGTGATTTATTACGGCCTGCCGCTGATCGGCATCACGGTCAATGCCTGGATCGCGGTGGCCGCCGGCCTGACGCTGCATGCGAGCGCCTATCTCGGCGAAATCTGGCGCAGCACCATCATGGCGCTGCCGAAGGGGCAGGATGAGGCGGCCAGGGCGCTCGGGCTCGGATACCGGAGCCGTATCGTCTACGTCATCCTGCCGCAGGCGCTGCGGATTTCGCTGCCGAGCACCGTCGGCTTCCTTGTGCAACTGGTCAAGGGCACGTCGCTTGCCGCAATCATCGGCTTCACCGAGCTGACGCGCGCAGGCCAGATCGTGTCCAACGCGACCTATCAACCGCTTATCGTCTTCGGCCTCGTCGGCGCGCTTTACTTCGCGCTGTGCTGGCCGCTGTCGCACTTCAGTTTCCAGCTGGAAAAACGCTTTGCGAGCGCCCGCTAACGCGCGCAGGGGATCACGCTAAAGGGCAAGGAGGAAGCCTAATGATCAAGAATACCACTATGTTGAGGAAAGCCTGGGGGGCTGTGGGGGCAATCGGCCTTGGCCTTTTCGTCGCATTCGGCGCCGGCCAGGCCGATGCGCAGAGCTTTGCGGAGCTGAAGGCGAACGGCAAGATCGTGATCGGCATTCAGGGCGAGAATCCGCCATGGGGGTTCGTCGACGAAAGCAATCAGAGCGCCGGCTTCGATGCCGATTTCGCCAAGCTTCTCGGCGAGGAGATCGGGGTGCCGGTCGAGTTCAACCGCGTTGCCGTCGCCAACCGTATACCGACCTTGATGACCAACAAGGTCGATGCGCTGATTGCCGTGATGGGCATGTATCCCGACCGCGCCAAGGTGGTGCAGTTCACCAAGCCCTATTCGGCGATCGACATCATACTGCTCGCCAAGCCGGAGACAAACATCAAGGCGCCGGAAGACCTCAAGGGCCTGCGGATTGCAGTTGCCCGCTCCTCGGCACAGGATACGCAGGTGACCAAGAATGCTCCGCAAGGGGCGACGATCCAGCGCTTCGATGACGATGCCACCGCCATCCAGGCCTTTCTTTCCGGTCAGGTCGACGCACTCGGTGCCAACAACACTTACTTCCTCAGCATCGCCAAGATCGCGCCCGACTTCAAATTCGAAAAGAAACTGCAGTTCAACCGGCAATATAACGGCATTTCCGTGCGCCCGGGCCAAAAGCAGTTCGTCGAAGAGTTGAACGCCTTCATCGACAAGGTTCGCGCCGACGGCCGCCTCGAGAAGATCTACCAGAAATGGCTTGGCCAGGACACGCCCGACTTCCCGGATTCGCTGCCTGACATCCCGTTCGCCGTTCAATAACCAAGCAGATGAGGAAGACGCCGTGAATACGATGGCGAAAATTACGGACAATGCCACTGCCGATCCAATGATCGTCATGGAAGCCGTGGACAAGTATTACGGCGCCTTCCATGCTCTGAAGAGCATCAACCTGACGGTGAGGCAGGGCGAGAAGGTCGTTCTCTGCGGTCCGTCCGGCTCAGGGAAATCTACACTTATCCGCTGCATCAACTATCTCGAGAACTTTGCCGGCGGCCGGGTTGTCGTCGATGGCATCGAGTTGAAATCCGGCGCCTCGATCGACGCTATCCGGCGTGAGGTCGGTATGGTCTTCCAGCAGTTCAATCTCTTCCCACACATGACGGTTCTGAGGAACTGCATGCTCGCGCCGATGAAGGTTCGGGGGATGAAAGCGACGCAGGCGGAAGAGGTCGCGCGCGCCTATCTCGAGCGTGTGCGCATCTCCGATCAGATGCATAAATATCCGGCGCAGCTTTCCGGCGGCCAGCAGCAGCGCGTGGCGATTGCCCGCGCGCTCTGCATGGATCCCAAGGTGATGCTCTTCGACGAGCCGACTTCCGCCCTCGATCCCGAAATGGTCAAGGAGGTGCTCGACACCATGGTCTCGCTCGCCGGCGAAAGGCGAACGATGATCTGCGTGACTCACGAAATGGGCTTTGCACGCGCTGTGGCCGATCGCGTGATCTTCATGGCGAACGGCGAAATCATCGAGGAGGCGCCTCCCGAGGAATTCTTCACCGCACCCCGGAACGAGCGCACCCGCGCCTTTCTCGGACAGATTCTCGGGCACTGAGCGGGACGAGGCCTTTGCTTCGACGGCGACACGCCGCTCGAAAAATCTCGAAAAGCCATTGGCAGGCAGTCGCCTCGCGCGTGCCCGCAGACTTCATGTGACTGAAACGGAATGGTTGAAAGCATGGCAAATATTTCCATCGGCGTCATCGGTGCGGGCCTGATCGGCCGCAAGCACATCAAGAAGGCCATCGAGCATCCCGATTTCGAGCTGGCCGGCATCGCCGACCTCGATCGCGATGCCGTCTCGGCTCAATATCCCGGCATCGCGGTCTTCGGGGATTACAGATCATTGCTCGACCAGGCGCGGCCGCAGGCGGTCATCATTGCTTCGCCCAATCAGAGCCATGCGTCGATCGGCATAGAATGCGCACGTCTCGGGATCGATATGCTGATCGAAAAGCCGGTCACAGATACGCTCGAAAGTGCTGCCGAGCTGCTTCTGGAGGTGCGCGCAAACAAGGTCCGGACACTTGTCGGCCACCACCGCCGCCATCACGATCAGGTCAAGACGCTGAGGCGCCTGCTCGGGGACGGATTGATCGGCAATCTTGTCGGGGTCTCCGCCATCTGGGCGGCCTACAAGCCGGATGATTATTTCCGTATCGCGCCGTGGCGCACCCAGTCGGGCGGCGGTCCGATCCTGATCAACCTCATCCACGAGATCGATTTCCTGCGCTACACCGCCGGCGAGATCCGAGGCGTCAGCGCCATCTCCTCAAGCCGCCAGCGGCAATTTCCAGTCGAGGATACGGCCGGCGCCCTGCTCGAATTCGACGCAGGCTGCATCGGTACCGTCTTTGCGAGCGACAGTGCTGTTTCGCCCTGGACGACCGAACAGGGCGTCGGTGAAGCGGCCGAATTTCCGTTCAGCGGAGAAAGCAGCTACCGCTTCGTCGGCAGTCGCGGTTCGCTGGAATTCCCGAGCCTGGTCCATTGGGCGCAGGCGGATGGCGGCCAGAACTGGAACAGGCCGATCCAGTCGCAGCGGCTTTTTGCAAGCTCCATCGATCCTTACCGCGCCCAGCTCGACCATTTCCGCGATGTCGTCCTCGGCAAGGCGGAATCCTTGCTCACCGTCGAGGATGGCGCGCGAACGCTGATCGCGACGCTTGCCGTGGCCGAGGCTGCCGCATCGGGAAGGAGGGTCGATCTCGATGATCGTTACGAGGCGCTCGCCGCCGGGAAATACCCGCCGGCCTCCCAAGATACGAATCCAAGGAAAGCATCCTGACATGAAACCGATCTTCGTTCTCAATGGGTCCAACCTCAATCTGCTCGGCCAGCGGGAGCCGCATATTTATGGCAGAACGACGCTCGCCGATATCGAAACCATGTGTCATGGGAGCCCTGCAGGGCGAAAGCATGGGGTCGTCTTCCGGCAGTCCAATCACGAGGGTGAATTGATCGACTGGATCCATGAGGCCCGCCACGCCGCCGACGCCATCGTCATCAATGCCGGCGCCTATACCCACACATCGCTCGCGATCCATGATGCGCTGAAGACCTTCGAGGGCCCGATCATCGAGCTGCACATCACCAACGTGCATCGGCGCGAGAGTTTTCGCCATCACTCCTACATTTCCTTTGCGGCGACCGGTGTGATCTGCGGCCTCGGGCCGGATGGCTATGAGCTCGCACTCGAGGCGGCCGCGCGGCTCGTCGCCAAGACGATGACGACTTGACGCGTATCGGAAGGATCACGCCGATGAAGACATCGATAGCGACCGTCTCGCTGAGCGGCGACCTCAGCGACAAGCTGGAGGCAATCGCCAAGGCCGGTTTCGACGGGGTGGAGATTTTCGAGAATGATTTGCTGATCTTCGACGAGAGCCCGAAGGAGGTCGGCCGCATGGTGCGCGATCTCGGCATGGAGATCACGCTGTTTCAGCCGTTCCGCGACTTCGAAGGCATGCCGGAGCCGCTGCGCAGCCGTACCTTCGACCGGGCCGAACGCAAGTTCGACCTGATGCAGGAGATGGGCACCGACCTGGTGCTGGTCTGTTCGAACGTCTCGCCGGCCGCACTCGGTGGCCTCGACCGGGCGGCGGCCGATTTTCACGAACTCGGTGAGCGCGCCGCCAGGCGCGGCCTGCGCGTCGGCTACGAGGCACTTGCCTGGGGCCGTCACATCAACGATCACCGCGATGCCTGGGAGATCGTCCGGCGGGCCGATCATCCGAATATCGGCCTGATCCTCGACAGCTTTCATACGCTGTCGCGCAAGATCGACGTCAATTCGATCCGCTCGATCCCGAAGGAGAAGATCTTCATCATCCAGCTCGCCGATGCGCCGCTGATCGACATGGATCTGCTCTACTGGAGCCGGCACTTCCGCAACATGCCCGGTGAAGGTGACCTGCCGGTGCTCGACTTCATGAAGGCGGTCGCCGCCACCGGTTATGACGGCTATCTGTCGCTGGAGATCTTCAACGACCAGTTTCGCGGCGGATCTGCCAATGCGATCGCGGTCGATGGCCGCCGCTCGCTGATCTATCTCAGCGATCAGGTGAAGCGCCAGCAGCCGGAGAGCGCGCTGCCGGTGCCGGCGATGCCGCCGCGCGCCAAGGTCGAGGGCATCGCCTTCATCGAGTTCACGGCCGACGAGGACGAGGCGGCGGCGCTCGAGGCGCTGTTTGCAAGCCTCGGTTTCCGCAAGGCGGCCAGGCATAAGAGCAAGCAGGTGACGGTCTTTCGCCAGGGCGCGATCAATCTCGTCGTCAACACCGAACGCAAGGGTTTTGCCAGCGCCTCCTATGCCGTGCACGGCACCTCGGCCTATGCCGCCGGCCTGATGGTCGACGATGCCAAGGCGGCGCTGCAGCGCGCCGTCGCACTCGGGGCGGAACGCTTCGAGCAAGCGCTCGATGCCGGCGAGATCGAGATGCCGGCGGTGCGTGGCGTTGGTGGCGGTGTCCTCTATTTCCTCGACCGACAGAGCGAGCTTGCCCGCATCTGGGAGATCGAATTCGATGCGATCGACGACGATGCCGCGCTGCAGCCGGCCGGGCTGCAATCGATCGACCATATGGCGCAGACGATGAAGTACGAGGAACTGCTGACCTGGCTGCTCTTCTACACCTCGCTCGTCGAGGCCGAGAAGACGCCGATGGTCGATATCGTCGATCCCTCCGGCATCGTCCGTAGCCAGGTGGTGGAGAATGTAGAAGGCTCGCTGCGCATCACCATGAACGGGGCGGAAAACCGCAACACGCTCGCCGGCCGCTTCATCGCCGAGACCTTCGGCTCCGGCATCCAGCATCTCGCCTTCAGGACCGACGACATCTTCGCGACCGCCGCCGCCCTTGCCGCCAACGGCTTCGTCTCGCTTTCGATCTCGCCGAACTATTATGACGATCTCGAAGCCCGCTTCGGCCTCGATGCCGAATTCGCCGAACGCCTCAAGGCCAACAACATCCTCTATGACCGCGACGAGGCCGGCGAATATTTCCAGCTCTACAGCCCGACCCATGGCGAGGGACTGTTCTTCGAGATCGTCGAGCGGCGCGGTTACCGCGGTTATGGCGCCGCCAATGCCATCTTCAGGATTGCCGCGCTGAGGAAACATTTAAGGCCGCCGGGACTGCCGGCGGTCGCGAAGGTTCGCCGTGACTTGCACCCCTGAATTTCCCACCGGCAATGCATGCGGTGTCGGTCGGACCTCTCATGCAATTCTCGCCTTTTCGTGCGTTGCTCTTCGCCGATTTCGGCTGATAGACTTCCCGTGCCTGTTTCATCACCTATGTCCTTGGTTTCTCGGGAGGCTTCATAGCCATGACAGAACTTGCTCAATTGCTCGCATCGATCAAACTGCCGGATCTATCTGGGAAAGCCGTGCTGATCACCGGCGCCTCGACCGGCATCGGTGCGGCGCTCGCCCGCGCCTTTGCGGCACAAGGCGCCAAGGTCGGCGTGCATTACAACGCCAGCCGTGAACCGGCGGAGACGCTCGCCGAGGAGATCCGCGCGGTCGGCGGTACCGTGCATCTGATCCAGGGCGACGTGTCGCGGGAAGGCGAGACGGAGCGGGTCGTCGAGGAGACGGCGAAGACCTTCGGCCATCTCGACGGGTTGATCAACAATGCCGGCGGCATGCTGGGGCGCAAGCCGACTTCGGAATATACCGATGCGCATTATGCGGCTGTCATGGATCTCAACGCCCGCTCGGTGCTGGCTGCGACGCGTGCGGCCCATCCCTGGCTGAAAAAGCAGGGCGGCTTCATCATCAACACCACCTCGATCGCGGCGCGCAACGGCGGCGGCAATGGCGCGATCCTCTATGCGGCGTCGAAGGGTTTCGTCTCGACGATCACGCGCGGCCATGCCAAGGAATTCGTCGCCGACCGGATCCGTGTGAACGCCGTGGCGCCGGGCGTCATCGCGACACCTTTCCACGAGCGTTATACCAATGACGAGCAGATGGAGCTGCAGCGCAAGTCGATCCCGATGGGTTTCGTCGGCACCTCCGAGGATTGCGTCGGCGCCTATCTGTTTCTCGCCTCGCCGACGCTGTCCGGCTACATCACGGGCCAGATCATCGAGGTCAATGGCGGCCAGCTGATGCCCTAGCCATACTCTCCGGAGGGGCCTCTTTCCTTTTGCCCCGCCGCAGGGAACTTTCGAACCGCCGTCACGTTTCCCGCTTGGCCATATTTTCAAGCGGGGCACCATGAGCTTTTCATTTTCGGAACTCGACTTCCTCAAACCGGAGCTCGGGGCGGAATATATTGGTTCAGGCACCCACTTCGCCGTCTTCTCAGCCCATGCGGAACAGATCGAGCTTTGCCTCTTCTCCCCCGACGGAAAGAACGAGATCGCGCGGCTGCCGCTGCCCAAACGCGAGGGCGATATCTGGTCGGGCTATATTGCCGGCCTCGGCCCCGGCACGGTCTACGGTTATCGCGCCCACGGGCCCTACGACCCGCAGGCCGGCCATCGCTTCAATCCGAACAAGCTGCTGCTCGATCCCTATGCCAAGCAGGTAACGGGGGACCTGAAATGGGACGACGCGCTGTTCGGCTACCGGATCGGCGAGGACGATCTTTCCTTCGATGAGCGCGACAGCGCACCCTTCATGGTCAAGAGCGTGGTGCAGGATCCTGATTTCGACTGGGCGGGTGAAGAGGCGATCCGCCGCCCCTGGCCCGACACCATCATCTACGAGGCGCATGTGCGCGGCCTGACGATGACGCATCCGAAGGTGCCCGACCGGTTGCGCGGCACCTTTCTCGGCATGTGCAGCGATCCGATCGTCGACCATCTCGTCAAGCTCGGCATTTCGGCAATCGAGCTCTTGCCGATCCAGTACTTCCTCGACGATCGTTATCTGCTGGAAAAAAAGCTGAGGAACTACTGGGGCTACCAGACGCTCGGCTTTTTTGCGCCGCAGACGCGTTATCTCTCCAATGACAGGATCACCGAAATCAAGACCATGGTGAAGCGGTTCCATGCCGCGGGCATCGAGGTCATCATGGATGTGGTCTACAACCACACAGCCGAGGGCAGCGAGAAGGGGCCGACGCTGTCCTTCCGCGGGCTCGACAATGCGAGCTACTACATCCTCTCTCCAGACGACCCGCGCCATACCTTCGACACGACGGGCACCGGCAATACGTTGAACGTTGCCAATCCCATGGTGATGCGCATGGTGCTCGATAGCCTGCGCTATTGGGTGGGGGTCATGCACATCGACGGCTTCCGCTTCGATCTCGCCAGCACGCTCGGCCGTCAGGACCTGGAGTTCGATCGACAGGGTCTGTTCTTCGGCGCTATCCGTCAGGATCCAATCCTGTCGGGCGTCAAGCTGATCGCCGAACCCTGGGATATCGGCGAAGGCGGGTATCAGGTCGGCGGTTTCCCGCACCCTTTTCGCGAATGGAACGACAAGTTCCGCGACGATGTGCGCCGGTTCTGGAAAGGCGACGGCGGCATGGTGTCGGAACTGGCGGCGCGCATCACCGGCTCGGCGCTGCAATTCAACCATTCGGACCGGGGGGCAACCTCCTCGATCAATCTTCTGTCTGCCCACGACGGCTTCACCCTGATGGATACCGTCTCCTTCGACGGCAAGCATAACGAGGCGAACGGCGAGGACGGCCGCGACGGCCATTCGGACAATCATTCCGACAATATGGGTGTGGAGGGCGCCACCGATAATGCCGATATCAATGCGGCCCGGGCACGCCGTCGCCGCAACATGATGGCGACGCTGATGCTGTCCCAGGGCGTGCCGATGATCCTGGCCGGCGACGAGCTCGGTAACAGCCAGGGCGGCAACAACAACGCCTATTGCCAGGACAATGAGATCGGCTGGACGGGTTGGGACGGGCTCGAGGATCCCTTCCTCGATTTCTGCCGGCAGGCCGTCGCCTTCCGCAAAGCCCATCCCGTGCTCCGGCAGGAGCGGTTCCTGACCGGAGATACGAGTGAGGATGGGCGCATCGAAATCGCCTGGTACAAGCCGGACGGTGGTTTCATGGATGATGTGGCCTGGAACGACGACGGATTGCAGGTGCTCGGCGTGTACCTCTCGAAAAGCGCGCATGCGCCGGATACCGAGACGATGGACGATCTTTTCCTCGTCTTCAACGCTGGCGGTGATTGCCAAGTGCATCTGCCGGAGGTGAACGGGTTGACTGAGTGGTCACGGGTTCTAGACACCGGCGCGGAGACCGGGGCCTTCGACGTGCACGATCAGGACAATCCGGTCATGGTCTACACCCAGAGCCTGGCCGTCTTTGCGCCGAAAGGCCAGACCCAGCCGCCAGAGGGGGCGAGTAAAGCCCAGCGCCGCCGGTGGTTCCAGTTCGGCCGTCGCGGCAAATAGCAGGTCGTCAACAGCATGAATGCCGAAGTCATCACCGAACTTGGCCTCATCTATGTCAGCGATGCCGAACCGGGCATCCGCAGACGAAGGAAAGGCAAGGGCTTCAGCTATGTCATGCCGGACGGTACGACGCTTTCCGATGAGTTGCAGCGGGCGCGCATCGGCGCGCTCGGCCTGCCGCCGGCCTATGAGAATGTCTGGATCTGTCTCTACGAGAACGGCCACCTCCAGGCGACCGGCATCGATGCGCGCGGGCGCAAGCAATATCGCTATCACAAGGACTGGCAATCCTTCCGCAGTGCCGGAAAATTCCACCAGCTGATCGAATTCGGCCGGGCATTGCCGAAGATCCGCCGCACCGTGCTGCGCCATCTCGACACCGGTACGGAAGATGTCAACGGCGTGCTGGCGGCACTGACGACGCTGCTCGACGAGGCGCATCTGCGGGTCGGCAACCAGGCCTATGTCAGGGAGAACGGCACCTATGGTGCAACGACGCTATTGAAGCGGCACCTGAAGATCGTCGACGGGCGGATCGAGCTGAAATTCCGCGCCAAGGGCGGCAAGCGCGTCCAGCGCAGCCTCAAGCATCCCAGGCTGCAGAAGATCCTGGAAGAGATCGCCGACCTGCCCGGCCGTCAGCTTTTCGTCTGGAAGGATGAAAGCGGCGCGCTGAAACCGGTCGATTCCGGCCGGCTGAATGCCTATCTGACCGAGATATCGGGCATTCCGATTTCCGCTAAGACATTCCGCACTTGGGCCGGATCGTTGGCGGCCTTCGGTGCGGCCCGCGAAAAAATTGTCGCCGGTGGCCGGCCGACGGTGAAGGACATGTCGGAGGCTGCGGCCGAAGCGCTGCACAATACGCCGGCAATCTCACGCTCGAGCTATATCCATCCGGCAATCATCGCGCTTGCCGGCAATGACCATCCTTTGATCGAGGGTGGCAACGAGCCGCTGCGGGGCTTGCGGGCGGAAGAAAACAGGCTACTTGATTTCCTGACACGCGAGATCGAGGAATGAACCCCGCAAACCCGCCGGCATCGGACGTATCCCTGACCCATCCCGACCGGCTTTACTGGCCGGACGAGGGCGTGACTAAGCGGAATCTGTCGGAATATTACGCCGCCGTCTGGCCCTTCATGGCGCCCTATCTCGTCAATCGGCCACTGGCACTTTTGCGCCTGCCGGCTGGAATAAAAAGCCACCAGCGGTTTTTCCAGAAACATGGCTGGAAAGGCATGAATCCCCATATCGAGGAGATCGCCGATCCACAGGACGCGGACGGCGAGAAACTGCTGCGCATTTCCGGTTTCGACGGGCTTGTCGCCCTTGTGCAATCGGCGGCGCTTGAAATTCACCCCTGGGGCACGACGACCGACCATTGGGAAACACCCGATATGATCATCATGGATCTCGACCCCGGCGAGGACGTGGTCTGGAGCGCGGTGATATCGGCAGCACTTGACGTGAAGGCGCGGCTGGAAGCCCGAGGCCTTGCAGCCTTCGTCAAGACATCAGGCGGCAAGGGGCTGCATGTGGTAACACCGCTTGCGCCGAAGGCCGGCTGGGCCGAGGTCAAGGATTTCGCCCATTCGCTTGCCGAAAGCATGTCGGCCGATGCGCCGGAGAAATATCTGGCAACGGCGACGAAGGCAAAACGCGGCGGGCATATCTATATCGATTATCTCCGCAACGGCCGCGGCAGCACGGCGGTCGCACCCTATTCGACCAGGGCGCGGCCGGGTGCCCCGGTGTCGATGCCGCTCGATTGGTCCGATCTGAAGGAACTCAGCGGTCCGGCCGCCTTCACCCTCGCCAATGTGCCGCAGCGGCTGGCGACCCGGCCGCGCGATCCCTGGGGCGATTTCTTCGATGCGGCCGTGCCGCTGCAATGAATGGCCCGCTCATTCCGTGCTGTCGAGCTCGGGATAATGCCTGAAAATACCCTCCTCATTGAAGGGCAGGCGGCGAGGGGAGGCAAGATAGCGGGCGATGTTCGGCCGTTTTGCCACCGCGGCATGCAGGGTCAAAAGGGCGGGGTAATCGGCCTTGCGTTTGTCCATGGCCTTCGGAAAGGCATAGGTCAGGCCCTCTATCACCTGGAAAAGCGAAAGGTCGACATAGGTCAGCGCGTCGCCGACGATATGGCCGGAACCATCAGGGTTTTGCCGCAGCACACGCTCGAAATAGCCAAGGTACTTCGGAATGCGCTGGCCGATAAAGGCTGCCGAGCGGGCCTTCGCCTCCTGCTTCTGCTCTTCGTAATATCGTGACATGTCGATCGGGTGATGCGTGTCGTGCACCTCGGCGATGAGATCGGTAATGGTGAGCTGCAGGCCGTTGGCGACATGACGAAGGCCCTCATTCCCGGGGGCAAGCCCCAGTCTCGGGCCGAGATAAAACAGGATGTTGGCGACATGCGGGATAATCAGATCGCCATCCTTCAGGAAGGGCGGCGCGAAGGGAATATGCGCTTCGCTTTCGCTTTGCATGATGTCGAACATGGCGCCGCTGCCGCGGCCGGGCTCACGGGTGATGTCGACGTAGTCGGCGCCGGCTTCCTCCAGCGCAAGCCGGACGAATTCACCGCGACCCTGGATGCCGTCCCAATAATAAAGCTCATACGCCATCTCAGCTTAATCCTTCGGTTTACGACCGAAGTCTTTTCGCAGTTCGTCCTTGGCCTTTTCAAGGGTGCCGCGCCGTTTTTTCGATAACTGATCGCCGGCGCGGTTGATGTAGAAGGTCAGCATCGACATGGCCGCGCGGAAGGGGCTGGACTTGCGGCGATCACTCTCCTCGGCTGAATGCTTGACCGAGCGAGCGATCTTCTTCGGATCGTCCGATTTGAACACGCCTTCCTTCAGGTCCATCGCGTTGCTGTTTTCGGTGACGCTCTGCGACCATTTCTTCTTCGATTTGGCCATGTCGAAATCCCTTTGCGGCTGCAGCCGGCGGCAGGGCCGCCGCGCCCATCGTCAGTGGTGGCTGTGGTGTTCGTTGCGCTTGCGTGTCGCAGCCGCCTTCTTGGCCGAGGCGGACCGTTCCTCTTTCGAGCGGGCTGCCGATGCAGCGCCGCCGGCGCGGCCGCCCTTTTCGGAGGATTCATGCGTGTCCTTCTTGCCGCGGCCGGACCCGGACTTGTTGCCGCCGCCGCTTTCCTTGTTGACCGTCGCCCAGGCACGCCGTTCGGCTTCCTTCTCGGAAACGCCGCGATCCTCATAGCTTTCCTCGATATGCTCGGCCTTGCGCTTCTGCTTGTCGGTATAGTCGGATTTGTCTCCTCGCGGCATCTTCGCCTCCCTGTTTTTGCAAAGCGATGCAGTGCGTTTGTGAGGAGAATCCAACCGGCGCGGAGTGCAAAAGTTCCCTGAGGGCAGGCTCCGGATTTCGGAACAAAAGCCGTTTTTGCCCGGTTTTCGAAGGGAAAGCCTGCATAAGCCATATATAGCAAGGAGCCGAGAACATGGAAAAACACCTCGTCCAAGCCGACGGAAACGGCGTAATCGACGTGAACGGCCAGGTATCGCCGGTCACCTATACCGTCAGCCTCAAGGAAGGGAAGGGACAATCCTACGAGGTTGACATCCGCCTGATGGCGCCGCGCGACTGGCTGCTGCAGAGGGGGTTCAACCGTGATGCCGTGCTGGTCAGCCAGAGCGGCGCGCGCATTCCCGTTTATCACGATGGTGCAAACCATCACAATGGTACCAACCAGGATGGTGCCAACCATCACGATGAAGGCAGCCGCCATGACGGTGGCCGCCTCGATTCCGCCACCGCGATTTCGATCGAATTGACGGCGCGCGACGACAGCTGCACCAGCGAGGCTGATGTGCTGGGCAAATATCCGGAGTTCGACAGCTTCAGGGCCGCTGCTGCAGGGCGGTTTTGACCGCCCGCTCAAGCGCGGCGCTGTTGAAAGGTTTCGTCAGCAGCACCGAGCCGGAGAGACGATTGGCGACAGGCAGGTCGCTGTCGCCCGTGGCAAAGACCAGCCCGACCGAGGGAAGAGCCTCCCGAGCCCTGGCGGCAAAGGCCGATCCCGGCATGCCGGGTAGCCCGAGATCGACGACGACGATGTCGACGACGGTATGGCCAAGGATATCCGCCCCCGCTTCGCCGCTTTCGGCCTCAATGACGTCATAGCCGAGATCTTGCAGGATCTCGGCGGTATCGATGCGGATGAAGGCATCGTCTTCTACGAGCAGCAGCTTCAGCTTTCCGGCAGTCTCGGCATGTCTTGGATCAGCGGGTTTTGAATTGGGCCGAGCTGCATCGGCTGCCGCTCGGCCGGCTTGCGGCCGGGCGGCGAGCACGTGGCGGATCTTGCGGGCCAGCTCCTCGCGCGTATAGGGCTTGGAGAGCAGTTCCAGCCCGGGATCGAGCCTGCCGCCATGGACGATCGAGTCTTCCGTATAGCCGGATGTGTAGAGCACGGCGATATCGGGCAGACGCGCGCGCGCCATACGCGCAAGCTCCGGGCTCTTCAACGGTCCGGGCATGACGACATCGGTAAAGAGCAGGTCGATATGGGCGCCACTCTCGACAACGGTCTGCGCGCTTTGCGCATCCTTTGCCTTTAAGACGTAATAGCCGAGATCCGAGAGCATCTCGACGACGGTTGGTGCGAACGCCCTCGTCATCCTCGGCAACAAGGATGGTTTCGGTCCCGCCGGTTGCCGGCACGGTGTCGGCGGCGGTGACGCGATCCTCGCTGCGGAACGAGCGGGCGAGGTAGAGCTTGACGGTCGTGCCCTGGCCGGCCTGGCTGTAAATCTTTACATGGCCGCCCGACTGCTTGACGAAGCCGTAGACCATCGACAGGCCGAGACCGGTGCCCTTGCCTTCGGGCTTCGTCGAGAAGAAGGGCTCGAAGGCCTGCTCCTTGACCGCCTCAGTCATGCCGGAGCCGGTATCGGTGACGGCCAGCACGACATATTGGCCGGCCTTCACTTCAGGATGGGTGCGGCTGTAGGAATCGTCGAGGAAGGCGTTACCGACCTCGATCGTCAACCTGCCGGCGCCATCCATCGCGTCGCGCGAGTTGATCGCCAGGTTGAGCAGGGCGTTCTCGATCTGAACCGGATCGGCGAAAGTATTCCAGAGGCCTCCGGAGACGACGGTCTCGACCTCGATCTCTTCGCCGAGCGCGCGGCGCAGCATATCGTCCATGCCGGTGACGAGGCGGCCGATATTGATCACCTTCGGTTCCAGAGGCTGGCGGCGGCCGAAGGCGAGCAGCTGGCTGGCCAGCCGCGAACCGCGTTCGACGGCGACAAGCGCATTGGCAATGCGCTCCTTGGCCCGGCCGTTTTCCGCTACGTCCTTGCCGAGAAGCTGCAGATTGCCCGAGATCACCTGCAGCAGATTGTTGAAGTCATGGGCGACGCCGCCGGTGAGCTTGCCGATCGATTCCATCTTCTGCGCTTGCTGAAGCGCCGCTTCGGCCTGCTGGCGTTCGGCGATCTCAGCCGCGACGCGGACCTCGAGCATTTCGTTGAGTTTGCGCAATTGATCTTCCATGTCGCGGCGCTGGTCGATTTCGACCTTGGCGGCACGGAAGAGCCGGATATTGTCGATCGCGACGGCCGATTGGCCGGCGAGGCTGACAAGGCTCGCCTCGGCGGCCTGCGAAAAACGCCCGGGTTCGGCGTGGCCGAAAAACAGGCCGCCGATGACGCTGCCGTCGCGCGATTTCACCGGCACGGCAAGATAGCTCCTGACCGGCAGATGCCCCTTCGGCATGCCAAAATGCGGCGCGCTCTGCCCGTAGCGCGGGTCGAGCAGGATATCGTCGGAGCGCACGATACCTTCGCCGTCGAAGGTCGGCGCGAAGACCTTGGTGTTGCGCGGCATCGGGAACTTTTCGAAATTCCTCCGGTCGACGCCGGAGAGTCGACATTGTAGAAGAACGCCCCGAATTCGGCGCCGGTGAGCGTCACGCCGGCATCGACGACAATCTGTGTCAGGCGTTCGACGTCCGGCTCGACGGTGATCGCCGCACCCGCCCGATTGACGACGGCAAGCGCCTCCGACTTGGCGCGCAGCTCTTCAAGCGCCAGCTTCTCGCCACGCTTGGCCGCCACCTGGTCGGTGACGTCGAGGGTCGCGCAGAGGATGCCGGCGATGGTGCCGTCATCATCGCGCAGCGGCGTATAGGAAAAGGTGAACCACGTGTCCTCGGTGCGGCCGTCGCGGCGCATCGGAATGCGCAGCTCTTTGAAGAGCTGCGGGCTGCCGCTGAGCGTGCTGGCAACGATCGGCGAGAATTGCTCCCAGATATCCGCCCAGACTTCGCGGAAGGGTCTCCCGAGTGCGGCGGGATGCCGCTCGGGGAACACAGGCACGTAGGCGTCATTGTAGAGGAAGGCGAGATCCGGACCCCAGGCGACGAATTTCGGCTGGCGCGAATTCAATACCATTTCGGCGATATGTTTGAGAGAAGCAGGCCAGCTTTCAGGCGGTCCGAGACCGACGGCTTCAAAGGCCGGATGCCGCAGCAATTCGCCGATTTCGCCGCCGCCTCTCGGCCAGCCCTTGCCGAAGCTTCGCATCCAAAACGCTTTCTTGTCGCCCGCCGCGCCGGTGTGGCCGCAGCAATTGAAAGTCCTGCAGCCGCCTTCGCCCTTCTGAAAGAGGTGCGGCTGCAGGGGTCCAGCTCGTCCAACCGTCAAGATAGCGGTTTGCTAAGGCAGGGAAAGGGGAGTGTCGAAATATCATTAACCGCTGCTAGTTCAATCTTTTGCAAGGTGACGTGGGCCGTCCCCGAGCGGTTATTTTCGGTAGAATTTTTGCGACGCCGCGAGGGCGCGGCCAATGTCGAAGGAGGGCAGTTGCATCGGCCTGCGGGGGTCGCGGAAAACCAGTCCGACGAGCTTGTCGACGACAAGGATCAATCCAAGCGCCAGACCGAGATAGAGCAGCGCGGCGACGAGCAGGAGCGACATCTCCATACCTCACCCGACCACGGTGAAGGCGCGGCCGCAGGCTGCGAAAAAGACAAAGGAGAGAATCCCGGCCACGCCGTCGTTCATGGCGTTCTCCCCGGTTTCGCCATCAACAGTCTCGGTCTGGTTTTGCTCCCGGCGATCGGGCGAGGGATCAACTTTTTTGGGAAGCCTCAAAGCTTGCAGCGTCATCCGGCTTCTATTCACCCCCGCATGGAAAAGCCCACCTCTGAACTTCCATAAAACACAACTAATTCAGGCGTATGACAAAGAAACCCCGAAGGGCGCCGCAACGACGCCCCCTTTCATCGATGTGATCGGTATTCCTGTGTTCAGGATGCCGTCTTGCGGCTCGCAGTCCGCTTGGGCGCCGGCGTGACGACGCCGTTCGTCTTGGCGCCTGTTGCGGCAAGCTTCGTGGTCGTCACGGTGCGCTTGGCCTTGGGCTTGGCCTCTTTGCCATTGGAAGAGGCAGCAGAGCCTTCGAGCGCTTCGCGTTCGTGGCGTGCCTGTTCCCAATGAATGGAATCTCGCCCTGTCGGATAGCCCTCTTCTTCCCAGAGGGCGTATGCACGTTTTTTGATCCACTCTTCCCGAGTTTCTGCCATCGCTGATCTCCAGTCACATAATGCCGTCGTTCGAACGCGATACTGCCTGGATGGTTCCAGACGAGGGCCGCTGTTTCAAGCGAAATCGGCCTGCAACCGTAAATATTTCGCGTTGCAGCATATCAGGGTTGAGAATCCGCGTTCATCGCAGCTGAAATTCCGTCGCCTTGTGCAGATCTGATACGAACGCCTCGCGCTGTCGGTGCCTCTCCGTTTCGTCACGGATGCGCAGGAGAAAGGAAGGATGGATGGTGACGAGAACGGGCGGATGGTTCCTCGGCTGCAGGATATGGCCGCGCTCCGGCGTCAGTTTTGCCTTCGGTCCAAGCAGCGCGTAAAGCGCGCTTGCGCCCAGCGCCACGACGAGCTTCGGCTGCAGGATGTTGAGTTCGGCGCCGAGCCACCAAGCGCAACGCCGGATCTCGCCGGCATTGGGTTTGGCATGCAGGCGCCGTTTGCCGCGCGGCGTGAACTTGAAGTGCTTGACCGCATTGGTGACGTAGCATTGCTCGCGATTGAGACCGGCTTCTTCGAGACAGTGGTCGAGGAGATGGCCGGCTGGGCCGACAAACGGCCTGCCGGCGATATCTTCCCGGTCACCCGGTTGTTCCCCGACAAGAACGATCTCGGCCTTGTCAGGACCTTCGCCGAAGACGGTCTGGGTGGCATTCCTGTAGAGATCGCAGCGGGTGCAGCCTTCGGCCTGATGGCGGAGCTCGGCAATGCTGTCCGCATCGGCGACTTCGAGCGTCAAGGCCGGGCCGACGTTTGCGGCGATGTTCATGATCGCGATCCTCATCTCCTGGGGATCAATCGCTCGCAACGGGGATTGTTCCCCGGCCGCCGAGCCGCCGCCGGCGGCGAAGAATGGCGGCGGGCGAAAAATTTCGCGCCATAGGAGAGAGCAGGCGCAATTGAACGCTGCCGTTTCGCGGTTATATTGGCCTGCGATGTTCTATCTCCTGTCGACCTACTGGCCGCATATCCTCTTTGTCGTTTCGATCGCCATGGGAGCCGCGGCGGCGATCCATGCCGCCATGACCAAGGAGGAGGTGCGCGCCGCGATCGGCTGGGTCGGTGTCATCATCCTGTCTCCGATCGTCGGCGCGCTGCTCTATGCAATTGCCGGCATCAACCGCATCCGCCGCAAATCGCTGAGCATTCGCCGCGATGCCCTGCTGCTTGCGCCCGGTGTCGACGAGCTGGAAACGTTTGACGCCGAGGCCGAGACGGTGATCAGCCAGTTCGGCCGCCGTTTTGCGGCGCTGCAGACGCTGGGCGACCGGGTGACCCGCAACCCGCTGACCTCGGGCAATGCGATCGACATGCTGGAGACCGGCGATGAGGCCTATGCGGCGATGAAATCAGCCGTCGACGGGGCGAGCCGCAGCATCCTGCTCGAAACCTATATTTTCGACCGCGACGCCATCGGGCTGCGCATCGCCGACGCGCTGATTGCGGCGGTCAAGCGCGGCGTGGCGGTGCGGGTGCTGATCGATGCCGTTGGGGCACGCTATTCAGTGCCGAGCATTCTCGGCTATCTCAAGGATGGCGGCGTCACCGTCGCCGTCTTCAACGGCAACGTCATCATGGGCTTGCGGCTGCCCTATGCCAATCTGCGCACCCACCGCAAGATCCTGATCGTCGACGGCCGTATTGCGCTGACGGGCGGGATGAATATCAGGGCGGGCTTCAGCGAGGAGGCAACGGGCGAGAGCTTCGCCCACGATACGCATTTCAGCGTCACCGGCCCTGTCGTCGCCGACCTCTTCGACCTTGCCGCCGAAGACTGGCGCTTCACCACTGGGGAGTTGTTGAACGGCGAAGCCTGGCGCATCGAACCGCCGCAGCGCAACCCCGGCGATCCCATCCTGATGCGCGTCGTCGCTTCCGGGCCGGATCGCAGCGTCGAAACCAACCACAAGATGCTGATGGGCGCTTTTTCCATCGCGCGCCAATCGATCCGCATCATGTCGCCCTATTTCCTGCCGGACCGCGAACTGATCAGTGCCCTGGTGACGGCGGCGCGCCGCGGCGTCGAAGTCGATATCATCGTGCCTGACGTCAATAACCTCATGCTGGTCGACCGGGCGATGACGGCGCAATTCGATCAGATCCTCAAGAACTACTGCCGCATCTGGCGCTCGACCGGCAGCTTCAGCCATTCAAAATTGCTGACGATCGACGGCACCTGGGCCTATGTCGGCTCTTCCAATCTCGACCCGCGCTCGCTCAGGCTGAATTTCGAGGTCGATCTCGAGGTGCTGAACGAGGGCTTTGCCGCCGAGATCGACGAGCATATCGAGGAAACCCTGAAAGGGGCGACGCTGGTGACGCTCGAGGGGTTGCGCGCGCGACCCTTCCCGGTGCGACTCATCGAGAAGGTGCTATGGCTCGGTTCGCCCTATCTCTGACGGATTTTTTGCGTTGTAACGTGGCAAGTTCGGCTCGGCCGACTATACTGCGGAATGAGTAGCCCTTTGATCAACGGAACAAATGCGCCGCCCGATGCACGCCAGGAAAGACAGTCTTCCCGCCAGTATTCTCGCCTCGATCAGGAGCAGGAAAAAGCGGCTTGATCCGGCCTATACCGAGACACGGCCGCGCAGCGCGGGAACGCTGATCGCCTCCTACAATGTTCACAAATGCGTCGGCACCGACCGCCGCTTCGATCCCGAACGCACGAGCCGGGTGATTCACGAAATCGGTGCCGATGTCATCGCGCTGCAGGAGGCCGACACGCGTTTTGGCGAGCGCACGGGTATTCTCGACCTCGGCCGGCTGGAGCGGGAGACGGGACTGATCCCGGTGCCCGTCGCCGGCATGGCCAAGGCGCATGGCTGGCACGGCAATGTCGTGCTCTTCAAGAAAGGGCTGGTGCACGACGTGCACCAAGTCAAGCTGCCGGGGCTGGAGCCGCGCGGCGCCCTCGTCGCCGAGATCGAGCTCGAAGCGGGTGGGGTGCTGCGCATCATCGCCGCGCATTTCGGCCTGCTGCGCCACAACAGAGCCCAGCAGGCCCACACACTGGTCGAGCTGATCAAGGACAGGCACGAAATGCCGACCATCCTGCTCGGCGACCTCAACGAATGGCGGCTCGGCGACCGCTCCTCGCTCAACACCTTCCAATCCGCCTTCGGAGAGCTGCCGCCCGCAGTCCCCAGCTTTCCCGCCGGCTTGCCGCTGCTCGCCCTCGACCGCATCATCGCCAACCGCAAGGGGATCATCACCGAGGTGGAAGCGCATGACACACCGCTGGCGCGCATCGCCTCGGACCATTTGCCGATCAAGGCGCTGGTGGATCTGAAGCCGGTGGCCGGTTAGAAAAACCTGTCGCGTCCGCGGTGTCTATTCGGATGAAGGGGCAGCCGCACGGGACGGAGCGCGGTCGTTGATCGGTGGAGGCATTTGTTCGGCCGCGTGAGACGGGGTGTGAACGTCGGGGCATATCGCTTATTTCGAGCGAAAAAAACCGACGAGTCCGCGAAACCGCTGAGCCCATAGCAACGGATCGGTCATTTCAGGCGAGGATGGCACGACCAGCCGGTCGAGGCGCGGCAGGAGAAAGGCAGCCCAATCGTCGAGATCGGTTTTGCTGAAGTAAGGCAGCCAGACGTCTAAGGGGCCATCCCATTGTCTGGGGTTTGCCTTCGCCAGATCGCCGAGTTTTACCGATACGGTTTGGCCGTGGTCGCCGACGACATCTACGTCTGGATCGGGATCCGGCCTGGGAAGGCGCGCGAAGATGCGCTCTTCCACAGCTTTGCCAGCGGCTCGATCCGCGTCGGTCAGGTGACGCAATATCCGGGTGTCGCTGGCGGCGCCGGAGCCCTCGGTCATGTTGATGGTAAATTTGGCGCCGATCAGGCTGTTCGAATATTGGGATACCTGTAACGAGAAAACCCTTCTGCCACGGACAAAACTGCACCTGCCGGCCGCTTGCGATTCCCAGCCGAGTTCCTGAAATCGCGAGGCCAGCAGCGACCGCATATGCCGGTGAAAGTCCTTGCTTTTCACATAGTCGCGCATGCTTCTGTCCGGGGATCATTTCTCGCGCCGGAACATCTCATGGCACGCTGAAAGGCACAAGCGAAGCCAGCCATGCGGAAACTTGAGCGCGCGAATCTGAACTCTTGTTGAGGCGGGGCTTCGAGGCGGACTGGCTCGCCCTCTGCAGGTCAACCCTTGCCGGGGCGGACTTCCATGAACACGTAACTTTCGCCGGCCCCTGAGGGGATCGCATGGACGTCATATGACGCCTGCGGGTCCTCGCCCATTCCCAATGAGCCGGGCGGCATCCCCGGCACGGCCAGCCCGCTTAGCGGCGGCCGCTCCCGCAACAGTCGCTGGACGGCCGCGAGCGGCACGTGTCCCTCGAGGTAGTATTTCTCGACAACGGCGGTGTGGCAGCCCTCCAAATCGGCGGGCACAGCCAGCCGCGCCTTGACCGCTGCGAGGTCGTCGGTGTCGCGGGCGTCGACAGAAAAGCCTGCCGCCGCCATCGCCTTCGACCATTCATGGCAGCAGCCACAGTTCGGATCCTTGTAGACCGTCATCTTCGCCGGGCCGGCGCTGGCCCGTCTGCCGGGGAGCGCGAGCACGGACGCCGCCATCGCGATAAAGCTTCTTCTGTGCATGGCCTCCACTCCTTGAAGTGCTGCCGCCCGGCTGGGTCCGGGCGGCAGCCGCACATTATTTTACTTCGGTGACGGTCAGCTTGCCATTCACGCGTTCGGCAACGAAATCGATGTTCGATCCTTCCTTCAGCTTTTCGAGCAGAGCCGGGTCTTCGACGCGGAAGACCATCGTCATCGCGGGCATGTCGAGGTTCTTCAGGTCTTCATGCTTGATGGTGACCTTCTTCGCCTTGGCATCCACCTTGTTGACGACGCCCTTGGTGAATTCCTGGGCGAAAGCCCCGAAGGCCGCGCTGGCGGAGAGCAGGGCGGCGACACCGATTTTTATCATTGCAGTTTTCATCTTCGTGGCTCCTTGGTTTCGATTACTTTCCGGCGACACTGACGTCGCCGTGCATCCCGGCTTCGTAGTGGCCGGGAATCAGGCAGGCGAACTTGAATTCACCATCCGTGGTGAACTTCCAGACGATCTCGCCCGACTGGCCGGCCGGAAGGCGGATCGAATTGGCGTCGGCATGTTCCATTTCCGGGAACTTCTCCATGACCTTCTTGTGCTCGAGGATCTTGTCCTCCTGGTCGAGCACGAATTCATGGTCGATGGTTCCGGCGTTCTTGATCTCGATCTTGACCGTCTGCCCCTTGCGGACTTTGAAGGCCGCGGGCGTGAACAACATCTTCCCGTCATCGGTTTCCTTCATCGTGACGCGGATCGTCTGGGTCGCCTTTGCCTTGTCGCCTGGTTCTCCGACCGCCATTTTTTCACCGTGGCCGCCCGCATGGTTCCCGGAGGCGAGGGCTGGCGTTGCGAAGGCCGCGAGCGCGGCTGCGATTAGGAGTTTATTCATTTTCGGTTCCTTTGCAGTTGGGAGGTATGGGCCGTCATCCTTTGACGGGCTTCGGGGTGATTTGCGTTTTCGCGTCATTGGCCTTGGTCGCGTCCGGCAGGTCGCCGGTCCACTCCCAGGCTTGCGTTCCGGGCGGGTTTTCGTACCAGCCCGGATCGGCGTAATCGTCCGCCGAGATGCCCTCGCGGACCTTCACGACCGAGAACATGCCGCCCATTTCGATGGGGCCGTACTTGCCCCAGCCGGTCATCATCGGAACAGTGTTCTCGGGGATGGGCATTTCCATTTCGCCCATGTCGGCCATGCCCTTGGTGCCCATTGGCATGTATTCCGGCTGCAACTTCCTGATCTTCTCGGCGACCTTCGACTTGTCAGCGCCAATGAAGGTCGGGATGTCGTGACCCATGGCGTTCATCGTGTGATGCGACTTGTGGCAGTGGATCGCCCAGTCGCCGAGGTACTTGGCGTCGAACTCATAGGCCCTCATCGCACCGACCGGGATATCGATGCTGACCTCCGGCCATCGCGCCTCCGGGCGCACCCATCCGCCATCCGTGCATGTCACCTCGAAGTCGTAGCCATGCATGTGGACGGGATGGTTGGTCATCGTCAGATTGCCGACGCGGACCCGCACCCTGTCGTTCTTCGAGACGACCAGCGGGCTGATGCCCGGAAACACGCGGCTGTTCCAGCACCACATGTTGAAGTCGGTCATCTCCATGACGCGCGGCACGTAGGAGCCCGGGTCAATGTCGTAGGCGTTGAGCAGGAAGACGAAGTCGCGGTCGACGGGCATGAACGTCGGATCCTTCGGATGGACAACGAAGAAACCCATCATGCCCATCGCCATCTGCACCATCTCGTCGGAATGCGGGTGGTACATGAAGGTGCCTGATTTCACGAGGTCGAACTCGTAGACGTAGGTCTTCCCAACCGGGATGTGCGGCTGCGTCAGGCCGCCGACGCCATCCATGCCGGACGGCAAGATCATGCCGTGCCAGTGGATCGTCGTGTGCTCCGGCAACTTGTTCGTCACGAATATGCGGACGCGGTCGCCTTCGACGGCCTCGATTGTCGGTCCCGGCGATTGACCATTGTAGCCCCAGAGATAGGCCGTCATGCCCTCGGCCATCTCTCGTTCGACCGGCTCGGCGACGAGATGGAACTCCTTGACGCCGTTGTTCATCCGGTGGGGCAGGGTCCAGCCGTTGAGGGTGACCACCGGCTGATAGTCCGGTCCCGAGCTCGGATGGAGCGGCGGCTGCATGTCTGCCGAGTCCATTGTCGGCGCGTCGGGCAGGCCCATGGCCGACGTCTTGGTCCAGGCGCCTGCCGCCAGCAGGGCAGCGCTGGCACCGAACAGTTGTCGTCTGTTGAACATGGTGAGTTTCCTTTCTCAATGGCCGCCGCCACCGCCGCCTTCGGAGGCAGCGGCCACTTCGGTCTCTGCCGATGCGGTCGCCGCGCCGCCGCCATAGATCGCTGGCGCGAGGTTGGCTTCGGCGAGCCAGAAGTCGCGCTTTGCGTTGACGGAGAGCAGGATGGAGTTGATCTTGTCGCGCGTGTCGGTCAGCAGCTCGAAAGTGTTCGAGATCATGCCGTTGTAGGTCAGTAGGGATTCCTCCTCGACCTTGGTACGCAGCGGCACCACGCTGTTGCGGTAATGCCGGGCGATGTCGTAATTCGAGCGATAGGCCTCGTAGGCGGACCTCGCCTCCGAGCGGACGTTGACGGCCTTTTCCGCAAGCAGGTTCGCAGCCCGCATGTATGCCAGCTCGGCCTTACGCATCCGGGCCTTGCCGGTGTCGAAGATCGGAATGGCGAATTCCAGTTCGACCTGGGCTGTCGTTTCCGTCTTCTTCTCGTCGTCCTCAATTTCCCGTTCCGTTTCAAAGCCGGTCAGGATTTCGAGGTCGGTGACATAGCGTGTCGCCTCGGTGAGGCCGTACGATCTGGCGGTGGCTTCGAGTTCGAGCTTCGCGACCTGAAGGTCGATGCGGTTCTTAAGAGCCTCGGCCTCGATAGTGTCCCGTTTGACAACGGATTTCGGTAGCGGCGGCAGACCGTTCGGAACCTGGTATTCAAGATCCGAGCCCCACAGCCCCATGAGCCGGGTCAGTTCCTCTTTGGCAAGCCGCGCCGCCAGTCGGGCCTTCGCCGTCTCTCCGGCGAGTTCGGCGACGAAGACGTGCTCGCGGGCCTGGGCGCCCTTGGCCATCGCGCCTGTCTCGCCCAGCTTCTCCGCGAGTTCTGAAGCGGCGTCTGCCGCAGTCTGGGCTCGCTGGAGCTGGCCGACGTTCTCCCAGGCCGCCACCGCACCGATCCAGGCACGCCGCGCGTCGGCGGCGACCTGCAGTGTTTTCACGGCCGCTGTCAACTGAGCCTGGCGGAAGCGGGTGTCGGCGATCGCGATGTCCCGGTTTCTCGTCGCGAGCGCCAGGATGTTCGTCGTGATCATCCCCTCGATGGTCTTGAAGGCCTCAAGTTCCGGGGTGCCTATTCCCGTCGTGCCGATGGAAACGGTCGGGTTGATGGACATTGTCGACTGCCAGGCGTCGGCGGCGCTGTCGCCGAGATCGGCGTAGGCGGCCTGCAGGCCCTTGTTGTTCAAGAGGGCGATCTGGACCGCCGTCTCGACGCCGAGCGGCTTCTTTTGTGCGAGCAGGCTTTTGACCTGCGCCGCCGCCGAGCGGGCCTGGCTCTGGTTCTGTATCCAGACCGTCTGCTTCGTGGTCACCATCGCGGTCTTGTCGGCAACGGAAGCAAAACCTGCTTGCTTGCTTGAATATTCGGCGCTCGTGACGCAGCCGCTCAGGATCAGCGGGAACACCAGCACCGTGACGATTTTTCCGAGGCCGATCATGAGGCGTCTCCCTTCGCTGGAGACTGCAGATCGTTCTGTCTGCGCCATGGCTTTGGATCGACCGCCTGTCTCACGACGTAGCCCGAGATCGGCGACCGGTATGCGACCGGTCGGGGAGACGGCTCTTCGACCGCGGCGGGGAAAGCCACCACGTCGGGAGGAAGCGTGGATGCGCAGCCGCCGACAACAAGCGGCAGCCCCACCACAAAAAGCGAGGGTTTCATTATGAGTTTTCCGAATAAGAGATAGCCTACGGCGCCCGCCCAGATGCAGGCAGGCGGCCGACATGGACCCGATCAGGCGGGCGCGTCTCTATTCAGATATTTGGGGGACGGTGCAGGGGCGGCAGTTCGCCAAGGGTCGCACGGTCGTCGGCGAACTGCCGGATCGAGGTCACGACGGGTCCGCCGACGCCGGGACCTTCACATATGATGCCAAGCCCGCCACAGAAGTCCTTGCAGCATTCCTGCTTGACGAGTTTCGATGAACCATCGTCATTATGGGATACTTTGCCATGAGAGCGGCCGTGATGGTCCGCCTTCGTCATGTCATGGCCTTCGTGGAGCGGTGTTGCGTCAGCGACGACGGCTTTGATCTCGGGGAACGAGGCTCCGTGCATCCCGGCATGGGCGTTCGAAAGCGAGTACCCAGCCAGCGATACGATGATCACCAGCCGCAGCATCACGAGCAGTCTGCTCAATGTGATTCGGTACATCTTGCCCATTCCCAACGAGGTACATGCAAAACAGCGCGATTTCAATTAGGACCTACTTCTCGTCGATGTTCGAGTCCTTTATGTGGCGCGAACATCGCGTTGTGCACAGGTAGGGCTTCCAGCTGTGGCAAGGTCAACAGGGACCGTTCTCTTTTGATGATGATCAATCTCGCATCCTACACGGGCCTGTTCACTGCCGCCTTCGGTGCGGCGACGATACTGCCGATGCAGTCGGAGCCCGTGCTGGTCGGCCTTCTTCTCACAGGCAAGTTCTCCGTTCCGGCTCTGCTTGCCGTCGCCAGCGTCGGAAACACGCTTGGAAGCATCGTCAATTGGTTCCTCGGCCGCGGCCTCGCAAGGTTTCGGGAGCGGCGCTGGTTTCCAGTGGGGGAGGAGGCGCTCGAACGTTCGTCGCGCTGGTACAGGAAATATGGGAAGTGGACGCTGCTTCTTTCCTGGATGCCGGTGTTTGGAGACGCTCTCACGGTTGTCGCCGGCGTGCTCAAGGAGCCGCTGCTACCCTTCACGATCTTGGTATTCGTCGCGAAAACGGGCCGCTACGTCGTGCTGACACTAGCGACTCTACAGATTGCCAGCTGACTTCCGGAGCGGCAGCAGCATCCGATCGATCGTATCGTCTCGGGCAACCGGCGTGTGCCAGGCCAGGGGCAGACCAGCCGGCGCCGGTTAATGCTTCCTCATCCGCCATTCCAAAACGCGATCATCGAGCGGCTGGAACATTTCTCCTGCTCTGCAGTTCTACCGCGGAAGGGAAACCCAGCCGGATGAGACTTGGGAGCATAATCCGCTACGCGCAGGTCGTAGTCGTCACCTTGTTGGTGGCGACTAGTCCCTTCGCCGTGGCCGCCGCGTGGGTCGTTGTCGAAGTCCAGCATTGTCCAGCGGCGACGGAGCATCATCCCCAATGCGGACATGCGTCCGGGCAGCAGAACGCGTGCTGTTCGACGACGCACTGCTGTCCGATCCTGCCGGAACTCGGGGAGATCGCCCAGCCGCGGTTCGAGCCTATGCGACATGAACGGATGCCGGCCGACTATCGGCCGCTGCTGCTGATCCGCGCGATCGATCCACCGCCCCGAAGCTCCGCTGCTTGAGACCTACCATCCTCAATCAGTTATCGGAGCACGATCATGAAGAAGCTCACTATCCTTGCCATTTCCGCGGCTGCGTCCTTTGCGCTCCTTCCCGCGAGCGCTTCCGCCCAGTCGACAATGGCTTATCCCGAGAAGTGCAAGTCTCAAGGTATGGACACGTCAAAGATGGACATGCCCTCGGACGGCATGCCGATGGGCGAAATGACCGACTACCAGAAGGCGTCGATGGAAGGCATGAAGGACATGCGCATGAACATGATGCAGGGGATGATGAAGAAGGACGCCGACCTCTCTTTCGTCTGCGGCATGATCGCCCACCACATGGGCGCGATCAGCATGTCGGAGGTTGAACTCAAGTACGGCGACAACGACGAGGCCAAGCAAATGGCCCGGAAGGTAATCGAAGCGCAGAAAAAGGAGATCGAGGAGATGTCCAGGTGGGTCGACAAGGAAGCCAAATAGGAGATTGCGCCATGCATCACATGCCGACTGAGATGAAGGCCTGCATCGACAACTGCCTGGCCTGTTACAGCGAATGCCTGTCGATGGCGATGGGCCATTGCCTGGAACTAGGCGGCGAGCACACGAAGCCCCCGCACTTCAAGCTGATGATGGCCTGTGCGGAGATCTGCCGGACCTCGGCGCATTTCATGCTGATCGGCTCGGAGCACCACAAGCATGTCTGCCGGGAATGCGCTGAAATTTGCGTGCAGTGCGCCGAGGACTGCGAACGCATAGGCGACATGCGGAGCTGCGTCGAGGCGTGCCGTCGCTGCGCCGAGAGTTGCCGCAAGATGGCGGCGTAACCGGGGTTGGCGTTCGCCCTCTTCCTGCCCAGATGACAACCGATACCCGTCGCACGCATTCTGGCATTGGATACTGGACGGCGGGTCGATGAGGCAGGCTAATCACTGGAAAGGGCTCGGACTGCTCTCCTTCGCGGGAGCAGTCCTGACGACTGCCTTCTCGTCGGCGGCTGCGGAGAACGTCGTCGCCGTCCGGCAGGCGGACATGAAGGCCATGGCGGCCGCAGCGAAAACGATTTCCGGCATGTTCAAAGATCCGACGAGCTACAAGTCTGCCGAATTCAAACTGGCAGCCGATACCATCCGCGACAAATCCGGCGTCGTTCTCTCCGGACATTTCGCCTCCGTGGGCGCCGGCGCGCAGTCAAAGGCCAGGCCGAACATCCTCGAGGAACGAGAGCGGTTCGACCGCATCGCGAACGACCTGCGCGATTACGCCGTCGCGCTCGACGCCGCCGCGGAAAAAAATCCCGGACCGATGACGGCCGACATGCGGATGAAGCCGGGCGAGGCGATGGGCGGCGGGCCGCTCGGCACTCACGTCCGCAACGAGCAGTTACTCTCGGCAATGCCGGCGGAACACGCGTTCCACCTCATGCTCCAGACCTGCACGACCTGCCACGCCAGATTCAGGGTGGAATGAGCGGCGAACGCTCGGAACCGGGAATTTGCGTGCCTTCTTCAAGCTTCCGCCCAGGCTGGCTTGACGTCGGATGCGTGCGGCAGCGCTTTATGCTCCGCCTGCCGTCCATTAGTCCGAAGCGGGCGTTGATCGCGGGGGGCACCGCCTTGCGCTTGGGTTCCTCGATGTGATGGGGAAGGTCAAGAGCCGTCTGCTTTCCGCATTGCCGCTCTGATGTTGAGTTCGATCCCGATATCTTCGATAATCGGTGGGACGGTTTTCGTAGCTTCCGGAGAGCCTTGGTTCGAGCGCTTTGATGGAGCCAACAAGCGTCAATAGGAGCGGTGATGCAGAGCCATGCAAGGCAGCGAGAGGATGCGGCGAAAACGCCGGCCACCGTTGCGTTCATAGATATCGCCGGATTCAGTGCGATTGCGGATGTTTATGGTGACGCGGCGGCGCTCGATGTGCTTGAGGTGTTCGAGAGCATGGTGCGCGACGCCCTCAGCGGCTATGCACCTCCGATCAAATGGATCGGCGACGAGGCAATGCTCTCGTTTCCTGAGCCGGAAACAGCGATCCAGGTGCTCGGAACGTTGTTGCAGGCATGCCGCAAGGAACCGCGTCTCCCGCTCACTCGGGCAGGGCTGAACCATGGGCCTGTGATTTGCAGAGCAGGCGATCTCTTTGGATCGACAGTCAATATCGCGGCGCGAATCGCTGCGCTCGCGTCGCCGGGTCAGTTGCTTGCCACCCAACCCATTGCTGAGGCGGCCGCCGCCCGTGGCATCCTGGTACGCGATCTCGGAATGGTGGCGCTGAGATCGGTAGCCGATGAAGTCCCTCTCTTCGAGATCGAGCTCGCTCCGTCGGCCGACCCGGCCTGGATCGATCCGGTGTGCAAGATGCATGCACCCTATTCATCCTACAGGCGCGCCGCCCCCGATGGGCCGTGGTTCTGTTCGCCGCAGTGTGAAGAAGCGTATCGACGTTCACCGCAGACCTATGAGTTGCCGCGGTGACGCCTAGGCCTTCGGCGGAGGAGCTGTTTTGCCCGGTGCTCCGCGCTGGAACAGTCGTCTAAAACTGGAGGGGTAACCGGCATTTCGAATGGCAGCATTGATCGCGGCTGGATCGTTCTTCGTTTGAACCTTGGCCGCAAGGTCGATGCTGGCGAACGCCTCAGGATCGGCCGTCTTGATCGCCTTCGCCACGTACATCATGGTTTCCAAACGTTTGACCTCCCCGATATGGGGCTTCCAACCATGGGAAGGTCAAGCCCGGTCCTGCACAAAGGAACGGCGCCGTTTCGACAGTTCCCGATAGAGCGCTTCCGGCGATACGCCGATATCCTCTGCCAGCGCCTTCCATTCGCCCTTCGACGGCAGCACACCGTCGTTCCATGCAAGCCAGGATTCGAGGCGAGCGGCAACGGTTTTCAGATTGGCGATTTCCGCGCGCTTGCGTGTCTGCTGGAGCTGGTGGGAAAGATAAGAGGCCCAGTCCTCGGCGAAGTCGGGGTTGCTGCGAAGTGCACGTCTGATCAAGGGAGTAGGAACCGAGGTCGCCTCAAGTTCGGTGATGGCGACGGCGTCACAATGATAGACGCTGGAGAAGAGCGAGGCTTCCGCGAGGACCAGTCCTGAAGAAGTACGCTGCAGCACGGCGACGTTGCCGCCGGGCTGATGCCGAACAAGATGGACGATGCCGGACTCCACGAGATACAGGCTTCCGACCTCGTCGCCCTGATTGAAGAGGTGCTGGCCGGCTCCGAATGTTCTTCTTCCGGTCGAGAGGCTGCGAATGTGATCCATGAGAGTGGCAGACATGATTCGGATCATGTTCTACGGCGCGACGGCAGGCAATGGTGACGGTCGATCGTCAACCGGAACACTCTCGATGAAGTCCCTTCTTCTCAGCTTTACGTTCGCCATTCTGTCGACTCAGGCGCTGGCCGACGGGCAGCACCACGCCACTTCCCGATACGTTGAGGAGGCGGGAAGGGAGGTCAAGTCGTTATCGGAGGCGGATGTCGACGAACTGACCAGCGGTGGCGGCTGGGGCTTGGCGAAGCCCGCCGAACTCAACGGCTATCCGGGTCCTTCACACGTGCTGGAATTGAAAAATCAAATCGGCCTCACGGACGGCCAGCTGCAGAAGGTGCAGCAGGTTTTCGACCTGATGCAGGCCCGAGCGTCTGCGGAAGGCAGGATCTTCGTTGACGCCGAGCGGAAACTCGATGCCGCGTTCAGGAGCAGGACCATTACGGAAACGTCACTTGGAGACCTTGTCGCCAAGGCCGAGGCGAGCCGATCGCGGCTGAGGTTCATCCACCTCGCGGCGCATCTGGAGGCGACACAGGTTCTCGACCCCGGCCAGATCGCGATCTATGAAGAGCACCGCGGATATTCGAAATGACAGCGAGATCAAGTTGAGTAGACTGCGCGCATGACGGCTGCTTCCTGCCCGCGATGCCAGCCGGGGTTACTTCTAGCCATCTAGGAGCGTGCGAAGCACGATAGCCGCGATTTCGAGACAGCGAATATCTGGCCGCATTTGGGGGACAGATCGCGCTTGTCCCAATTCGCATCTCTATGATCTATGGGTATTCCAGGATTTGCACTGGAATCCGGGCGAGCATGAAAGCTGAAATGAGCGAAATCGCAGTACGACTGGAAAATGTTACCCGACGCTTCGGCATCACTCCAGCCGTGCGCGATCTTTCCCTTCATATTCAGCGCGGAGACGCGGTTTCGCTCGTCGGCCATTCCGGTTGCGGCAAGTCCACGCTCCTGCGCATGATTGCCGGTGTCGAGATACCGGAATCCGGTCGCATCTTCCTCGAAGGTCGCGAGGTGGCAGGTTCGGCCGCTTTCATCGAACCGGAGGCACGTGGCGTCGGCTTCGTCTTCCAGGACTATGCTCTCTTCCCGCATCTGACCGTACGGGACAATATCCTCTTTGGTCTCAAGCGGCATCCGAAGGGTGAAGCAGCTGCGCGGGCAGAGGAGATGATCAGCAAGGTCGGAATAGAACATCTGACGCATCGCTATCCGCACACCCTTTCCGGCGGCGAACAGCAGCGTGTCGCGCTCGCCCGCGCCCTGGCGCCCCGGCCGAGTATCGTGCTGATGGACGAGCCCTTTTCCAATCTGGATCAGGGTCTGCGCGGGAAGGTACGCAGCGACACCTTGAGCCTGTTGAGGGCACTTGGCACGACCGTGATCATCGTGACGCATGATCCGCAGGAAGCACTTTCCGTCGGCGACCAGGTGGTCCTGATGCGCGCAGGTGAAATCGTCCAGTCCGGCTCCGCCTATGATCTGCACGACCGTCCAACGAATGCCTATGCGGCAGAGTTTTTTTGCGCGTCCAGCAAAGTTCCCGGCGTTTACCGTGGCGGATGGATCGAGACCGCGATAGGTAACTTTGCCTATGCGCTCGATCGCCCGCCGGCAAGCGCGGTGACCGTTTATGTCAGGCCACATGCTATTGCGCTGTCCCCCGGCTCGGGGATTCCCGCTCGGATCGAAAATCGTGTTTTGCACGGCGAATTCGAGCAGCTCACATTGAAGGTCGATGGCCTCGACGTGCCGCTTAGGGCGATGGCCTTGGAGCGGCTGCCCGTTGATGCGGAGAATATTGAGATCTCTATTCTCCCCGAGCGGCTGCTGGCCTTTTGACAGCTCATTGCGAGCGCACTCTCCTGACCTCCTCATCAAGTTTCCGTGATATGCGGTTTCAAGTTTCAGGGAAAACTTGACTTTCGGGGTCATGAACTGCTGCAAGCAATACGCATTCATTCGCGGAGGGACATAATGAAATCGCGCTCTATCCTCACATCCATGCTGCTTGCTGCTTCGGCGCTGATGTCGCCTTGCATGGCTGCCGCCGCAGAAATCAACCTTTACACGACGAGAGAACCGGCTCTGATCGCACCTCTCCTGGAGGCGTTCACCAAATCGACCGGTACGAAGGTGAATACCATTTTCCTGAAGGATGGCCTCGCAGAGCGCGTCGCCTCCGAGGGCGCCAGCTCGCCGGCTGACATCCTGATGGCCGTCGATGCCGGCAACCTTGTCGATCTGGTCGATAAAGGCGTAACGCAGCCGGTGGAATCATCTGTTCTGACCTCTGCTATCCCGGAACAGCTGCGTGATGCCAAGGGCAATTGGTTTGCGCTTTCGATGCGCGCCCGCGTGCTCTACGCGGCCAAGGATCTTGACATCAGTACATTCAACTACGAGGAGCTTGCCGATCCCAAGTGGAAGGGCAAGATCTGCATACGCTCGGGCCAACACCCCTATAATACGGCGCTGTTTGCCGACTACATCGCCCATTACGGTGCGCAGGAAGCCGAGAAATGGCTGAAGGGTGTCAAGGACAACCTCGCCCGCAAGGCAGCCGGCGGCGATCGCGATGCGGCTAAGGATATCCTCGGCGGCATTTGCGATATCGGTATCGCCAACTCCTATTATGTCGGCCTGATGCGGTCCGGCAAGGGTGGTGAAGAGCAGGTCAAATGGGGCGATGCCATCAAGGTCGTCCTGCCGACCTTCAAGAACGGCGGGACGCAAGTGAATATCAGCGGCGCGGCCATCGCCAAGCATTCGCCGAACAAGGCTGAAGCCGTCAAACTTCTCGAATATCTCGTCTCTGACGAAGCCCAGAAGATCTATGCCGAGGCCAATTACGAATATCCCGTGAAGGCGGGCGTCGCGGCCGATCCGATCATCGCATCCTTTGGCGAACTGAAGATCGACAGCAAGCCCTTGTCCGAGATCGTCAGCCATCGCAAGCAGGCGAGCGAACTCGTGGACAAGGTCGGCTTCGACAACTAAGGAACAAGGAAGGCGCCGCTGAGAGGCGCCTTCCTCCCCGAGAATGGATCGCGTGATGTTTCCCAGCCAGGCGCCCGCCCGCTCTGCAAAGCGCACTGGCAGCGCATGGCTGGCAATTGCCGCTGCTATCGCCCTCATTGCCATTCTGCCGATCGGGGGATTGCTTCTCGAAGCCTCGAAGGGCTCGGCCGGTCTTTGGGGACATCTTTTCTCCACCGTCCTTCCGGTCGCGCTTCTCGACACCGTCATCCTCCTTGCGGGCGTCGGGGTCATCACTGCCGTGGTCGGCACGACGACGGCATGGCTGGTGACGGCCTATGATTTTCCCGGCAGGCGTGCTCTGGAATGGATGCTGCTTCTGCCGCTTGCCGTTCCGACCTACATTGTCGCCTATGCCTATCTGGATATACTCCATCCGATCGGTCCGGTGCAGGATGCTGTGCGCTGGCTGCTCGGCTACGAGAGCCCGCGCCAGTTTCGCCTTCCGGACGTCCGTTCGATGGCCGGCTGCATCCTGCTTCTCGGAATCGTGCTCTACCCCTATGTCTACATCCCGACCCGCGCGATGTTTCTCACCCAATCCGGTAATCTCGTCGATGCGGCGCGCACGCTCGGCACATCGCGCCGGGCGGTCTTCTGGCAGGTCGCCCTGCCGCTCGCGCGCCCGGCTGTCGCCGTGGGTATCAGCCTTGCTCTGATGGAAACGTTGAACGATATCGGCGCCGCCGAATTCCTCGGTGTCCGGACGATCACCGTTTCCATCTACACGACCTGGATCACCCGCTCGGATTTGTCGGGGGCGTCGCAGATCGCCCTTGCCCTTCTTCTTATCGTCGTCGCGCTTGTTGCGGTCGAGCGATGGGCGCGACGCAAGCAGCGCTACTCGATCGATGTACGCCGGATGCGGCGTTTCCAACCGCGGCGGGTATCCTTGGGAAAGGGCATGCTGCTGTTTCTCGGCGGTCTTCTGCCGGTCATCCTCGGCTTCGCCGCGCCCGCGCTCTATCTCTTGATCGAAGCGGCAAAACGCTATCGGTTCGCCGGCATATCGCCTCGCATCATCGATGAGGCGGTGAATACGCTTGTTATCGCCACCCTGGCGACGACGGCGACCGTCATCCTTGGGCTTCTCGCTGCCTACACGACCCGCCTGCGCACCGGCCAGGCGTCTTCCTGGCTCCTGCGCTGTTCCACAATGGGCTATGCTGCTCCCGGCACCGTGGTCGCCATCGGTGTGCTGATCGCCCTTGCCGGTCTCGAGCAGTTTATCGACCGCGCCGCGCTTTCCTTGTTTGGAGTGTCGACTGGCCTGCTCCTGATGGGATCGGGTGCTGCCGTCTTATATGCGCTAATCGTGCGGTTTCTGGCAATATCCGCCGGCGGCATAGAAGCCGGTCTCTCGCGCATTTCCCTGTCGCTTGATCATGCTTCGCGTTCGTTGGGCCAATCGACCGCAGGCACGCTACGATACGTGCACTTGCCGCTCTCGAAGGCGGCAATCTCGGCTGCCGCCCTGCTGGTCTTCGTCGATTGCGTGAAGGAGCTGCCGGCGACGCTCCTCCTGCGGCCACTGAATGTCGAGACTTTCGCAACGCATCTTTATGGGGAGGCTGCGAGAGGCACTTACGAGGAAGCCTCGATTGCCGCGCTCGCCATTGTGCTGATCGGCATTCTGCCTGCCATTCTGCTGTCGCGGATCGGACGTATCCGCTAACCGGCCGCCGACCTCGACCGTCAGGCAAGCTCAGACGGAAAATTGCACACCCGCTCCAGCGATCATTGTCGCGCCGATATCATGTGACGGCTGAGCCAAACGGCATTTCGGAACCGACAGTCGGTTCCGGGATTGAAGATACGTGCGCGTTTCAGACAGACGAAGCAGACATTGTGAAGGGACGGAATCAAAAATCGACGTCGCCGACTTGACGGCTCCCGCCGTTTGAGAAATGCTAAGATGTCAGACCAATTTCATAACTGACTGCCTGATAAGAAAATGGGGAACCATGAAGGCAAACAGTAGCGACAGGCCGGTCATCCGGCCGCTTCCCGCGATCGACCGCGCGCGTCAGGTGACCGATGCGCTGGCGGATTATGTCGCGCAAGCAAGCTTGCAGGCGGGGGACCGGCTGCCGGCCGAGCGGGAGCTGATGGCCGCACTTGCCGTCGGGCGTTCGACCATTCGCGAGGCGATCCGCCATTTTCAGGCGCTTGGCGTCATCGAGACGCGCAAGGGCAGCGGCACCTATCTTTTGAAGCCGGTTTCCAGGGCGACGATCCATATGCCGCTGTCGTTCGATGCGGTGCATCTGCGCGACGCGCTGCTGCAGACGCTCGAAGTGCGCCGCGGCATCGAATGCGAAGCGGGCATGGTCGCGGCCAGGCGGCGGACCGAGAAGGATCTTGCCGTCATCGAGGAGAAACTCAACGCGATGGAGAGGGTGCATCTGGAGAAGGGCACCTCGGGGCCGGAGGATCTGGCTTTCCACCTCGCCGTCTACGACGCCACCCACAATCCGCTGTTTCGCCAGCTGCTCGAGCAGATGCGCGAGACCTTCGAGCGTTTCTGGGAGCATCCCTTCGACCGGCAGGACTTCGCCCGCCGGTCCTTTCCGTTTCACCGCACCCTTTTCAATGCGATTGCCGCCGGAGATCCGGAGGCGGCACGCGCGGAAACATTGAAAATCCTCGACATCGTCGAGGAAGACATCAAGGAAATGTCCAAATGAGCAACGGCGCGGATCCGTTCGATCTTGCCTCCATCATCACCGCCCATGACGACGGCAACTTCGCCGACGCCGTCGTACCGCCGATCTTCCAGACCTCGCTTTTCACCTTTTCCGATTATGACGAGATGATCACCGTCTATCGCGGCGAGAAGGTGCGGCCGACCTATACGCGCGGGCTCAATCCGACGGTGCGCGCCTTCGAGGAAATGCTGGCCAAGCTCGAAGGCGCGGAGGATGCGCTGGGTTTTGCAAGCGGCATGGCGGCGATCTCGTCATCCGTCTTGAGCTTTGTCGAACCGGGCGACCGCATCGTCGCGGTCAAACATGTCTATCCCGACGCCTTCCGCCTGTTCGGCACCATCCTGAAGCGGATGAAGATCGAAGTGACCTATGTCGACGGGCGCGACGAGGAGGCGGTCGCCAAAGCGCTGCCCGGCGCCAAGCTCCTCTACCTGGAAAGCCCGACCAGCTGGGTGATGGAGGCGCATGACGTCGGCGCGCTTGCCACTCTTGCCAAGCGGCACGGTGTCGTCTCGATGATCGACAACAGCTGGGCGAGCCCGTTCTTCCAGCGGCCGCTGACGCTCGGCGTCGACCTCGTCATCCATTCGGCCTCGAAATATCTCGGCGGCCACAGCGATGTGGTGGCGGGCGTGGTCGCCGGCTCCAGGGAAGTGATCGCGCGCATCAAGGCCGAGGCCTATCCCTATCTCGGCGGCAAGCTTTCGCCCTTCGACGCCTGGCTGCTGATCCGCGGCCTGCGCACCTTGCCGCTGCGCATGAAGGCGCATGAGGCATCGGCACTCGAAATCGCCAGGCGCCTGCAGCGGCTCGAGGTGGTGGAGGCGGTCTGCCACCCGGGCCTCGCCAACCGTCTGCCTGCCGGCCTCAACGGCACCTCGGGCCTGTTTTCCTTCATCTTCCGCGATGGCGTCGATATCCGCGCCTTCGCCGACCATCTCAAGCTCTTCAAATTGGGAGTAAGCTGGGGTGGGCATGAAAGCCTGATCGTACCGGGCGAGGTGGTGCTGCAGCAGAAGGCACAGCCGAATTCCGCGCAGACCTTCGGCATCCATGCGCGATCCGTACGTCTCCATGTCGGCCTCGAAGGAACCGAGGCCCTGTGGAGAGACATCGAGGAGGCGCTCGCCGCCGCCTCGCAATCCTGAAACCCGAGAGAAACCGAAAAGGGGGAACTGAGCATGAAAAAACTAATAATCTCGACGCTCTTTGCTTCGATGATGGCAGGTACGGCGCTTGCCGATACGACGCTGAAGCTCGTCGAAGTCATCACCAGTCCGGAGCGGACCGAAACGCTGAAATCGATCGTCGGCAAGTTCGAGGCCGCCAATCCCGGCACCAAGGTCGATATCATCTCGCTGCCGTGGAACGAAGCCTTCCAGAAGTTCGCGACCATGGTGTCGGCCGGCGACGTGCCCGATGTGATGGAGATGCCCGATACCTGGCTGTCGCTCTATGCCAATAACGGCATGCTCGAAAGCCTCGAGCCCTACCTCGAAAAGTGGGAGCACACCAAGGAACTGACGCCGCGCGCGCTCGAACTCGGCCGTGACGTCAAGAACACCGCCTACATGCTGCCCTACGGCTTCTATTTGAGGGCGATGTTCTACAACAAGAAGCTGCTCTCGGAAGCCGGCGTCGCAGCGCCGCCGAAGACGCTGGAGGAATTCACCGCCGCGTCCGAAAAGGTCTCCAAGCTGCCCGGCAAATACGGCTACTGCATGCGCGGCGGACCGGGCGGCCTCAACGGCTGGATGATCTTCGCCGCCACGATGGCCGGTTCGAACAAGTATTTCAACGAGGACGGCACCTCCACGATGAACAGCCCCGGCTGGGCCAAGGGCATCGAGTGGATGGTCGATCTCTACAAGAAGGGCTATGCGCCGAAGGACAGCGTCAACTGGGGCTTCAACGAAGTCGTGGCCGGCTTCTATTCCGGCACCTGCGCCTTCCTCGACCAGGATCCGGATGCGCTGATCGCCATCGCCGAGCGCATGAAGAAGGAGGACTTCGGCGTCGCGCCGCTGCCGAAGGGTCCTGACGGCAAATCCTTCCCGACCATCGGTTATGGCGGCTGGTCGATGTTTTCGACAAGCGCCAACAAGGATCTCTCCTGGAAGCTGATCGCCACCCTCGAAGGGCCGGAAGGCAATCTCGAATGGAACAAGCGCATCGGCGCCCTGCCGGCCTATACGGCGGCCGAGAAGGATCCCTTCTATGCCGGTGACCAGTTCAAGGGCTGGTTCGAGGAACTGGCGGACCCGAACACGGTGCCGACAGTGATGCCGACCTACCTCGAGGAGTTCGCCTTCTTCAAGGATTCGCTGGCGATCAAGACTTCGCAGCAGGCTCTGCTCGGCGACATCTCGGCCAAGGATCTGGCCGACCAGTGGGCGGACTATCTGACCAAGGCGCAGCAGAAGTTTTTGTCGAAGAAATAAAGATAGAGGGCTTTGAGATTGAAGCCCCCTCATCCGCCTGCCGGCACTCCCGGGTCGAGCCGCTGGACTCGACCCGTCCTTCGGACCCCCGCTGGGGAGAAGAGGCTCGTGGCGGCGCCGTATTCCCCTTCTCCCCTGCGGGGAGAAGGTGGCCCGAAGGGTCGGATGAGGGGGCCTCAACCGCCCAGTTCAAAGGTATCACCCGCGGAAGGCCTCAGCGGGTAAGACGATGGAAACCGCAATCCGATGACCATTTCCGCCGATACGCTCGACATGCGTCGCGACCGCAGGCCGTGGCTGCGTCGACTTGCCGATGCTTCGGAGCCCTATCTCTACAGCTCCCCGTCGCTGATCCTGATCATCGCTGTCATGCTGGTGCCGCTGACATTGGGTGTTTCCTACGCCTTTCGCGACATCCAGCTGCTCAACCCCTTTTCCGGCGGCTTCGTCGGGCTCGATCATTTTCGCGCGCTTTCGAGCGACGTCGCCTTCTATGGCGCCTTGAGGAACACGCTCTGGTGGACCGGCGCCTCCGTCGTCCTGCAGTTCGTCTTCGGGCTCATCCTGGCGCTGCTGCTCGACAAGCCTTTTGCGGGCCGGGCGATCGCGCAGGCACTGGTCTTCCTGCCCTGGGCGGTGCCGTCCTTTCTCGCCGGCCTGAACTGGGCCTGGCTGTTCAACCCGGTGATCGGGCCGATCCCGCACTGGCTCTTCGGGCTCGGGCTGATGCAGGAGCCGGGCAATATTCTTTCCGACCCCAACTATGCCATGTGGGGACCGATCATCGCCAATGTCTGGTGGGGCATTCCCTTCTTCGCCATCACGCTGCTGGCGGCCCTGCAGGCGATCCCGCGCGATCTTTACGAGGCGGCGTCGATCGACGGCGCCGGCTGGTTCCAGCGTTTCCGCTCGATCACCCTGCCGTTTCTCGCGCCGACCATCGCCATCACCGTGCTCTTGCGCACCGTGTGGATCTCCAATTTCGCCGATCTGATCGTCGTCATGACCAATGGCGGGCCGGCCGACCGCACCCAGATCGTCGCGAGCTACATCTTCACGACGGCCTTCAAGCGCCTCGATTTCGGTTATGCCTCGGCAATTGCGCTGGTGCTGCTCGCACTGCTGCTTGCCTATTCGATGCTGATCATCCTGCTGCGGCAGACGCTGCTGAACAAGGATTGAGACCATGAGACGATCCGTCATTCCCACGATCGCGCACCGTCTGGCGATCCTCTGCTATATCGCCTTTGCGCTCTTTCCGCTGTTCTGGCTGCTCAAGGTCTCGGTGACGCCGAACGATCTGCTCTATACCGAGGGCGTGCGCATGTGGCCGTCGCGCACGAGCTGGGATCATTATACTTTCGTGCTGCGGCACAGCGCTTTTCCGACCTTCTTCAAGAACAGCCTGATCGTTTCGGCCTCGACGGCGGTGACGGTGACGGTCTGCGCCTCGCTTTCTGGCTATGCGCTGTCGCGCTTCAATTTCCGAGCGAAATACTGGATCGTCGCCCTGATGCTGCTGACCCAGATGTTCCCGCTCGTCATGCTGGTTGCGCCGATCTTCAAGATCCTGTCGCCGCTGCACCTGACCAACAGCCTGACAGGGCTCGTCATCGTCTACACCGCCTTCAACGTGCCCTTCGCCACCTTCCTGATGCAGTCCTTCTTCGACGGCATCCCTAAGGATTTGGAAGAGGCGGCGATGATCGATGGCGCCACGCAGTTCACGGCGTTTCGCCAGATCATCCTGCCGCTGACGCTGCCCGGCATCGCCGCCACGCTCGGCTTCGTCTTCACCGCCGCCTGGAGCGAATTGCTGTTTGCGCTGATGCTGATCAACGGCAATGACGCGGCGACCTTCCCGGTCGGGCTTCTCACCTTCGTTTCGAAATTCTCGGTGGATTTCGGGCAGATGATGGCGGCGGGCGTGCTGGCGCTCATTCCGGCCGGTCTCTTCTTCCTGCTCATCCAGCGCTATCTCGTCCAGGGCCTGACGGCCGGCGCGGTCAAGGGTTAAACAAATGGCATCGATCGATATCCAGAATATCCGCAAAGCCTATGGCCATGTGCAGGTGTTGCACGGCGTCGATCTTAAAATCAAGGATGGCGAATTCGTCGTGCTCGTCGGTCCTTCCGGCTGCGGCAAGTCCACGCTGTTGCGCATGATCGCCGGGCTCGAAGATGTCACATCGGGCGAGATCCGCATTGCCGGCGCCCGAGTAAACGAGCGGCATCCGAAGGACCGCGACATCGCCATGGTATTTCAGTCCTATGCGCTCTATCCGCATATGAATGTCGCCGGCAATATGAGCTACAGCCTGAGGCTCAGGAAGACGGCAAAGGAGAAGATCGCGAGTGCCGTCTCCGCCGCCGCCGCCAAGCTCGGCCTCGATCCGCTGCTCGAACGGCGGCCGAAGGCGCTGTCCGGCGGCCAGCGCCAGCGCGTCGCCATGGGCCGTGCCATCGTGCGCCAGCCGAAGGCCTTCCTGTTCGACGAGCCGCTGTCCAACCTCGACGCGCGCCTGCGCGAACAGATGCGCGCCGAGATCAAGAAACTGCACGGCGAGCTGAAGGCGACCTCGATCTACGTCACCCACGACCAGATCGAGGCGATGACGCTGGCGGACCGGATCGTCGCCATGCATGGCGGCGTCGTCCAGCAGGTCGGCAGCCCGCTGGAACTCTACGACCGCCCCGCCAATCTGTTCGTCGCCGGCTTCATCGGCTCGCCGGGGATGAATTTCCTCGAGGCCAGCTACGTCGCAGGCGGCGTGAAGCTGAAGGACGGAACGATCGTGCCGCTGGCAAAGCCGCTGCCGCTCGCGGACGGCGCCAAGGTGACGCTCGGCATCCGGCCGGAGCATGTGCTGATGACGAATGACGGGACCGGGCTCGCCACCGAAGTGGAGCTCGTCGAACCCACCGGCTTCGGCATCATCCTGCACCTCGCCCTTCACGGCCTGCCGTTCAAAATCTTCACGCTCGACCGCGAAGCGCTCAAGGCAGGCCCGACGGTCAACGTGGCTTTTCCGCCCCAGTACCTGCATGTGTTCGATGTCGAAGGAAAGCGTGTCGGCTGAACGGTCAATGCTCACGCGCTGCGAGTGGAAAAAACTTTTGCCGTATCGCCCATCGGGCCTATAACCTCCGCGTGATCTCGCTGGATTGGATTGATATGACCGACACTGTTCTCGACCGCTTTCTCCGTTATGTCGTGATCGACACCCAATCCGATCCCGCCTCGTCGACGCAGCCGACCACCGAAAAGCAGAAGGATCTCGGCCGGCTTCTGGTCGATGAACTTTTGACGATCGGCCTTGCGGACGCGCATCTCGACGAACACGGTTATGTGTATGCGACCATTCCTGGAAATAGCGACAAGCCGGTGCCGGTCATCTGTTTCTGCTCGCATATGGATACGGCGCCCGATTTCACAGGCGCCGATGTCAAGCCGCAGATCGTCCGGAACTATGCCGGCGGCGACATCGAACTAACAGGCGATCCAAGCCGGGTGATCCGTGTCGCCGAGCATCCCGAGCTCAACAACCAGATCGGCAACGACATCGTCACCACTGACGGCACGACATTGCTCGGCGCCGACGACAAGGCCGGGCTAGCGGAAATCATGACCGCCGCCCAGATCCTCGTCGACAATCCCGATATCCAGCACGGGACGATCAAGATCCTGTTCACGCCCGACGAGGAGGTCGGCCGCGGCGTCAACAAGGTCGATTTGAAGAAACTCGGCGCCGACTTCGCCTATACGATGGACGGCGAGACGGCCGGCCATATCGAGGACGAGACCTTTTCGGCCGACGGCGTCGAGATCGGCATCTCAGGCGTGGCGATCCATCCGGGCTTCGCCAAGGACCGCATGGAAAACGCCATCAAGATCGCCGGCGCCATCATCGATAGGCTGCCGAAGGAGCTGGCACCGGAGACCACCGAGGGAAAGCAGGGCTTCATTCATCCGGTCGGCGTGACCGGCTCCATGGAAAAGGCGTCGCTGAGCTTTATCATCCGCGATTTTACCGAGGAGGGGCTGGTTGAAAAGGAGGCAATGCTCGAAGCCATCGTCAAGGAGGTCATGGCTGCCTATCCCGGCTCGAGCTTTCATTTTGAGGTGACGGAGCAGTATCGCAACATGAAAGCGGTGCTCGACGGTCACCCGGAGATCGTCGAAAACGCGCTTGAAGCCGTGCGCCGGGCCGGCATGACGCCGGTGCGCGGCAGCATCCGCGGCGGCACGGATGGCTCGCGCCTCTCCTTCATGGGCCTGCCGTGCCCGAACATCTTCGCCGGCGGCCATGCCTTCCATTCGCCGCTCGAATGGGTGAGCCGCCAGGATATGGAAAAGGCCGTCAAAACGATCGTGGAACTGGCGAAGGTCTGGGAAGAGCGCGCTTAAGGCGCTCTTTCACGGAGACATCGGAATGGCGGGTTAGCCGCCGTTCGCCGCAACGCTTCCGCGCAACATAACGCTGTCATAGGCGGGGCGGGGCGTGGGAATGGCGACCGGCATTCCCGGCTCGGGCACGATCGAGGTTTCCGGCTGGGTCACCGGCGCCGTTATCCGTATCGGTGCCGTGCTCGCCGTAGCCATGGGATCAGGCGCCGGCAGAGGAACGGGGACGGCCGAGGGGATCAGCGCCTCGAATTGCGGCGGCAGCATGCTTTCGCCGGGGACGTAATTCATCGCCACTTCGTAGGAGGGCAGCGGCGGCGGCGTTTCGAGCATGCCGTTGGAGTCGCGCTTCTCGTAGAAGGCGTTGCCGCCGGCGACCGTCACATAATGCATGTTGTCGTAGGGGAATTTCAGCCCGTCGGTGTGGAAGAACATCGCATCCTTCACCGCCGGATGGCGCGCGCCCTTCAGCAGGATCGCATCGGCCGCGGTGGCAAGCTCAGGTTCGGCCTGCGGCTTGACCTCGCGGGTCATGACGCCGGGCGCAAACTGCCGCTCCTGGGCGACGACACCACAGATCGATTGAGGATAGGCGCCGGACGTCAGCCTGTTCATGACGACGGTGCCGACGGCGAGATAGCCGTCTTCATCGGAATGCCGCGATTCGAAATACATCGCCCGCTTCAGGCAATCGCGATCTTTTGCCGTATAATTGAAAGCGACTTTCGTCGATTGAACCTTGGTCTTGGCCGCCGTCGTCGCCGGCTTCGGTGTTGTGGTGCAGCCCGCGGCCGCCAGTCCTACGAATAAAATCCCGATCAGGGATTTTCCAAAGGATATCTCCGCCCTCAACGCCAAGTGCCTCCTATGGGATTAGTCCAGCCCTTTATGATTAACGCGAAAAAACTTTTACTCGTCATATGACTGAAATACAAACAACCAGAGATAACAAATACCAAAATCGACTCTCGCCAAAAGCGATCTCGGCGGCGAGTCTCCGATTGACTGCTGCATAATTCCGAAAATTTAACGAATTATGCAGCAGCGCAAACTGCGGCAGCCCTCTTTTCCCCTGATCCGTCAGCTGCGAAACAGCTTCCAGCGGGTCGGCTTGAACGCCACCCGGTGGCGATCAAGCCGGTCGGCCTCGCTCGGCGGCAGCTCGATTTCGATGTGCGGGCGGTCGTTGCCGATATCGAGTTCGATATGGCGCGTGCCGGCCACGCGGCGGCTGGAGACCGGTTGCCCGGCAATGCAGTTTTCCGCCGATTCGCAGAGCCTGACGTCATGCGGGCGGAAGTAGAGCTGCGCCGGCCCATCGGGCTCACCCTCGGCATTGAGGCCGAGCGAGCGGCCTTCGAAGCGGATGTCGCCGTCTGCGATTTCGACCTGCAGGCAATTCGACTGGCCGATGAAGCCGAAGACGAAGGGCGAGTTGGGGTTGTCGTAGACCTCGTCAGGCGTGCCGACCTGTTCGATCGCGCCCTGGCTCATGACGACGACGCGGTCGGCAAGCTCCAGCGCCTCGTCCTGGTCGTGCGTGACGAAGACGGTCGTGTGGCCGGTGCGGTCGTGAATTTCGCGCAGCCATTTGCGCAGGTCCTTGCGCACCTGAGCGTCGAGCGCGCCGAAGGGTTCATCAAGCAGCAGCACGTTCGGCTCGACGGCCATGGCGCGGGCGAGCGCCACGCGCTGGCGTTGGCCGCCGGAAAGCTGCGCGGGATAACGTGTTTCAAGGCCGGAAAGCTGCACGAGGTCGAGCAGCTCCAACGCCCGCCGGCGGATGTCGGCCTTGGCAGGACGCCGTGCGCCTTTTCTGACCCTCAACCCGAAGGAGACGTTGTCGAGCACCGTCATGTAGCGGAACAGAGCATAGTGCTGGAAGACGAAGCCGATATTGCGCTGCTGCACTGATTTCTTCGAGGCGTCCTCGTCGCCGAAGAAGATCTGCCCCTCCGTGGGGCTTTCCAGGCCGGCGATCAGCCGCAGCAATGTCGTCTTGCCGGAACCCGAAGGACCGAGCAGGGCGATCAGCTCGCCGGAGCGGATGCCGAGCGAGACATCGTGCAGTGCCGGAAATCGCTCGAATTCCTTGCGAATGTTTTGAACGCGTACTTCCATTGCAAATCCTTCAGTGCCGCCGGCTGGCGGAAATTTCCGCGCTGTACCGCATTTCCAGCAGCGTCTTCAAAACAAGAGTCACGAGCGCGAGCAAGGCCAAAAGCGTGGCCACGGCAAAAGCGCCGGTGAAATTATATTCGTTATAGAGAATCTCGACCTGCAGCGGCATGGTGTTGGTCTGGCCGCGAATATGGCCCGAGACCACCGAAACGGCGCCGAACTCGCCCATGGCGCGGGCGTTGCACAGCAGCACGCCGTAGAGCAAGCCCCATTTGATGTTCGGCAGCGTCACATGCCAGAAGGTCTGCCAGCCGCTGGCGCCGAGCGAAAGGGCTGCCTCCTCGTCGGCCGTTCCCTGTTCCTGCATCAGCGGGATCAATTCGCGGGCGACGAAGGGGAAGGTGACGAACATCGTCGCGAGGATCAGTCCGGGCACGGCGAACAGGATCTTGATGTCGTTGGCGCTGAGCCACTGGCCAAGCCAGGTGTTGGCGCCGAACAGAAGCACGAAGACCAGGCCTGAGATGACGGGGGAGACGGAGAAGGGCAGGTCGATCAGCGTCGTGAGAAACGCCTTGCCCTTGAACTCGAATTTGGCGATCGCCCAGGCGGCGGCGATCCCGAAGACGAGGTTGAGCGGCACGCTGACGCCGGCGACGATCAGCGTCAGCCGGATCGCCGAAAAGGTTTCGGCATCCTGCAGCGCTTCGATGAAGGGGCCGGCTCCCTTGCGGAAGGCCTCGACGAAGACGGCGGCAAGCGGCAGCAGCAGGATCAGCAGCAGGAAGACCAGCGAAAGGGTGATCAGGCTGTAGCGCGCGATCCGGTGTTCAGTCGTCACCGATCGCAGCTTGACGGATTGTCCGGTCGTATCAAGCGCCATAGCCGTACCTCCGCCTGCTCCAGCTCTGGATGAGGTTGATGACCAGCAGCATGGCGAAGGAGAGGATCAGCATGATCGCTGCAATGCCGGTCGCCGCCGCGTAATTATATTCTTCGAGTTTGATGATGATCAGCAGCGGCGCGATCTCCGATTTGAACGGCAGGTTGCCGGCGATGAAGATGACCGAACCATATTCGCCGACGCCGCGGGCAAAGGCGAGCGCGAAACCGGTGAGCACGGCCGGCGCCAGCCCCGGCAGCAGGACGCGGAAAATCGTCTGGAAGCGGTTGGCGCCGAGCGTCGCGGCGGCCTCCTCGACCTCCTTGTCGATTTCCTCCATCACCGGCTGCACGGTGCGCACGACGAAGGGCAGGCCGACGAAGATCAGCGCCACGACGATGCCGGCCGGCGTGAAGGCGATCTTGATACCGAGCGGCGTCAGGAATTGGCCAACCCAGCCGTTCGGCGCATAGAGCGTCGTCAGCGCGATGCCGGCAACCGCGGTCGGCAGTGCGAAGGGCAAGTCGACCATCGCATCGATGACGCGCTTGCCGGGGAAGCGGTAGCGCACCAGCACCCAGGCGAGGATGATGCCGAAGACGGCATTGACGATCGCGGCGATGAAGGCGCTGCCGAAGCTGATGCGCAGCGCATTCAGCGTGCGCGGATCGAGCGCGATCGACCAGAATTTCTCCCAGCCGAGCGCGCTCGACCGGACGGCAAGGCCGGAGAGCGGAATGAGGATCAGAAGGGTGAGCCAGGTCAAGCTAAGGCCGAGCGCCATTCCGAAACCCGGAATAACGCTCGGCCGCCTGAACCGCCACCGCGTGGGGCTATGTGCTTTCATGAAGTCTATTATTGGGCCGGCTTGTAGATTTGGTCAAATACGCCGCCGTCACCGAAGAATTTCGGCTGCGCTTCCTTCCAGCCGCCGAAATCGTCGATGGTGGCAAGCGTCAGCTTCGGAAAGCGGGCAATGTCGGCCGGATCGGCAGCTTCGGGCTTGATCGGCCGGTAATAATGCTTGGCGGCGATCTTCTGGCCTTCGTCCGAATAGAGATAGTTGAGATAGGCTTCGGCGACCTTGCGCGTGCCCTTCTTGTCTACATTGCCGTCGACGATCGCGACCGGCGGGTCGGCGCGGATCGAGAATGACGGCGTCACGATCTCGAACTGGTCGGGGCCGAGTTCTTCGAGCGAAAGATAGGCTTCGTTTTCCCAGGCGAGCAGCACGTCGCCGAGGCCGCGCTGAACGAAGGTGGTCGTGGCGCCGCGGGCACCGGTATCGAGGACCGGAACATGCTGCAGCAGTTTCGTCACATAGTCTTGCGCCTTGGCGTCGTCGCCGCCATTGGCCTGCTTGGCCCATGCCCAGGCGGCGAGGAAGTTCCAGCGAGCACCGCCCGAGGTCTTCGGGTTCGGCGTGATCACCTGCACGTCGTCCTTGACCAGGTCGGCCCAATCCTTGATGCCCTTCGGGTTGCCCTTGCGAACCAGGAAGACGATCGTCGAGGTATAGGGCGTCGAGTTGTTCGGGAACTTGGTTTTCCAGTCGGCGGGGATCTTGCCGGTCGCCTTAGCGATCGCATCGATATCGCCCTCGAGCGCCAGCGTGACGACGTCGGCGTCGAGGCCGTCGATCACCGAACGGGCCTGGGCGCCGGAACCGCCGTGCGAGGCCTTGATCGTCACGGTTTCCCCATTGTCCTTCTGCCACTTGGCGGCAAAGGCGGCATTGAAATCCTTGTACAATTCGCGGGTCGGATCATAGGAAACGTTAAGCAGCGCCTGATCTGCGAAAACGGGAGCAATGCTCCCGACCACGAAGCTGCCTGCCATGACCGCGGCCGCGAGAAGCCGGGTGAACCGTTTTGTCTGCATTGGGACCCTCCTGTTTGTGCCTTAACTCTATCAAGTCAGTCGTATAATGAAACGAAATGTCTTTCAGATTTGGTGGGTCTGTTAGAATGTCATTCCATTTACAGGCCGATTTGGAAATGGACCCGCCGAAGTTGGCCGCGGCCAATCGTTCGCTCGCCCCCATCCCGCCGCAGAACCGTGTTTTTTCTGCCACAGTTCCTCCACAAGCGACGGCGGCAGTGCTGATTTCTGCCTGGATTTTGCCGCGATGACACTTGCGGATTCCTATATGGCGGCGGTGCGGTCGTATTTGCCGGCCGCTACGTGGGGGCATCCCTTGAAATGCGCCTCGCATTCCAAACCTGTTAGGGCCACTTAAAATGAATATCAGAACTATCCTTTTTGCCTCCGTTGCCGCCCTTGCCGCGGCCTCCGGAGCACACGCAGCCGACGCCATCGTGGCGGCGGAACCCGAGCCTGTGGAATATGTTCGCGTTTGCGACGCCTACGGCACCGGCTATTTTTATATTCCGGGAACGGAAACATGCCTTACGATCGGCGGTTACATCCGTACCGAAGTGCGCTTCGGTGACCAGATCTCCGGCGATTCCGATGTAAACTTCTGGACGCGCGGTCAGGTCACCTTCCAGGCCAAGAACGACACCGAGTTCGGCACGCTGACCGGCGTCATGACGCTGCGTTACAATGCCGACAACGCCTCCGATCAGGAAGCGCTGCTGGATGAAGGCTATATCGACATTGCCGGCTTCCGCGCTGGTAAACTCTACAGCTGGTGGGATGACGACATGAGCGGCGAGACCGATACGCTCGCCAGCAACGAGACGACCCACAACTCGATCCGTTATCAGTACGAGGCTGGCGCTTTCGCGGCCGGCATTTCGGTCGACGAACTGGAAGAAGACTACGCCACCAAGCCGGGCGAAGGCCCGAACAACTTCGGTGTCGCAGGCCAGGTCTCCTACAAGGCCGGCGCCGTCAGCGCTTACCTGCTTGCCGGTTATGACACCGACACCAGTGAAGTTGCTGTCCGCGGTATCGTCTATGCCGACATCGGCCCGGGCACCCTCGGCATCGCCGGCATCTGGGCAAGCGGCGCCAACTACTACTACGAAGAGTCCGAATGGACGATCGCAGCCGAATACGCTCTGAAGATCAACGACAAGTGGTCGGTCACCCCCGGCTTCCAGTACTTCGAAAACATCGCTCTCGAAGCTGACGGCAATGGCTTCACCGGCGGCAGCGCCTACACAACCGGTGTCACGATCGACTACCAGATCGTCGAAGACCTGCGTTCGAAGCTCAGCGTGCAATATCACGATGAGGACGAAGGCGACGACGAAGTGTTCGGCTTCCTGCGCTTCCAGCGCGATTTCTAAGATCGTCTCGTTGCAGACGACCGGGCGCGGCCTTCGGGCCGCGCCTTTTTCATACCCCGGAATCGGCGATGAAGTCGGAATAGAATTCGTCGGCCGTCCTTGCCTTGCGCATGGCGGCGAGCACGCCGTCCGATTGCAGCCGCCGCGCGATAGCCGACAGCACGTTCAGATATTCGCCGCGGTTGTTCTCCCCGAAAAGCAGCACGACGGCGATGTCGGCCGGGATATCGTCGATCGCCTCGAAATCCAGCGGCCGGGAAAAGCGGAGGAGAAGACCGCGCGGGCTGCTCATGCCGTCGATCGCCGCATGCGGAATGGCGATGCCGTTACCGATCCCGGTGGAGCCGAGCTTTTCACGGGTTTCGAGCGCCTTCAGAATGATCTGCGCGTCGACGGAAAGGGCCATGGCTGCCTTGTCCGCGATGGTCTGCAGCGCCCGCCATTTCGTCGGAGCCGACACGCCGATGAAAGTGTGTTCCGGCCGGATGATGTTGGGAAGGTTCATGTCATTCTCGATATAGTCGGCTCGAAGGTCGTCAATGGGAAGGGCAGGGATGTCAGTCCGGTTCTCTGAGCCGGTAGCCGACGCCGGTCTCGGTGGTTATATAGTGCGGCTGATCCGGAATTTTCTCGACCTTTTGCCGCAGCTGCCTGATGTAAACGCGCAGATATTGCACGTCGGCCGCCGGCCCCCATACCTGCTTCAATAGAAACTGGTGTGTCAGCACCTTGCCCGCATGCTGGGCGAGTACGCGCAGGATGTCGTATTCCTTCGGCGACAGTTTTAGTTCCACACCATCGACCTTAACGATGCGCTTGACGAGATCGATCGACAGCCCGCCGGTCTGGAAGATCGCCTTTTCCCCCTGTTGCTGCAGCCGGTGGCGCAGCGCCACGCGGATGCGGGCACCGAGCTCGTTGATGCCGAAAGGCTTGGTGACGTAATCGTCGGCGCCGCTTTCCAGCGCCTTGACGATGCCGGCTTCGTCGGTGCGGCTGGACAGGATGACAACAGGCATCGCAAGCCCTGCGTCGCGCCACTCCTGCAGGAGGTCATGGCCCGGCGTGTCGGGCAGGCCAAGGTCGAGCACGACGAGGTCGGGCATGTCGCCCGTGACCGACCGGCGGGCGCTTTCGGCGTTCGGCGCCTCCTGCACCTCGTAGCCCTGCGCGGTCAGGCCGACGCGGAGCAGCTTGCGGATCGGCGGCTCGTCGTCGACGACGAGAATTTTGACGGCTGAACCGGTCATTTGAGTTCATCCAGTTTCGGAATGTCGGTGGGTTTCGGCAGGTGGATGGTGAAGACGGCGCCCGGCCGGCCCCGTCGGTTGCCGGCCGTGATCGTGCCGCCCATCGCCTCGATGAAGCCGCGGCAGATGGACAGGCCAAGCCCGGTGCCGGCGCGCACCCGGTCGCCCTTGCGCACCCGGTAGAAGGTATCGAAGATGCGGTCAAGGTCGGCCGGCGGGATGCCGGGGCCCTCGTCCGAAACCTGCACAACGACATTGTCGGCATCGGCCCAGCCTTCGATCTGGATCACCGATCCCTCGGGCGCGTATTTGGCGGCATTGTCGAGCAGGTTGAAGATCACCTGCTCGAACAGCACCGGATCAACCCGCACCATCGGCAGCTCGGCGGGGATGCTCATCTCGGTCTTGTGGTGCTCGAGGATCTTTGCGGCGCGGGCGAGCGCCGTGCCGACGATATCGCCGGCATAGTGCGGCGCAGAGTTCGGCTCCATTGCCCCGGACTCGATCTTGGTCATGTCGAGCAGATTGGCGATGAAACGGTTGAGGCGCTCCGATTCGTCGACGACGGTGGAAAGCAACTCGGCGCGATCCTCCTCCGGCATCGAGGCGAAGTAATCGCGCAGCGTGCCGGCGGCGCCGAGGATGGCGGCGAGCGGCGTCTTCAGATCATGCGAGATCGAGGTGAGCAGGGCCGAACGCAGCCGGTCGGCCTCGGCCGCAAGCCTTGCCCGGTCGACATCGGCGACGAGCTGGACGCGTTCGATGGCAAGGGCGGCCTGGTCGGCCAGCGCGCCGAGCAGCCGCTGCTGCTCGGGCGTCAGCAGCGGCCCGTCACGGCGATCGCTGTCGAGGCCGATGACGCCGACGGCGGCGCGCCCGGTTCTGAGCGGCACGTAAAGGCGCTTTGCGCCGGGCAGGGTATCGGCGCCGCGGCCAGCGGCGTGATTGTGCTCCCAGGCCCAGCGGGCGGCGGCGATATCGGCGTCGTCGAGCGTATCATCGGGCGGATAACCGGCCTTGACGGCGATGCTGCCTTCCTCGGGGAGCAGCAGCACGACGCGAACCTTCAGCATCGAGGCGAGCTGGAAGGCGGTCGCCCAGAGCACGTCGTCAAGCGTGCCGGTGCCGGCAAGCTTCTTCGAAAAGAGATAGAGGTCTTCGGTCGTGCGCGCCCGCTGCCGGGCGGCCGCCGCCTGGCGCTGCACGGTCGCGGTCAGATTGCTGGCGATGATGGCGACGCCCAGGAAGAAGAAGAAGGCGAGCACGCTTTCCGGATCGCTGATCGTCAGCGTGTAGCGCGGCGGCAGGAAGAAGAAGTTGAAGGACAGCGCGCCTAGAATGCAGCTGTAGAGCGCCGGCCGCAGGCCGTGGAGCACGGCGGAGGTCAGCACCGCCATCAGAAACACCAGCGCGAGGTTGCGCACATCAAGCACCTGGTCGAGCACGATGCTGACGCCGAGCGCGATGGCGACATAGATGGTCGCCAGCAGATAGGCTTTGATATCCAGCTGCGGCGCGGTGGCGGCGGCCTTGATGCCGCGCGCGGTGGTGCCGTCCTTCTCGTTGCCCGATATGACGTGGACGCTGATCTCGCCGGTCTTGCGGATCAGATCGTCGGTGATCGAGCGGGCCCACCAGTCACGCCATGTCGGCTTCTTCGGGGCGCCGATGACGATGTGGGTGACGTTGTTGGCGGTGGCATGGCGGACGAGTTCTTCGGCCACCTCGCGGCCGGGAATGGTGATCGCCTCGCCGCCGAGCTGTTCGGCAAGCCGCAGTGTCGAGGCGATCGTATCGCGCTCGGCTTCGCTGAGGTTGATCGAGCGGCTGGTCTCGATATAGACGGCCGCCCAGGGCGCGCGCAGGCGCGAGGCCATGCGGGCGGCGTAGCGCACCAGCGAGGCCGAGCGCGGGTGGTGATCGACCGAGACGAGGACGCGTTCGCCCGCCGCCCAGGGGCCGGAGATGGCGTGAGCCTGCATATGGGTCAGCAGCTGGTCGTCGACGCGCTGGGCGGTCTTGCGCAGTGCCAGCTCCCTGAGCGCCGTCAGGTTGCCCGGCGTGAAATAATTGGTCAGCGCCCGTTCGGCGGTGCGAGGCATATAGACCTTGCCGTCATGCAGCCGCTTGATCAGATCGTCCGGCGTCAGATCGATGATCTCGACATCGTCGGCCAGGTCGATGATCGAATCCGGCACCGTCTCGCGCACGCGGATGCGGGTGATCTGCGAGACGACGTCGTTGAGGCTTTCGACATGCTGGATGTTCAGTGTCGTATAGACGTCGATGCCGCGATCGAGCAATTCCTTGACGTCGAGGTAGCGTTTCGGATGGCGGCTGCCCTCGGCATTGGTGTGGGCGAGCTCGTCGACCAGAACGAGATCGGGCCGGCGGGCGAGGATGCCGTCGAGATCCATTTCCTCGAGCGCCCGGCCCTTGTAGTCGATTTCGACGCGGGGGATGATCTCGAAACCGGCGACCAGCGCCTCCGTCTCCTTGCGGCCGTGGGTTTCGACGACGCCGATGACGACATCGAGCCCGTCGGCGATCTTGGCGCGGCCGGAGATCAGCATTTCATAGGTCTTGCCGACGCCGGGAGCAGCGCCGAGAAAGATCTTCAGACGACCGCGCGTCTCCGCCCGGGCCTTTTCGAGGAGCGCATCGGGCGAGGGCCTGCCGGCCTGGTCGCGGTTGTCGTCTGGCATGCGTGTTTCTTTCTGCAGATGCCTGTGCTTGGATAAGCGCCAAGCTTCCCGATCCCTCATCACGTCAGGGGGTCGGCATAGGTTGGTTTAGTTGGTGGATGGCTTTCCAGAACCGGGCACTGAGCCGTGAATAGTTCCTTGTGCCGACCCGCCCCCCGTCATGCTCGGGCTTGACCCGAGCATCCATACCGCATCGGTCAGCAGCCACGGGCATGGATCCTCGGGTCAAGCCCGAGGATGACGGAGAGCGGGGTTGGCCTCGTCGCCAAACCCGCACCCACCTTGCCAAACTCACTCAGTCATAGAAGCATCAAGCCTCTGGTTCAACGCCAGAACATTGACGGTGGGTTCGCCGAGAAGGCCGAGCTCGCGGTGGTGAACGGCGCCGTCGACCAGCGCCTTCACTTTGGCCTCGTCAAGGCTCCGCGCCTTGGCGACACGGGCCACCTGGAAGTAGGCGGCCTCCGGCGAAATATCGGGATCGAGGCCGCTGCCCGAAGCGGTGACGAGATCGGCCGGCACCTCGGCGGTCGGGTTTTCCGCCTTGGCCGCCTCATAGTCGCCCTTGACCCGGTCGATCAGTTTCTGGCTGGTCGGGCCGAGGTTGGAACCGCCGGAGGCGGCGGCATTGTAGCCGTCGCCGGCAGCCGAGGGTCGGCCGTGGAAATATTTGTCGCTGGTAAAGGCCTGGCCGATCAGCGTCGAGCCGATCACCTGGCCGTTTTTCTCGACGAGGCTGCCGTTCGCCTGGGTGGGGAACAGGGCCTGGGCCGCGCCGGTCATGGCGAGCGGATAGAGAAGGCCGGTGATCACGGTGGTGGCGACGATCATGACGACGGCGGGGCGCAATTCTTTCAACATTGTTCTGCTCCTTGGAGAGTTCAGGCGGAGACCGGTTCCGGTTAGAAACCGGATCTTCCGCTAAGCGAGGCCGAGGGCTGCGACGGCCAAGTCGATCGCCTTGATGCCGACGAAGGGGACGAGGATGCCGCCGAGGCCGTAGATCAGCAGGTTGCGCGACAGCAGCGCGCCGGCACCGATCGGGCGGTAGCGCACGCCCTTCAAGGACAACGGGATCAGCGCGATGATGATCAACGCGTTGAAGATGATCGCCGAGAGGATGGCGCTTTGCGGCGTCGACAGTCCCATGACGTTGAGCACGCCGAGCTGCGGATAGAAGGTCAGGAACATCGCCGGGATGATGGCGAAGTATTTGGCGATGTCGTTGGCGATCGAAAATGTCGTCAGCGCGCCGCGCGTCATCAGAAGCTGTTTGCCGATCTCGACGATCTCGATGAGCTTGGTCGGATCGCTGTCGAGATCGACCATATTGCCGGCCTCGCGGGCGGCAACCGTGCCGGTGTTCATGGCGACTCCGACATCGGCCTGGGCAAGTGCCGGGGCATCGTTGGTGCCGTCGCCGCACATGGCGACCAGCTTGCCGTTGGCCTGTTCCTCCCGCATCAGCGCCAGTTTCATCTCCGGCGTCGCCTGGGCGAGGAAATCGTCGACGCCGGCCTCGGCGGCGATGGCGGCCGCCGTCAGCGGGTTGTCGCCTGTGATCATCACGGTGCGGATGCCCATGCGGCGCAGCTCCGTGAAGCGTTCGCGGATGCCGCCCTTGACGATATCCTTCAACTGGATGATGCCGAGCAGCCGGCCGTCGCGGGCAACGGCGAGCGGCGTGCCGCCCGATTTGGCGACCTCGTCGGCGATCGCCTGCAACTCGCGGACGACCTCGCCGCCATTCTTCGAGGGCGCATCACCGGCGACATAGGCGAGCACGGTGTCGACCGCACCCTTGCGGATCGAGGCGCCTTCGAGATCGACGCCGCTCATGCGGGTCTGGGCGGTGAAAGGCACGAAGGTCGCCTTGAGGCTCGCCATGTCGCGGCCGCGGATCGCATATTTCTCCTTGGCAAGCACGACGATGGAGCGTCCCTCCGGCGTTTCGTCGGCAAGCGAGGCAAGCTGGGCGGCGTCGGCGAGGTCCTGTTCGGATACGCCGCGCACCGGGCGGAAGCTCGTCGCCTGGCGATTGCCGAGCGTGATCGTGCCGGTTTTGTCGAGCAGCAGCGTGTCGACGTCGCCGGCGGCCTCGACTGCGCGGCCTGACATGGCGAGCACGTTGAAGCGGACGAGGCGGTCCATGCCGGCAATGCCGATCGCCGACAGCAGCGCGCCGATCGTCGTCGGAATCAGGGTGACGAAGAGGGCGACGAGCACGATGATCGGGATCGAGCCGCCGGCATAGATGGCAAAGCTCGGGATCGTCGCGGTGGCGAGCACGAAGATCAGCGTCATGCCGGCAAGCAGGATGTTGAGCGCGATCTCGTTCGGTGTCTTCTGGCGCTGAGCGCCTTCGACCAGCGAAATCATCCGGTCGAGGAAGGTCGAGCCGGCGGCAGCGGTGATGCGCACGCGGATCCAGTCGGACAGTACCTGCGTGCCGCCGGTCACGGCCGAACGGTCGCCGCCGGATTCGCGGATGACGGGCGCGGATTCGCCGGTGATTGCCGCTTCGTTGACGGAGGCGACACCTTCGATGACCTCGCCGTCGGACGGAATGATGTCGCCGGCTTCGACGAGCACGATATCGCCGACCTTGAGGCTGGTGCCCGGCACCATGCGGTAGTCGCTGCCATTATTGCCGGTCAAGAGCTTGGCCTGGGTTTCGGTGCGCGCCTTGCGCAGCGAATCGGCCTGCGCCTTGCCGCGGCCTTCGGCGACAGCTTCGGCGAAATTGGCAAACAGCACGGTGAACCAGAGCCAGAGATTGATCTGGAAGGAGAAGCCGAGATTGCCGTTGCCGGCGGCGAGGTCGCGCAGGAAAAGCACGGTGGTCAGTACCGAAACCGTGGCCACCACGAACATGACCGGGTTTCTGGCGAGTGCGCGCGGGTCGAGCTTTTTGAAGGCGGCGCCGGCGGCCGGAATGAGGATACGAGAATCGACGATGCTCGCGGATGTTGCCTGGCTCATAAGAGACTCCAGCTTGAAACGAGGATGGCGAAGGACCACGGCGATGCAGGGTCGGGCATCGCCTCAGAAGGTTTGTCCGGCAATCGCGACCAGGTGTTCGACGACAGGGCCGAGCGCCAGCGCCGGAAAGAAGGTCAGGCCGCCGACGATCAGGATCGTGCCGACGAGCAGGCCGACGAAGAGCGGACCGTCTGTCGGGAAAGTGCCTGCCGAGGCCGGCACCGTCTTCTTGGCCATTAGCGAGCCGGCAATGGCGAGCGCCGGGATGATGACCAGGAAGCGGCCGGCGAGCATGCCGATGCCGAGCGTCACATTGTACCAGGGCGTATTGCCCGTCAGGCCACCGAAAGCCGAGCCGTTATTGGCCGCAGCCGAGGTATAGGCATAGAGGATTTCGGAGAAGCCGTGCGGGCCGGCAGTGCCGATCGAGGCGACGGCGGAAGGCAGCACCGTGGCGATCGCGGTGAAGACCAGCATGGCGAGCGGCAGGCAGAGGATGGCGAGGACGGCCATCTTCATTTCCTTCGCCTCGATCTTCTTGCCGAGATATTCCGGCGTGCGGCCAACCATCAGGCCGGCGACAAAGACGGCGACGATGATGAACAGCAGGATGCCGTAGAAGCCGGCGCCGACACCGCCGACGATGATTTCGCCGAGCTGCATGTTGATCAGCGGAATGAGGCCGCCGAGCGCGGTAAAGCTGCCAAGCATCGCGTTGACCGCGCCGCAGGAGGCGGCCGTGGTGATGACGGCAAACAGCGACGACAGGGCGACGCCGAAGCGAACCTCCTTGCCCTCCATATTGCCGCCCTGAATGCCGAAGGCATGCATCAGCGGATTGCCGGCGGCTTCCGCCCAATAGGTGACGATGACGCCGGCGAGGAACAGCACGCCCATCGTGGCAAGGATCGCCCAGCCCTGGCGCTGGTTGCCGACCATGCGGCCGAAGACATTGGTCAGCGCCGCGCCGATGGCGAAGATCGAGACCATCTGGATGAGGTTGGAGATCGCGTCCGGGTTTTCGAACGGATGGGCGGAATTGGCGTTGAAGAAGCCGCCGCCATTGGTGCCGAGCATCTTGATCGCAAGCTGCGAGGCGACGGGGCCGACGGCGATCGTCTGCTGCGCGCCTTCGAGCGTCATCGCATTGACGTAAGGCCCAAGCGTCTGCGGCACGCCGAGATAGACGTAGACCAGCGTCAGCACGATTGAGATCGGCAGCAGCACATAGAAGGTTGCCCTGGTCATATCGACCCAGAAATTGCCGATGGCCTTGCCTGAAGCGCGCGAGAAGACGCGGATGAAGGCGAGCGCGATGGCGATCCCCGTCGCTGCGGAGACGAAGTTCTGGACGGTGAAGCCGGCCATCTGGGTGAGATAGGACATGGTGCTTTCGCCGCCGTAATTCTGCCAGTTCGTGTTGGTGACGAAGCTGACGGCGGTGTTGAAGGAAAGCTCCGGCGGGATGGCCGCCATGCCGGCCGGATTATAGGGCAGGCCGGCCTGCAGCCGCTGCAGCGCGTAAAGGACGATGACACCGAGAAGATTGAACATCAGCATGGCGAAGGCATAGGAGGTCCAATGCTGCTCCTCGCCTTTGCTGGTGCCGGCGGCGCGGTAAAGCCCCCGTTCGATCGGAACGAGGACTGGCGACAGAAACGTACGCTCGCCGCTGAAGACACGCGTCATATAGCCGCCGAGCGGTTTGACGAGCGCAAGAACGATCCCGCAAAAGAGCAGGATCTGAAGCCATCCGTTGAGGGTCATGGAGGTAGACTTTCAATACCCGGCTGCTGCTCGGCCGCGAATGCGCGACCTCGGAAGCGCCGGTTCTTTTCAGAAGCGTTCTGGGCGAAGCAGAGCGTAGGTGAGGTAGACGGTAAGAAACACGGTCACGGCACCGCTCAAGACGTAGTCGAGGGTCATCGTCGTTTCTCCGGTCACAGCCTGTCACAGGCTCTGGCGTAGGCAAAGCACAGCGCGAAGAATAGGATCGCGGTGCCGAGCAGAATGATATCCATCATGATCGTGACTCCTGTTGCTTTCTTGGAGTCAGACAAGACAAAGGGCGCCATCCCGGGGAAGGGCCGCCTTTCATGCTTTCTGGCGTGGAGATGATCGTTGGATCTCTCGGGCATGAATATGGAGCCGGAGGGCATAAAGGTTCGAGACGGCCGAACGGCCATCAATATAAAAATCTTATAAATGCTTTTCGGCGAGCGGGCTAAGGATCGACCCGAAACTGGTATTGGCCTTCGGCGCTGCGGCCGTCCATCGATAGGACGCGCCAGTCGAGCGTATAGAGGCCGGGCGCCATGGCAGGATCGAGAGGGATCTTGAAGATCGATCCCTCGGGGCCGGAGAGAAACGGCTTGCCGGTGGGAAGCGCCGTACCCTCGGCATCGAGCAGCACGGCCGTCGAACGGGCAAGATCGACCGGGCCGGTGAAGGTGAGCTCGAGGTTGGCCGGCGCCAGCATTTCTTCCTGCTGCTGCGGCGGAAGCGCGGCTTGTTCCAAGGCGGCAGACGCTTCACTTGCGGTGAAGAGAAGGGAGGCGAACAGACAGAATGACGCGATCGACTTCATGATGGTCTTCCTTATCGTGTCGATCCGCATGTGCCCGGACCCGTCATGCTTCCGGGACGTCATGCCGACGCTTCGATAATAACGCTGCGGCGGATGATTTCGATCCTTAGATTTTGCGATAATGCGCCCCGACCAGTCTTCGAACCTGAATCTTTCGGATTATAGAAAATGGGCATTTAATCACATGTTGAGCAAAAGCTTGCATGGCGCGATTGAATTGCCGCCTTTAACGGTCTTATAGTCCGTGTCGACGGCACCCGCTGAATCGCGGGGGCAAAAGGGAAGGAAACCGATCATGACCAAAGTCCGTGCGCTGGTGCTGGAGCGCCAGCATGAACTTGCGCTTCGCGATATCGATCTGCCGCTGGAGACAGGACCGGGGCAGGTCAAGATCAAGATTCATACCGTCGGCGTTTGCGGCTCGGACGTGCATTATTATACCCACGGCAAGATCGGTCCCTTCGTCGTAAACGCGCCGATGGTGCTCGGCCATGAGGCGGCCGGCACGGTGGTCGAGGTCGGGGCTGGCGTCACGCATCTGAAAGCCGGCGACCGCGTCTGCATGGAGCCCGGCATTCCCGATCCGAATTCCAAGGCAAGCCGGCTCGGCCTGTATAATATCGATCCCGCCGTCAGTTTCTGGGCGACACCGCCGGTGCATGGCGTGCTGACGCCGGAGGTCGTGCATCCCGCCAATTATACGTTCAAGCTGCCCGACAATGTCAGCTTTGCCGAAGGCGCCATGGTCGAGCCCTTCGCCGTCGGCATGCAGGCGGCTGGTAAGGCAAAGATCGCGCCCGGCGATACCGCCATCGTCCTCGGCGCCGGGCCGATCGGCACGATGGTGGCGATCGCCGCCCTTGCCGGCGGCTGCGCCCGGGCGATCGTCGCCGATCTCGCCCAGCCGAAGCTCGATATTGCCGCGCAGTACCAGGGTGTTATCCCGATCAATATCCGCGAGAAGAACCTGATCGAGGAAGTCGCCCGCTTGACCGACGGCTGGGGTGCGGATGTTGTTTTCGAATGCTCCGGTTCGCCGAAGGCTTGGGAGACGATCATGGCGCTGCCGCGCCCGGGCGGCGTCATCGTCGCCGTCGGCCTGCCGGTCAACTCGATCGGTTTCGACGTCTCGACGGCAACGACCAAGGAGATCCGCATCGAAACGGTGTTCCGTTACGCCCATCAATATGAGCGCGCGATCGCGCTGCTCGGCTCGGGGCGCGTCGACCTGAAGCCGCTGATATCAGAGACCTTCACATTCGAGGATTCGATCAAGGCCTTCGATCGCGCCGTCGAGGCCCGGCCGAGCGACGTGAAGCTGCAGATCGTGATGGAGTAGGGCGCCGCCGCACCACTTCTATAAGTGCCTGGCACTCGGTTTCATCTTGCGGAAGACAAGGGCGGCGGCTGCGACAACAGCCGCGGCTCCGACCGCGATCAGCAGATGGCGGTGAAGGGGGAGGTGGCCCAAAGTCTGCTGGATTCCGTGCCCGAAGAGATAACCGAGCGTGGTGAAAAGCTGTCCCCAGACCAGTGCGGCTACCGCATTCAGGACGACGAATTTCCCGGTCGATATCCCAGTCGTGCCGATGACGACGGGGCTGATCGTCCGCAAACCGACCAGGAAACGAAAGGCAAGGATGAAGCCTGTGGGATATGTTTCGAGAAGCCGGGTGACGCGGGCAAGCGCCGGTCTTTCCATCAGCCGGCGGACGAAGCTCCATCGGGCGGCGTAACGGCCGGCGAAGAACCAGAACTGATCGCCGGCGAAGGATCCTGCCACGGCCGCGGATGCCGCCGCCCAATAGCTCAGCAGCCCGCGATGGGCAACCACGCCGCCGAGGAAGGCGGCCGTCTCGCCTTCAATGGCCGCACCTAGGAAGATCGCCAGCAGGCCGTAATTCTCGATCAGCAGTTCGATAGACATGACGGCTCGCTCTCACCTTCCCGAAGCGTCAGGTCACGATCAAACGGGCTTCAAATCGCCAAGCAGCGTCGGGATCAGCTCCGATACCGTCGGATGGATCGGCACCGACCATTTCAGCGCTGGATAGGTGGTTCCGGCATTCATCGCGTCGATCAGGCCGTGGATCACCTCGTCGCCCTCGATGCCCAATATCGCCGCGCCGAGAATCTCCTTGGTTTCGGCGTCGGCAATCACCTTCATGAAGCCCTTGGTCTCGCCGCGCTCGTTGGCACGGCCGACGCGGCTCATCGGCCGGGTCGAGACCATGATCCTGCGCCCCGACTCGCGCGCCTGCTTCTCCGTCATGCCGACGCGGCCGAGCGGCGGGTCGATGTAGAGCGCATAGGCGGGGATGCGGTTCGAGACCTTGCGGTCGTCGCCGTCCAGCAGATTGGCGGCGGCGATCTCGAAATCGTTGTAGGACGTGTGGGTGAAGGCGCCGCGGCCGTTGCAGTCGCCGAGCGCAAAGATGCCCTCGACATTGGTGGCGAGCTTGTCGTCGACCGTGATGTAACCGCGCTTGTCGGTGACGACGCCGGCGGCATCGAGGTCGAGATCGTCGGTATTCGGCTTGCGGCCGGTGGCGATCAGCACGTGACTTGCATCGATCTTCGCCGAGCCGGCGGTGACGCTCACGCCATTGCCGTTTCCAGCGAAGGCAATGTTGCCGGCATCGGTATGGACGTCGATGCCTTCTGAACGCAGGATCTCGGCGATAGCATCGGATATGTCCTCGTCCTCGCGCGAAGCAAGCTTCGGGCCGTGCTCGATGACGCTGACTTCGGCGCCGAAGCGGCGATACATCTGCGCGAATTCCAGCCCGATATAGCTGCCGCCGATAACGGCCAAATGCCGCGGCAGCGTGTCGAGACGAATGATCGAGGTGCTGGTGAGGTAGTCGATGTCATCGATGCCAGGCAGCTTGGGAATGAGGGGCCGGGCTCCGACATTGAGGAAGATGCGCGGCGCGCTGAGGGACTCGCCGTTGACGCTGACGGTCTTCGGACCCTCGAAGCGGGCATGACCATAGATCACGCTCATGCCGTCCATCCCGGCAAACCAGCCGATCAGGCCGTTGCGGGCATTCATCGTCACCGTTTCGGCGCGGGCTCTGACCACTTTCATGTCGATGTCAATATCGCCCCCGATATTGACGCCGTAGGCGGCGGCGCTTCTGGTGACATGGGCGGCGCGGGCGCTGGCGACCAGCGTCTTCGTCGGCATGCAGCCTGTATTGACGCAGGTGCCGCCGAGGAATTTGCGCTCGATCAGCGCCACCTTCATGCCCTTTTCGACCATGCGGGCGGCAAGAAATGGACCGGCCTGGCCGGCGCCGATGACGATGGCGTCGAAGCTTTTCATGACAAGGTCCCCACGATCAGCGCCGCACCGATGACGGCGACGGCATCCTCGATGAGGGCGGCCGGCAGGTCCCTGCCGAAGGACGCGGCAAGTCTGGCCCGGACGGCGGCGCCACCATAGGTCCCGATGACGGCGCCGATCACGCCGGCGATCAGCCCGCCGAAGAGCAGACTGCTGACTGCGCCGATTGTCGCGCCGACAAGCGCCCCGGAGGCGATACGGGCGGCGAACTGCATGGGCACCTTGCGCGATGGCGTTGACGGCAGCTGGTCGGCGACCAGTTCAACGATGGCGAGAAGCGTGAAGATCCACGGGGTCCAGCGGTAACCCATGAAGGCAAGCGGCGTCTGCGAGACGTCGAGCCAGCCGAGCGCCGCGCCCCAGGCGACGGCGGCCGGCGCCGTCATGGTGCGAAGGCCCGAGATGACACCGATCAGCAATGCAAGCAGCAGAAACATGCGCGATCCCCTCATTGCCGGCGTCGTGCCGCGAGAGGGAAGGTTGCACATTGTCAGGCGTGTGGCAATTCGCCAAGCCGAACCGACGGTTTAGTTCGCAAAGGCGGCGATGCCGGTGATCGCCCGGCCGATGATCAGCGCGTGAATGTCGTGCGTGCCCTCATAGGTGTTGACCACTTCGAGGTTGACGAGGTGGCGGGCGATGCCGAATTCGTCGGAGATGCCGTTGCCGCCGAGCATATCGCGGGCCGCCCGTGCAATCTCGAGCGCCTTGCCGCAGCTGTTGCGCTTGAGGATCGAGGTCAGCTCCACCGGCGGATGGCCTTCCTCCTTCATGCGGCCGAGCCGCAGGCAGCCCTGCAGGCCGAGCGAGATCTCCGCCGCCATGTCGGCGAGCTTCTTCTGGATGAGCTGGTTGGCGGCGAGCGGCCGGCCGAACTGCTTGCGCTCGAGCGTATATTGCCGTGCCCTGGCATAACAATCTTCGGCAGCCCCGAGCGCGCCCCAGGCAATGCCGAAACGGGCCGAGTTGAGGCAGGTGAACGGTCCCTTGAGGCCGGTGACGCCGGGCAGCAGGTTTTCCTCCGGTACGAAGACTGCGTCCATCACTACTTCGCCGGTGATCGAGGCGCGCAGGCCGACCTTGCCGTGGATGGCCGGCGCCGAAAGCCCCTTCCAGCCCTTTTCGAGGATGAAGCCGCGGATGAGGCCGTCTTCGGTCTTGGCCCAGACGACGAAGACATCGGCGATCGGCGCATTCGAGATCCAGGTCTTCGAGCCGGTGAGGCTGTAGCCGCCGTCGACCTTCCTGGCGCGTGTCGCCATCGAGCCGGGATCGGAGCCGTGATCGGGTTCGGTCAGGCCGAAACAGCCGATCAATTCGCCGGCGGCCAGTTTCGGCAGGTATTTCAGCTTCTGTGCCTCGGACCCGAAGGTGTCGATCGGCACCATCACCAGCGAGGACTGCACGCTCATCATCGAACGGTAACCGCTGTCGACCCGCTCGATCTCGCGGGCGATCAGGCCATAGGCGGTGTAACCGAGGCCGGCGCCGCCATATTCGGGAGAAATCGTCGGCCCGAGCAGACCGAGTTCGCCCATTTCGCGGAAGATTGCCGGATCGGTCTTTTCGCTGCGGAAGGCCTCGAGAACACGCGGCGCGAGCTTTTGCTGCGCATAGGCATGGGCGGTATCCTGCACCATGCGCTCCTCATTGGTGAGCTGCTCCAGCAGGCGGAACGGGTCGGCCCAGTCGAAAACCTCGCGCGTATGCTGCATGTCGGGATCTCCTCACCCACTAATCACGCTTGCTCGCTCAAGGTCGCATAGACCCGCCGGCCGACCGCGTCAACAGAAGGCGGCCCTATCGAAAAGACAGGGCTGGCCATCTTTTCAAAAGCGCCGGCATGCTCCACTTTGCCCGCGTTCGATTCTGGAATGAGGAGGCGGAAATGTCGTCAAGCGATCTGTTCGTATCGGCCGAAGGCGCCGAATGGGTCAATCCCGAGCCCGGCGTAACCAGGCGCATCATGACCTATCTGCCGGAGATGATGATGGTGGAAGTCGCCTTCGAAAGCGGCGCCGTCGGTGCGGCCCATTCGCATCCACACATCCAGGCGAGTTATGTCGCCGAGGGCAGTTTCGAAGTGACGATCGACGGGCGGACTGAGGTGCTGCGGCAGGGCGGCAGTTTCATCGTGCCCCCCAATCTCGTCCATGGCGTCAAAGCGCTGGAAAAAGGCCGGCTGATCGATACGTTCACGCCGCACCGGGCCGAGTTCCTCAAATAGTCACGTTTCGGCGTCCGACCGCGCGGGTCCGGCTGGTGTGACATAGGGCGGCACGAAGCGTGCATCCTCGCCGCGCACCGCCGTGCGCAGGAAGTCGATGACGGCGCGTACCCGCGGCGCCTGTTTCAGGTCGCGATGGCAGGTGATCCAGTATTGGCGCTTGAGGTCGATCTCCGCGGGAAGCACGCGCACCAGCTCGGGGTAGCGGCTGGCGAAGAAATAGGGAAGGATGCAGAGGCCGAGGCCGTTTCGGGTGGCGGTCAGCTGCGCGAAGATGCTGGAACTCTGGAACTGCGGCTTGATGCGCGGATGCACATCGCTGAGGTAATCGAGACCCGGCGCGAAAATCATCTCCTCGATATAGCTGACGAAGGGATGCTCAAGCAGGTCGTCGCGGCAGGTGATATCAGGCGCCTTGGCCAGATAGTCGCGCGAGCCGTAGATCTGCAGGTGATAGTCGGTCAGTTTTTCGGCGAAATAGGGCCCGCCCTTCGGCTCGTCGAGCACGACGGAAAGATCGGCCTCCTTGCGTGACAGCGACATGATCTGCTGGATCGTCACCAGCTCGAGCGACAGATGCGGATGCTGGGCGGCAAACCGGTGCAGCACGGTGGCGAAGAAGAAATTGGCAAAACCCTCCGGCGCGCTCAGGCGCACCAGGCCGCGCTGCGCCATCGAACCGTCGGCAAGATCGGCGCGCAGCCGCTCGGTCTCCTGCTCCATCTTCTCGGCCGTCTCGACAAAACGTGTGCCCATGGCGGTCAGTACGTAACCGCGCGGATTGCGTTCGAACAGCTTGACCTTGAGGGTGAATTCCAGCCGGTCGATGCGCCGCGAAACGGTGGCATGGCTGGAGCGCAGCTGGCGGGCCGCCGTCGACAGCTGCCCCGTGCGGGCGACGGCTAGAAAAAACTGAAGATCGTCCCAAGTAAACTGCGGTGGATTGTTCATTACGATCCCCTCTGTTCAAAAACGAACAGATACTGTTTGGAATTAGTTGTAAACCACCCGTTGCTTCAGCACGCAATTTCCTTGATCGTAAGGTGAGGGTCCGCCGTTCTGAGGAGTGCGGTTGGCCAAATCTGAACAGATCCGCAATCTGGCCAATCTCTGGGAGGAGATAATATGCGTAAGAATCTCATTGCATCAGTTGCATTTCTGCTGGCGAGCAGCACGGCGGTGCTCGCGCAGAGCGCGACCGACGGCAAGGTCAAGATCGGCATTCTGAACGACCAGTCGGGTGTCTATGCCGACTTCGGCGGCAAATCTTCCGTCGAAGCCGCCAAGATGGCGGTCGAGGATTTCGGCGGCAAAGTCCTTGGTGTGCCGGTCGAGATCGTCGATGCCGACCACCAGAACAAACCGGATATTGCCTCCAATATCGCCCGCCAGTGGTATGACACCGAGCAGGTGGATGCGATCATGGAACTGACGACGTCTTCCGTGGCGCTCGCCGTGCAGGCGATCGGCAAGGAAAAGAAGAAGATCGATATCGTCACCGGTGCGGCGACGACCGATCTTACCGGCAAGGCTTGCTCGCCCTACGGCTTCCACTGGGCCTACGATACGCATGCGCTCGCCGTCGGCACCGGCGGCGCGCTCGTCAAGCAGGGCGGCGACAGTTGGTTCTTCCTGACCGCCGACTACGCCTTCGGTTATTCGCTGGAGCAGCAGACCAGCGACTATGTCAAGGCGAGCGGCGGCACGGTCGTCGGCGCCGTGCGCCATCCGCTGTCGAGCCAGGACTTCTCGTCCTTCCTGCTGCAGGCGCAATCGTCCGGCGCCAAGGTGATCGGCCTTGCCAATGCCGGCCTCGATACCTCGAACGCCATCAAGCAGGCGGCCGAATTCGGCATCACCCAGGGCGGCCAGCATCTGGCGGCGCTGCTCTTTACGCTCGCCGAAGTCCATGGCCTCGGCCTCGAGGCGGCGCAGGGCCTGACGCTGACCGAAGGTTTTTACTGGAACCGCGACGACGAAAGCCGCGCCTTCGCCAAGAAGTTCTTCGCCCGCACCGGCAAGATGCCGAACATGGTCCACACCGGCACCTATTCGGCAGTGACGCAATATCTGAAGGCGGTGCAGAAGGCCGGCACCGACGAGACGGAGGCCGTTGCCAAGCTCTTGCATGAAATGCCGGTTGACGACGTCTTCGGTCGTGGCGGCACGGTCGGCGCCAATGGCCGCATGATCCACGACATGTATCTGCTGCAGGTCAAGAAGCCTTCCGAAAGCAAGGAGCCGTGGGATTACTTCAACGTGCTTGCCACCATTCCCGGTAAGGAGGCCTATATCGATCCCGCCAAGAGCGGCTGCGATCTGGTGAAGTGAGCGAAATGGCGGTTTCCGCGATTGAAACGCAGGAAAAGCCGCGGGTGGTACTATCCGCCCGCGGCCTGCGCCGCGATTTCGGCGGCTTCACGGCCGTCAAGGACGTCGATCTCGACGTGCATGACGCCAGCGTGCATGCGCTGATCGGCCCGAACGGCGCCGGCAAGACCACGGTCTTCAACCTGCTGACGAAGTTCCTGCAGCCGACGGCGGGCACCATCACGCTGATGGGCACCGACATCACGTATACGCCACCCGATAAGGTGGCGCGCATGGGGCTGGTGCGCTCCTTCCAGATCTCGGCGGTTTTTCCGCATCTGTCCGTTCTCGACAATGTGCGGGTGGCGTTGCAGCGGCCGAACAATCTCTCCACCCAGTTCTGGCGGCCGCTCTCGGCGCTCGACCGGCTGAACGAGCGCGCTGAGCAGCTGCTCGCCAGCGTCGGGCTTTCCAAGGAGCGCGATCATATCGCCGCCGATCTTTCCTATGGCCGCAAGCGGGTGCTGGAGATCGCCACGACGCTGGCGCTCGATCCGAAGGTGCTGCTGCTCGACGAGCCGATGGCCGGCATGGGGCTGGAGGATGTCGGCGTCGTCTCGGCGATCATCCGCGACGTCGCCCGCGACCGGGCGGTGTTGATGGTCGAGCACAATCTCTCCGTCGTCGCCAATATCTGCCAGCATGTCACGGTGCTGCAGCGCGGCGAGATTCTCGCCGAGGGCGATTATGCCACCGTCAGTCAGGACGAACGCGTGCGGGTCGCCTATATGGGCACGGAGGAGCATTGATGGCCGATCTCCTCGAGGTCCAGGGACTGAACGCCTGGTATGGCGAAAGCCACATCCTGCACGGCGTCGATATGCGGCTGGCCGAAGGCGAGACGATCACCATTCTCGGCCGCAATGGCGTCGGCAAGACGACCACGCTGCGCACAATCACCGGCATCGTGCGCGCCCGCAAGGGCAAGATCAGCTTTGCCGGCAGCGACATGATGCAGGTGCCGCTGCACAAGACGGCGCATCGCGGCATCGGCTTCGTGCCGGAGGAGCGCGGCATCTTCTCGACGCTCACCGTCTCGGAAAACCTGCTGCTGCCGCCTGTCGTGGCCAAGGGCGGCATGACGCTCGACGAAATTTACGAGCTCTTTCCCAATCTCTACGAGCGCCGCGGCAGCCCCGGCACCAAGCTTTCCGGCGGCGAGCAGCAGATGCTGGCGATCGCCCGAATCCTGCGCACCGGTGTCCGGCTGCTCATTCTCGACGAACCGACCGAGGGGCTTGCCCCCGTTATCGTCCAGCGTATCGGCGAGGTGCTGCAGACGCTGAAAGGACGCGGCATGACGATCCTGCTCGTCGAGCAGAATTTCCGCTTCGCCAGCCGTATTGCCGATCGCTTCTATCTGATGGATCATGGGCAGATGGTGTCGGAATTCCCGGTCGGCGAACTGCCGCAGCGCATGGATACGCTGCACAAGGTTCTGGGAGTATGACCAGATGACGATGATCTTCGGCATTCCCCTGCAGGCGCTGCTCGGCCAGCTCTTGATCGGCCTGATCAACGGCTCCTTCTATGCACTGCTCAGCCTCGGCCTCGCCATCATTTTCGGCCTGCTGCGGGTGATCAACTTTGCCCATGGCGCGCAATATATGCTCGGCGCCTTCGTCGCCTATCTGCTGCTCACCTATGCCGGCATCGGCTACTGGCCGTCGCTGATCCTGGCGCCCGTTATCGTCGGTCTTGCCGGTGCGATCATCGAGCGGCTGTTCCTGCGCCGGCTCTACGATCTCGATCCGCTCTACGGCCTGCTCTTCACCTTCGGGCTGGCGCTCGCCGTGGAAGGCACCTTCCGCTATCTCTACGGCTCGTCCGGCCAGCCTTATGCGACCCCGGCGGCGCTCGCCGGCGGGGCCAATCTCGGCTTCATGTTCCTGCCGATCTATCGCGGCTGGGTGGTCGTGGTCTCGCTGGTCGTCTGCCTCGGCACATGGCTGCTGATCGAGAAGACCAAGCTCGGCGCCTATCTCAGGGCCGCCACCGAAAACGCCGTGCTGGTGCAGGTCTTCGGCGTCAACGTGCCGGTGTTGCTGACCTTTACCTACGCGCTCGGCGCCGGTCTTGCCGCCTTTGCCGGTGTGCTGGCCGCACCGATCTACCAGGTCTCGCCGCTGATGGGCTCGAACATGATCATCGTCGTCTTCGCCGTCGTCGTAGTCGGCGGCATGGGGTCGATCATGGGCGCGATCGTGACCGGTTATGTGCTCGGCGTCGCCGAGGGCCTGACCAAGGTCTTCTATCCCGAGGCCTCCAACACCGTGATCTTCGTCATCATGGCGATCGTCCTTCTCATCAGGCCCGCGGGCCTCTTCGGCCGGGATGCTTGACATGGCTGACATCACCGAAACCATCCGAACGGAAAAAAGCCGGACCGCCCTTTCGGTGCAGGCGGGCTTCCTGCTTGCCGGGCTGCTGTTCCTGCTGCTGGCGCCCTTCTTCTTCTATCCGATCTTCCTGATGAAGCTGCTCTGCTTCGCGCTTTTCGCCTGCGCCTTCAATCTGCTGCTCGGCTATACCGGCCTGCTGTCCTTCGGCCACGCCACCTTCTTCGGGGGTGCGGCCTATTTCACCGCCTATACGGTGAAGTCATGGGCCCTGCCGCCGGAACTTGGCATCCTGATAGGCGTCGTCGGTGCGGCGTTTCTCGGGCTGGTCATGGGCTTCTTCGCCATCCGCCGTCAGGGCATCTATTTCGCGATGATCACCCTGGCCCTGTCGCAGATGTTCTTTTTCTTCTGCCTGCAGGCGGAGTTCACCGAAGGCGAGGACGGCATCCAGTCGGTGCCGCGCGGCCATCTCTTCGGCTTCATCGACCTGAGCAACTCGACCAACATGTATTATTTCGTGCTGGCCGTGTTCCTCGTCGGCATCCTGATCATCTGGCGTTTCATCAATTCGCCCTTCGGGATGATCCTGAAATCGATCCGCGAGAACGAGAACCGCGCCACATCGCTCGGCTATTCCGTGGCGCGCTACAAGCTCGGCGCCTTCGTCATGTCGGCGGCGCTGGCGGGGTTGGCGGGCGCGATGAAATCGCTCGTCTTCCAGTTCGCGACCCTGACCGACGTCGCCTGGCAGATGTCGGGCGAGGTGATCCTGATGACGCTCCTCGGCGGCATCGGCACCTTGGTCGGGCCCCTCTTCGGAGCCGGACTCGTGGTGGCGCTGCAAAATTACCTCGCCACGTCGGAGTTTCCGGTGACGATCATCACCGGCGTCGTCTTCATGATCTGCGTGCTGATCTTCCGCCGCGGCATCATCGGCGAATTCTACGCCTCCCGGCTCGGGCGAAAGCTGGGCTTCGTCTATCGCCGCTGAACGGGCGGACCTCTCTTTCCCGGGGACGATTTTCCCCGGCAAAGAGATTGGCGGCGGCAATGCGACTCTCCCTCTCCCCGTCCCGCGGGGAGAGGGAGGCAGGGGCATCTGGGACTTCGTGCAGGGCACATGGATCGTTACGACTACATCATCATCGGGGCGGGCAGCGCCGGCTGTGTGCTTGCCAACCGGCTTTCCGCCGACGGCCGGAGCCGGGTGCTGCTCCTCGAAGCCGGCGGCAGCGACAATTACCACTGGATCCATATTCCGGTCGGTTATCTCTACTGCATCAACAATCCGCGCACCGACTGGTGCTTCACCACGGCGCCGGAAGCCGGGTTGAACGGCCGGGCGCTGAGCTACCCCCGCGGCAAGGTGCTCGGCGGCTGCTCGTCGATCAACGGCATGATCTACATGCGCGGCCAGGCCCGCGACTATGACCTCTGGCGGCAGATGGGCTGCACCGGCTGGGGCTGGGACGATGTCCTGCCCTTCTTCTTGAAATCCGAGGATTTTTATCGCGGCGCCGACGACATGCATGGCACCGGCGGCGAATGGCGCATCGAGAAAGCGCGGGTGCGCTGGGCGGTGCTCGATGCCTTCCAACAGGCCGCGAAGGAAGCGGGAATTCCGGAGACGACGGATTTCAACCGCGGCAGCAATGAAGGTTCCGGCTATTTCGACGTCAACCAGCGTTCCGGCATTCGCTGGAACACCTCGAAAGCCTTCCTGCGCCCGGCGCGCAGGCGCTCCAACCTGACCGTGCTGACCAAGGCGCAGGTCCGGCGGCTGCTGGTGGAGGAGGGGGCGGTCGCCGGCGTCGAATTCCAGCATAACGGCGTTGCGAAGCGCGCCTATGCCGCCCGAGAAACCATCCTTTCGGCCGGTTCGATCGGCTCGCCGCATATTCTCGAACTCTCCGGCATCGGCCGGGGCGATGTGCTGCAGCGGGCGGGCGTCGATGTCGTCACCGAGGTCAAGGGTGTCGGCGAGAACCTGCAGGACCATCTGCAGCTGCGTCTGGCCTATAAGGTGACCGGCGTTCCGACACTGAACGAGAAGGCGACGAAGCTGATCGGCAAGGCGGCGATCGGGCTCGAATATCTCGTCCGCCGTTCCGGGCCGATGGCGATGGCGCCGAGCCAGCTCGGCATCTTCACCCGTTCCGGGCCGGATCGGGAGACGCCGGATTTGCAATATCACGTGCAGCCGGTGTCGCTGGAGAAGTTCGGTGATCCCGTCCATCCTTTCCCGGCGATCACGGCGAGCGTCTGCAATCTGCGGCCGGAGAGCCGGGGTTCGGTGCATCTGTCGAGCCCGGATTTTGCCGCCCACCCGACGATCAGCCCGAAATACCTCTCGACGCAGCGCGATCGTGACACAGCTGTCCGTTCGATACGGTTGACGCGCAAGATCGTCGCGCAGCCTTCCTTCGCGAGGTTCAAGCCGGAGGAGTTCAAGCCAGGCCCCAGCTATCAGACCGAGGCCGATCTGGAGCGGGCGGCGGGCGATATCGGCACGACGATCTTCCATCCCGTCGGCACCTGCCGCATGGGCGCCGACAGGGACAGCGTCGTTGATCCGCGGCTGAGGTTCCGGGCGCTCGGCAAGCTCAGGATCGCCGATGCCTCGGTGATGCCGTCGATCACCTCGGGCAACACGAATTCGCCGACGATCATGATCGCCGAAAAGGCGGCGGCGATGATCCTCGAAGACAATCGATAGGAGAAGACCATGGCAAGGATCGCATTCATCGGGCTTGGCAATATGGGCGGGCCGATGGCGGCCAATCTCGTCAAGAGAGGTCACGAGGTTCTCGGTTTCGATCTCGCGGCCTCGGTGCTGAAGGCGGCGGAGGCGAGCGGCGTCAAGCCGGCAAGCCATGCCAGCCAGGCGGTCAAGGACGCGGAGATCGTCATCACAATGTTGCCGCAGGGCCGGCACGTGCTGACGGCCTGGACCGATATCCTGCAGACGGCGGCGCGGGACACGCTGGTGATCGATTGCTCCACCATCGATGTCGACAGCAGCCGCAAGGCGCATGAGATGGCCAAGGCCGCAGGCTGCCTTTCGCTCGACGCACCCGTCTCCGGTGGCACCGGCGGGGCGAGCGCCGGCACGCTGACCTTCATGGCGGGCGGCTCGGACGAGGCCTTTGCCAAGGCGAAGCCGATCCTCGAGGCCATGGGCAAGAGGATCGTCCATTGCGGCGAGGCGGGCGCCGGCCAGGCGGCAAAGATCTGCAACAACATGATATTAGGCATCTCGATGGTCGGCGTCTGCGAAGCCTTCGTGCTTGCCGAAAAACTCGGCCTCTCGCATCAGGCGCTATTCGACGTCGCCTCGACCTCGTCAGGCCAGTGCTGGTCGATCAATACCTATTGCCCGGTGCCCGGACCGGTGCCGACCTCGCCCGCCAATAACGGCTACAAACCGGGTTTTGCCGCAGCGCTGATGCTGAAGGATCTCAAGCTGTCGCAGGAGGCGGCGCTGGCGAGCGGCGCTTCGACGCCGATGGGTGCGGAGGCGGCGCAGCTTTTTGCGCTGTTCGAAAAGCAGGGCAATGGCGGACGGGATTTTTCGGCGATTATCGAGATGTTCCGCGAGCAGACGTGAGCAACGTTCGACACCTGCCGATGGATGCGGTGTGGATGCTCGGCTCAAGGCCGAGCAGGACGGGGTGTGGCTGTGGATTCCAGGCCTTGAGCCTGGAATCCAGCCACTGCGCGTCTGCGCGGTGAATGAACCCATGAGGCCTTGAAGGGAGTCTGCCGCGCCAAAGACTTGGGCGCGCGCTGGATTCCTGTGACGAGCACAGGAGGGAGAATGGAACGACGTTTCTGGCGGACCTACTTTCGTGACAGCAGCCAGATGAGATAGGGGCCGCCGATCAGGGCGGCGAAGAGGCCGACCGGCACCTGGTAGGGATAGATGACGACGCGCGATAGCCAGTCCGCCGCCATCAGCACGCCGGCGCCGAAGATGAGGCTCGCCGCAAGCTGGTGGCCCGGCGCGCGGAAGCCGGCAAGGCGGGCAAGATGTGGCGCGATGAGGCCGGTGAGGCTGAGCGGGCCGACAAGGAACGAAGCGATCGCCGTCATCAGTGCGGCGAAGATGGCGAGCACCAGCCGGCTTGCCCCGACAGGAAGGCCGACAGCGCGACCGAGGCCTGCTCCGAGCGGCAGGATCGTCAGCCAGCGGCTGAGAAAGGGCAGGGGTGCGGTCAGCACGGCGAGCGAGAGGATGGCCGTCCAGCCTTCGAAGGCGCCGGCGCGGTTGGTCGAGCCGGACAGCCAGGTGAGCAGGATATAGCCGCGCATATCGCCCTGGGCGAGCACCATCGTCACGATCGCCATGGCAAAGGCGCCGATGCCGACGCCGGCAAGCAGCATGCGTTCCGGCGAGAACCCCGCGCGGGCGGAAATGGCGATCATGGCGAGGAAGGCTGCCAGTGCGCCGATCGCCATGGAAAGCAGCATGGTGACGGGTGAGGGGAAGCCGAAGAGGAAGAGCGCCACGGTGAGGCCTGCGCCGGCGCCGCCGCTGACGCCCAGCACTTCGGGGCTGGCGATCGGATTGCCGGTCATCCTTTGCATGATGAAGCCGGCCGCCGCCAGCATGGCGCCGGCGCCGGCGGCCACCATCGTGCGCGGCAGCCGGAAGGGCAGGAGATCGGCAAACAGCGCGCCGGTCGCCACATGCCAGCCGTCATCGGCCGGGCCGAAAGTGAGAACGACGGCAAAGAGCAGGACGAGGGCCGTGAAGAGCAAAGCAAAGGCCCGGATCGGCTTTGCGAGCCTGTTCAGCGCTCCGGCCGGCCGGGCGGCAATGGCTGAAACGGAGTGCACGCGCGGCAGCAGAAAGAGCAGCAGCGGGCCGCCGAGCAGGGCGGTTGCGGCGCCCGTGGGCGCGAGATCGGTAAAACCGGGGCCGAGGACCTGGGTGAGGCAATCGGTCAGGAAGAGCAGGCCGGCGCCCGTCAGCGGCGCGGCCACCATCAGCCGGCCGGAGCTGCGCGTGCCGGCAAGTCTTGCGATCGCGGGTGCGGCGAGCCCGAGAAAACCGATGATGCCGACCTCTGAGGTCACCGAGGCGGCGAGCCAGACGGCGAGGGTGACGATCGCCAGGCGGGTCGAATGCAGGGCGAGGCCGAGGCTCCTGGCGCCGCTGTCGTCGAGCGCGAGGATGCGCAGCGGCCGCACCAAGAGCAAAGCGGCGGCAAAGCCGACGATGAGTCGGGGGCCGAGCGACAGGACGCCGTTCCAACCCTGCTGGCTGAGCGAACCGGCGCCCCAGATATAGATCGACATGGCATATTCGCCGCGCGAAAGAACCAGCGTGACGCTGAGCGCCGAGGCGATCAGGCTGACGATCATGCCGGAAAGCGCCACCGTCACTGGGTCGAGCCCGCGCCGCCAGCTCAGAGCCAGCACGATGGCGACGGCCGCGATGCCGCCGCCAAAGGCGATCATCTCGCGCGGTAAACCGATGAGCAGAGGCGAGACGCTCATGGCCGCCGTCATCGCCAGTTCCGCGCCGGCGGCGATGCCGAGCGTCGAGGCGTCGGCGATCGGATTGCGTAGCACACGCTGCAGCAATGCGCCGGAAAGGCCGAGTGCGGCGCCGGCGATCAGGGCCAGCGCGGCGCGGGGCATGATGCCGTGCCAGAACAGTATCCCATTCAGCGCGGCTGCATCGGCAGCGCCGTGCGGGACCTCAGGGCGCGTCACGATGAGGAGCGCGAAGGCGACAATGCAGAGCGTGGCGAAGATGATGCCGATGACAGGCGCGCCCGCGCGTCGTGCGGGCCTGGCGCGGCTAACCATTCCATGCATGGGCGAGCCCCTCCGCCAACAGGTCGGCAAAGCGGCCGGCGGCCGGCAGCGCGCCATAGGGATTGATCGAGCCGAGCATCAGCACGCGCTTTTCGCGCACGGCCGGCAAGGCATTCCAGAAGCCGCTGCTGGAGAGCGCAGTGAGAGCATCGGCCGGATGCGGCGGGATCATGACGATCCAGGCGTCGGGCATCGATGCCAATGTCTCGATGCCGATGGGGGCCGCCGCTGAGTAGCTGGTCGCACCCTGCCAGGCATTGGTCAGCCGACGCGTTTCAGCACTTCGCCGAACATGCTGTCGGCGCCGAAGACGCGGAAATGCCTGGCGTCGCCGAGATTGATCGGGATGACCGGCCGCCCGTCGCCGGCGGCAAAGAGAGATCGGTGGCGGTCGAGCCGGGCTGAAAGCGCCTCGGTCAACTGCCTGGCGGCGGGAAGCTGCAGGCGCTCGCCGAGCGCAAGCGTTACCTGCTCGGCCAGCGCGAAGGGGCTTTCGCCGGGCTTGTAGATCGCATGGCTTTCCACCGGCGCAATCAGGCGCATGCGCTCGTCGGCCCAGGCATAGAAGTTCGAATTGAAGATCAGCTCCGGTCGTGCAAACCGCAGCACTTCGAAATTCGGCGTGCCGCGCAGGCCGAGATCGGCCACCGCCGCCGGCACGTCAGGTTTGACGGCGACCTCGCGGAACTGCCGCAATTCGGTTGCCGCAACGACGTTGGCGCCGATGGCCAGCAGTGTTTCGAGCAGCGCCCAGTCGAGCGTGGCGACGCGCACGCCCTCCGCCGCCCGCACCAGCGCGGGGGCGGAGAGCGAGGCCGCCGCACCGGTCAGAAATTGCCTGCGGGAGAAGTAAGCCAGAAAGGCCATGCCTATAACAGATAGCTCACCGGTTCGTTGCGAACCGGATGCGGAAAGACGCCCATTCCGACGCCGAAAATCGACTGCAGCGTCTCGGTCTGCATGATCTCGGCGGGCGTGCCTTCGGCGGTGATCCGGCCGCGGTTGAGCGCGATGATCGCATCGCAATAGCGCGCGGCCAGATTGATGTCGTGCAGCACGACGATGACGGTCAGCCCGCGTTCGTGGCTGAGTTCCTTGACCAGCGAGAGGACGCTAGCCTGGTGGGCGAGGTCGAGCGCCGATGTCGGCTCGTCGAGCAGCAGGCAGCGGGCGTCCTGGGCGAGCATCATGGCGATCCAGGCACGCTGGCGCTCGCCGCCGGACATATTGGCCGCGAGACGATCGGCGAAATCCTCGAGTTCGGTGCGGATGATCGCCTCCTCAACCATCTTGCGATCCGTCGCCGTGAAGCGTCCGAGCGTGCCATGCCAGGGAAAGCGGCCGAGGGCTATGAGTTCTCGCACGGTCATCCCGTCGGTTGCCGGCGTGAATTGCGGCATGTAGGCGACGTGCCGGGCAAATTCGCGAGCACCCCAGTCCGTCGCCGGTCTGCCGTCGAAGGCGATGGCTCCGGATTTGGGGGCTATCTGGCGGGCGATGATCTTCAGCAGCGTGCTCTTGCCAGAACCGTTCGGGCCGACCAATCCGTAGATGCGGCCGCGCTCGAGCGTCACGTCAATGCCGGACAGAATGGTTTTCGGCCCGATAGCATAGTCGATTCCCGACAGGGCAAGGAAAGGCGAAGGCATGGTCTGCTCCAGGTTCGTCGCTGCAAACGGGTTGGGAGGGGCAAGCCCTCCCTTTCCCCGCAGGTTCCTGCAAAACTAAACTCAGATTGTCAACTTACCACTTCCTGCTGAGCTTGAAGGTGACGGTGCGGGCATCGCCGTAACCGCAGACGGTCAGGCCGCCGCAACCCTTGACGTATTCCTTGTCGAAGAGGTTGGTGACGTTGAGCGCGGCGCCCCAGTCTTCCCTGTCATAGCGGATCGCGGCATCGACGAGAGTAGCGGCCGGCACCTTCTCGGTATTGGCCTCATCGGCCCAGGACCAGCCTTGATGGCGCACGCCGGCGCCGAAGCTCATGCCTTCGAAGGCACCCGTCGTCAGCGTATAGTCGAGCCAGAGCGAGGCGGTCACCTTCGGGACGATATAAGGTGAATTGCCGACGAGCGCCGGGTTGGCCTCGTTCTCGGTCACTTCCATATCAGTATAGGCAAGCGAAGCGAGAAGCTTCCAGTTCTCGTTGATGTTGACCTTGCCTTCCAGTTCGGCGCCGCGCGAGACGACTTCGCCGAGCTGGCTCTGGGCGAAGGTGACCGGATTGGTGACGGTGTTGTTGCGCTTGGTAATGTGGAAGACCGAGGCGGTCAGCGAGCCGTCGATGAAGCTCGGCTCATATTTGATGCCGCCTTCGAACTGCTCACCTTCCTCCGGCTTCAGGGCGCCGGATACACCGGTGCCGATCAGCGGGTTGAAGAAAGTCGCGGCGCTGACATAGGGCGTCAGGCCGTCGTCGAATTCATAGGCAAGGCCGATACGGCCGCTGATGGCGCTGTCGTTGGTGCTGAAGGTCGTGCCGATCCTGGCGTCCTGGTTGATGTCGACGTAATCGTAACGGCCGTTCAGCGTCAGCAGCCAGCCATCACCGAAATGGATGCGGTCCTGGGCATAAACGCCGATCTGGTTCTTGGTGACGATGCCACCGGCATAGACGAAATTGGCGCCTTGCGTCGTGCCGTAGACGGGATCGGTGGCACTGATCGGATTGGAGCCGCAGCAGGCCTGCCAATTGTCGAGACGGTAATAGGTGTAATCGAGCCCGACGAGAAGATTGTGCGTGGCGCCGCCGATTTCGGTCTCGCCTTCGAGCCGGTTGTCGATCGAGAAAGTGTCGACGCCCGAGCGGCCCTCGAAGCCGATGCGCGCCAGCTGATAGTCCGGACCCGTCGGCACGCCGCCGACCCAACCGTTCAGGTAGGGACCGATTTCATGTTTGTCGAGCCGGCCGTAGCGGAGATTCTGGGAGAACTTGATGCCGTTGTCGAACTCATGCTCGAATTCGACCCCGATCATCTTCTGAACATAGCTGCCGTCGTCGATGTCGGGCTCGCCATAAAAGGCGTCGCGGTCGATCTTGCCGAACGGCGCGTCCTCGACGGTGCCGACATAGGGAAAGAAGCCGTTGCCGGTATGTACCTGATCGAGGCCGGAGAGGCTGCCCCAGACCGTCAGGCTGGTGCCGTCATCCGGCGAAATCGTGAGCTGCGGCATGATGAAGCCGCGGAAATCCTCGGAAAAATCCGAATAATTGTCGCCGCCCGCAACCTTGCCGGTGATGCGGTAGCTCACCGCTCCGCTGGCGCCGATCTTGTCGGAGACATCGAAGCCGGTGAAGGCGTTGCCGTTGCTGTTGATGCCGATCTCCGTATAGAAGAGCGGCTCGTCGAGTGGGCGCTTGCGGACGAGATTGACGATGCCGCCGGGATTGGCGCCGCCGTAAAGCATCGAAGCCGGCCCCTTCAGCACCTCGACACGCTCCAGCATGAAGGGATCGAGCTGGAAGCCGCCGAAGCCGTAGCTGAACAGCGTCAGATTGTCGAAGAAGACGCCGGTCTGGCCGGCGTCGAAGCCGCGGATGTAGAACCAGTCGGTATCGGCGTCATTGCCAAAGGGCTGCGAGGTGACACCCGGCGCATAGAGCAACGCCTCGTCGATCTTGTTGGTGATGCCGCGATCGTCCATTTCCTCAGTGCCGACGACGGAGACGGACTGCGGGATTTCATTGAGCGGCGTATCGCTCTTCGAGCCGGCGGAGGAATTCTTGGCGACATAGCCTTTGACGGGACTGGTCGCGGTGTCGCCGCCGCCCTGGATGACGATCGGTTCGAGCGTCGTCGATGTCGCCTCCTGTGCCGCGGCGGAGCCCGCCATCAGGCCGGCGATCGCAACGCCCGCCAACAGATTTATCTTTAAACTGAGACCCCTGGTCTGCCCGCGCATGTCTTCTATACCCCACTCGTGCCGCGACGCTGGCGCGGCGAAGCCTTAATAAGGTGAGCGTTTAACTCAATTTTATCGGCTCGGCTTATCCGGATCGGGGAAATTTGAACGTTTTTGGGCAATTCTCCGGCTCGCAAACAATTGCCCGATGACCGTTGCAATTAGGCAAGCTGGGCCTTTTTCCAGCTGGCCGGCGTGCTGCCGACATGCTTGCGGAAGACGCGGGTAAAATGCGCCTGGTCGGCAAAGCCGGTTTCGGCGGCGATCGCGGTCAAGGCATATTCGCTGTCGACGAGCAGGCGCTTGGCCCTGTCGATCCGGGCATTGGTCTGCCACTGATGCGGTGCGATGCCGGTCGAAGCCTTGAAGGCGTGGCTGAAATGCGATTGCGACAGGCCGGTCAGGCCGGCGAGTTCCTCGAGGCGGATGTTGCGCAAGCAGTTTTCCTCGATGAAATCGGTGGCGCGGCGAAGCTGCCAGGAGGCGAGCTTGCTGCGTTTGCGCGGCACGGCCTTGGAAAGCTTCAAGACGTCGATGATCAGCGCCAGGGCGAGGCCGTCGCCATAGAGATCGTGCAGCGGCTCCGGATTGAGGCATTCGGCCGCGACCAGCTGCGCCAGCGCCAGCAGGCGCTCGTCGGAGAAGAGAAGCTGCGGGCTTCCGAGACGACGCGGATCTATGTCCTCCATCAGCCGGCGGCTGATCGTGTCGGCGTCGAAATGGACGTCAAGGTGGCGCACCGAATGCACGCCGGTCAAATCGGCCCAGACTTCCATGCCGGCCGGCACATAGGAGATCGGCCGCTTTTCCGCATCCTGAACGGCGCCGTCGGCCTTCGGCGACAGCTTTATGCGCGAATTGCCCGGTCCGCGTTTGTCGAGCATGATGAACAGCCGCGGATCCCGCGAGACATAATAGCCGCCGGCATAAGCGGCGCATTCGACGTCCCAGACATCGGCGACGATGCCGTTCCATTGGCGGCGATGCACGCCGCCGATGACGGAGAAGCCCTGGATCTTGTTCTGCATCCGCGGTTGAAACGTCATTTCCATTTCCGCCTCCGGCCAAGCGGCCGAAGATAAACCTTCAATTAATACTCAAGTTTATTACAGCAGGCGGAACCGGATGACAATCACCGAATGAGGTCCGGATCCGGGAATGGAAAGCCGCGATCGATCAGGGCTTCGTCACCGCGAAACGGAGCTGGCTGTCGCCGAGGAGGATATCGATCTCGCCTGGCTGCGTCAGTTCGATCGCGCCGCTCAACGTGCCCGTGGTGATCAGCGCGCCCGCCTTCAGCGATGTCTCCGGGCGCAGGCCGTCATTGGCGTAATCGACGAGCCAGGTGAGAACGTCGCCCTTCGGATGCTGCGCCGGACCATCATAGATCGTGCGGCCGGCATGGGTGACCTTGAGCGGCGTACCGCCGGCGGTATCGACAACACTTTCGTCGAGCTTCGGGCCAAGCACATAGCCGCTGTTGCCGAGGCGGTCGGATGTAAACAGCAGAAAGGAGATGCTGCCGCTTTCCCTGACCGCACTGACCAGCAGCTCGGCGCCGAGATGGACGGCGGAGATCGCCTCGACCACTTCGGCGCGGCTATAGGCAGTGCCGGTGCGGATCGGCAGATCCTTGCCGAGGCGCACGGCGATCTCGGTTTCGAACTTCATGCCCGGATACCAGGGAATATCAGCACCCGAGGCGGCTTCGGCATAGGGATGCAGCGGACCGGTGACCGCCTGACCCTGCGGCGAGACCGTCACCTTCCAGGCATTGCTGCAAATGCCGTCGGCTGCAGTCAGGAAATTCTGCGCCTCCATCGCCTGATGCAGATCGGCCGGCAGCGTGAAAGTGCCGGTTTCCTCCTGTCGGCCGGCTTGGCGCAGGCTGTGCAGTCTGGCGGCAAGGGCGCGTGGATCGAATGCCTCTGTCATGCTGTCTCCTCGAGCTGATTTTCGAGGCGCACACTAACGGCAGGGCAGCAATGAACAAGTGGGTCTTGGGCCGAAGTTGGAAAAGCTCTTACTCCATCGCCGCGTACCAGCGATCGCGATAGGCGGAAAGCCCCGCGATTTCGGCCGGCCGAACATGCGTCTCGGCGCCGGATACCGGCCGGATGCCGGTGAGAAGGGCAGCACCCTGGCTGGTGCCGGTCGAGCCGGGAAGAGCGAGGACCGCGCGGCCGGCAAGGGCGGCCAGCAGCTTCAGATAGATTTCGTTGAGGGCAAAGGGCCCTTCGACGATGACCGGACCTTTGGCGCCGATCAGTCCGAGGCAGGCATCGGTCATCAAGGCGAGATAGAGGCAGGCGGCGGCATGCCGCTCCCGGCGGCTCGCCTCTTCCGCGCCGATCCAGCGGCTGGTCTTTCCGGGAAAAGGTCCGGAACCGGGGGCGATGTTGGGCAGCAGCATCAAGCCCTTTTCGATGACAGGGCCGATCGCCGCCTGGGCCGCCTTTTCATCGACAGGGCCGATTTCGGCCGACAGGATTTCGAATTCCCGCCCACCCATGAAACGCGAGGAGGGGACGGCCCGGCCATAGGCATCGACATTGGCGAGCGCATCGCGTTTGGCATCGAGGTGATCGAGATCGCCGCCGACGCCGAAATTGATCACCCAGGTGCCGGTGGAGACAACGGCGAAGGGGGCCTCGCGATGGACGAGATGCGGCAGCAGCGAGGCATTGGAATCGTGAATGCCGCAATAGACCGGCACGGGGGCTGCGAGCCCAAGCTCCGCGGCAATCTCGGGCAGCACCGGCCCGAGCGCATCGAAGGCGGAACGGATAGGCGCCATCAGCGCGCGGATGCCGAGCCTGTCGACGAGCGAGGAATAGCCGCCGATCTTCGGGTTCCAGAGGTCGGTATGGCAGCCGAGCGAGGTCAGCTCGTTGGCAGCGACACCGGTCAGCCGCGCCGTCCAATATTGCGCATAGGTGAGGATGGTCGCCACGTCCGCGAATTCCGCGGGAAAGGCGGTTCTCTGATAATGCAGCTGGGCGCCGACATTGAGGCCCATCGAAAGGCGCGGCGAGAAGGTCTCGTCGAAGGAGGGGCGCAAGGCCGTATAGGCATCGCGGATCGCTTGCGGATATTCGTGTTCGTAGTCGATGACAGGCATGGCGAGCTGACCGTGCCGATCGAGCAGCGCGGCGGCGGCGCCATGGGTCGTGATTGAAATGGCGTCGAAACCGGGTTCCCGCGCCAGCGTCTTCAGGGCATCAAGCGCGAAGGACCAGAGAGCCTCTATATCGTAATGCGGGTAGGGACCGGTTTTGATCGTAATGTTCGGCCGTTTCAGGACGGCGATCTCGGCGCCCGTCCCGCTGTCGAGAACGACGACCTTGGCATTGGTCTTGCCGATGTCGAGAACGGCGATGCGGCGATAGGGGGCGGCGGTCATGGCATATGGAAAAGGGTGACGAGGTCGCTTTGAACCGGCGAATTATCGGGATTGGTCGCCATAATGTCGGCCATGTGCGCCCACCATTTCTTCATGACGGGATGTTCCGGCAGGCTCGCCATCGTATGGTCCTTCGGCCGCGTCAACACGCCGAACAGCGTGTTGGTGTCGCGGTCGAGATGGATGGAATAGTCGCTGGCGCCGGACTGGTGCAGGAGATCGACCAGTTCCGGCCAGATCTCGTCATGCCGCTTGCGATATTCGGATTCCATGCCGGGGTTGAGCTGCATCTTGAAGGCGTGTTTTTCCAATGTCATCGGGAGCTCATGAGCTTGATGCGGCGGGCGATGATCGGGATGGCGATCGTGATGATGAGGAGAAGGCCGATGAAGATCGACATGACGATGCCGGGCACATTCAATAGGCCGAGGCCGAAGGTGACGAGGCCCATGACGAAGGCGGCGATGACGACGCCGCCGATCCTGCCGGAGCCGCCGAGGATCGAAATCCCGCCGAGCACCACCATGGTGACGACCTCGAGTTCCCAGCCCTGGGCGATCGAAGGCCGGGTCGAGCCGAGGCGCGAGGTCAGGCAGACCGCGGCGACACCGCTCATGATGCCGGTCAGCAGGAAGAGGATGAATTTGACGCGCTCGACCGGGATGCCGGAGAAGCGGGCAGCGAAATCATTATTGCCGATCGCATAGACCTGCCGGCCGAAATTCGTCGCATGCAGCAGGACGGCGAAGAGGATCGCCACGACGATGAAGAGCACGAATTCGAAGGAGAACACCCAGACGACATAACCCTGGCCGAAATAGGCGAAATCGGCGGGATATTTGCCATAGGCCTGGTCGCCGAGCGCGATATAGGAAATGCCGCGGAAAAGGCTCATCGTGCCGATAGTGACGACGATCGACGGCAGTTTCAGCACGGAGACGAGCACACCGTTGAAGATGCCGCAGGCAAGGCCGGTGCCGATGCCGATCAGCACAAGGCCGGGCGTGCCGATGCCGGCTTGAGCTGCCGCTCCCATCGCCGTCGAGGCGAGCGCGATGATCGCGGCAACCGAGAGGTCGATCTCGCCTGAGATGACGAGCAGCGCCATGGCGAAGGCAATCATCGCCTTTTCGGTGAAGTTGAAGGTCGCGTCCGAGAGGTTCCAGGCATCGAGGAAATAGGGCGACGCCAGCGAATTGAAAATGAAGATCAGGACGGCGACGCCAAAGAGCAGCACTTCCCAGCTTGCGATGATGCGGCGGAAAGGTGTGCCGAGGCGGTCGGGGATGATGCGCTTTTCGGACGGCATGGAAACGGCGCTCATGCTGCGGCCTCCGTTCTGGTGTCGGCTGCGGCGCGGTCGCGCAGGATGATGCGGCCGCGGTTGCGCTCGCGTCGGGCGTTGAAGGCGACGGCGAGGATGATGACGGTGCCTGATATCGCCATCTGCGTGAAGGGTGAAATACCGATGACCGGCAGAGCATTCTTGATGACGCCGAGGAAGAGCGCGCCGAGGACCGTGCCGGCGACCGAGCCGACGCCGCCGGCAATCGAAATGCCACCAATGACGCAGGCGGCAACGCTGTCGAGTTCGAAACCGTTGGCGATATCGACATAGGCGACGGCATAACGTGACACCCAGAGATAGCTGGCAAGACCCGCCAAGGCACCCGAAAGGACGAAGGCAAGGAATTTCGTCCGGCCGGTATCGATGCCGGCATAGACCGCCGCGGTCGGATTGCCGCCGGTCGCATAGGCCGAGCGGCCGAATTGGCTGTAGCGCAGCAGCATGTACATCAGCGCGACGATAATGATCGCGACCCAACTCAGCACCGGCAGGCCGAGGATCGGCGTACGGGGAACGGCGAGGAAGGTCGGCGTCATCTGATGCGCGTTGACCCAGGCTCCGCCAGAGAGCACGAAGGCCATGCCGCGATAGATGGTGAGCGTGCCGAGCGTCACGACGATCGGCGGGATCTCAAGACGCCAGACGAGGAAGCCGTTGATCGTGCCGAGTGCCGCGCCGATGACGATCGCTGTGAGGATGAGCACGACGAGCGGCAGGCCCGGATATGCGGCATTCATCATCGCGATCGCCATGCCTGTGAAGGCGAGATTGGCGGCGACCGACAGGTCGATCGATTTCGTCAGGATCACCGTCATCTGCGCCAGCGCCAGGATGATCAGGATGGAGGTATCGTTGAAGATGCCGGCGAGATTGTCCGGCGTTGCGAAATCGGCTGCCCGCGTCGAGAAGATCGCGATCATCACGACGATGATGAGGAACAGCAGGGTTTCGCGTTTTCTGATCAGTCTTGCCATGCTTCTACCTCATGCATTGCCGGTGGCGGCGCGCACCAGCGCTTCCGGCGACAGTTCGGCGCGTTCGAAAATTCCGGCCGAGAGGCCTTCTTTCATGACGAGGACACGGTCGGACATGCCGATGATCTCCGGCAGTTCGGACGAGACCATGATGATCGACAGGCCTTCGGCGGCGAGTTCGCTGATGAAGCCGTGCACGGCCGCTTTCGAGCCGATATCGATGCCCTTGGTCGGTTCGTCGAGGATGATGACCTTCGGCGCCGTCGCCAGCCATTTGCCGATGACGACCTTCTGCTGATTGCCGCCCGACAGCGTGCCGACTGGCACGGAAAGCGCGGCGGCGCGCAGATCCAGCCGCTCGGCATATTTGCGGGCCAGCGCGAATTCGTTCGCAGCCCGGAGGAAGCCGCGGCGCGAGGTGCGGGCGAGCGACGGCAGCGTCATGTTCTGAAAGATCGGCATCGGCAGCGCCAGGCCATGGCGGCCGCGCTCCTCCGGCACGTAGACGATGCCGGCGCGGATCGCGTCCTGCGGCGAATGGATGGTGATCTCGCGGCCTTCGAGCATCATCGTGCCGGAAAGCGGCTTGGTGATACCGAAGAGCGATTGCGACAGTTCCGAGCGGCCGGCGCCGATCAGGCCGTACACTCCGAGAATCTCGCCCTTGCGCAGGGTGAAGGAAATGTCGCGGAATTCGGTGCGGTGGCTGTAGTTGCGGATTTCCAGCGCCGGGCCGCCAATGGCGACATCGATCTTCGGGAAGACATTCTCGACGTCGCGGCCGACCATCATCCGAACGATTTCGTCCTGCGGCGTTTCCTTGAGGCGTCCCCGGCCGACGGCGCGGCCGTCGCGGAAGACGACGAAATCGTCGGCGATCTCGTAAAGCTCGTCGAACTTGTGGCTGATGAAGAGGATCGCCTTGCCCTGTTCCTTCAGACCCCGGACGATGCGGAAGAGATCGTCGATCTCCTTGCGGGAAAGGGCGGCGGTCGGCTCGTCCATGATGACGATGCGGGCCTCGATCGATAAAGCGCGCGCGATCGCCACCAGGTGACGCTGCGCGATCGAGAGGTCCTTGAGCCGGATCGTCGGGTCGATATTGCTTTCGAGCGCGGTCAGCAGCGCCTTCGAGCGGCTGTTCATCGTCTGCCAGTCGATGGTGCGCAGGCGCGTGCGCGGCGCATGGCCGAGAAAGATGTTTTCGGCCACCGTCAGTTCGTCGAAAAGCACGGTTTCCTGATGAATGGCGGTGACGCCGGCGTCGATCGCGGCCTGGGCGCTGGCGAAACTCGTCGGCTGGCCGTCGACGAGGATCTCGCCTTCGTTCGGCCTGTAGATGCCGGTCAGGATCTTGACGAGCGTCGACTTGCCGGCGCCGTTTTCGCCGATCAGTGCGGTCACCGTGCCGGGATGGAGGGCGATGCTGACATTGTCGAGCGCCTTCACACCAGGAAAGATCTGCGAGATGCCGCGCATTTCCAGGATCGCGGGCGCATCGCCGGTTTTGCTGTCCGTGACGGGTTGTTGAAAGGCAGCGTTCATCAGATTTCTACCAGTGTCAAAAGGGAAATCCCGGCGGCATCGAGCCGCCGGGTTCTACGCGTCGGCTCCGGATCAGAAGACCTTGGAGAACTGGTCGATGTTCGAAGCATTGTAGACGAAGGGATCGGCCATGGCGGCTTCGCCGTTGTCGCCGACCTTGATCTTGCCCATGCGGCCGGCATTGATCTCGCTGCCCGGCTTGCCGTCGGTCTCGCCCTTGACGAGGCGATAGGCGATCTGGGTTGCGGAATAGCCGAGATCGATCGGGTTCCAGATGGCGAATTCCTTCGTGGCGCCGGACTTGATCGCGCCGGCCATTTCGGACGGCAGGCCGAGACCGGTGACGTAGACCTTGCCGACAAGGCCCTTGTCTTCGACGACCTTGGAGGCGGCGAGAACGCCGACCGTCGTCGGAGCGACGATGACCTTGACGTTCGGGTTCGACTTCAAGAGGCCTTCGGCTTCACGATAGGACTTGTCCGAGAGGTCGTCGCCGTAAACCGTGGTGACGAGGTTGAGGCCCGGGAAGTCCTTGAGCTGCTTCTTCATCTGGTCGATCCAGATGTTCTGGTTGGTCGAGGTAGTCGTGGCCGACAGAATGGCGAAGTCGCCCTTGCCGCCTTCCAGATGATTCTTGGCGAGCGTCAGGCACATCTTGCCGATCAGCTCGTTGGACGAAGGATTGAGCTGCAGGATGCGACCTTCCGGGGCGACGCCGGAATCCCAGGAGATGACCTTGATGCCGCGCTGGGTCGCCTTCTTCAGCGCCGGAACGAGCGCGTCCGGATCGTTGGCCGAGACGGCGATGGCATCGACGCCCTGGGCGATCAGCGAGTTGATGACTTCGATCTGGCCTTCGGCCGTCGTCGAGGTCGGGCCGGTATAGATCACCTCGACGCCGCCGAGTTCCTTGGCGGCTTCCTGGGCGCCCTTGTTGGCGGCGTCGAAGAAGCCGTTGCCGAGCGACTTCACGACGAGGCCGATCTTGATGTCCGCGGCGGTTGCCGTGCCGGCCATCATGGCAACGGCGAGCGCTGCGCCGAGCGCAAGTGTCTTTGCGAGTTTCATGTTACTTTCCTCCCATTAAGATTAGACTTCCCACCTCGGCGGCGCCTCATGCGACCGACGAGGAATCCTCCTTGGCAAGCTGGGCCACCGGGCTTGCGACGACGAGCCGGATGCCGGCATTTTCGACCATGCGAGCCGCCTCTTCCGAAATCCCGTCGTCGGTGATGACCACAGACACGCGGTCGAGCGCGCAGAGAATGAGGCTCGACCGGCGATTGAATTTGCTTGAATCGACCATGACGACGAGTTCATCGGCCTGGTGCATCAGCTTCTGCTCGCTCTGGATGACGAGCGCATCCGCCTCCATGATGCCAAGCGGGCCGACGCCCTGCGCGCCGATGAACATGCGCCGCGCATAGAAATTGCGAATGGCGTCATTGTCGAAAGGCGACAGGATCAGGCTCTGCTCGCGATAGATCGCGCCGCCCGGCACCGTCACCGTGTTTTTGGAATGCTTCACCAGATGTTCGGCGATGGCAAAAGAGTTGGTCATGACCTGCATGCGATGGCCGGCCATGTAATGCACCATCTGGAACGTGGTCGTTCCGCCGTTGATGATGATCGCGTCGCCCGCCTCGCAGAGATCGACCGCCGCACGTGCAATTGCGCGCTTTTTATCGATGTTGACCGATTCTGAAACCCGAAAGGGCCGGCCGGCAAGGCTGCCGAGCTGCGGCGGATGCACCGCTTCCGCGCCGCCGCGCACACGGCGGATCTTGCCCTGCACATGAAGAGCCGCAATATCGCGCCTGATAGTCGCTTCAGAAGCCTCCGTCAGCTCGGAAATGTCCTGGATCGTCACGACCGACTTTTCCTGAACGGCGCTTAATATGATGCGATGACGTTCGCGTTCGTGCATTGGGCTCCTCCTCTTGTCATATTTATTTCGCATCCGTTAAAGACTGTCAATCACAAACGATCATAAATTTTCATATTGCGATGCAGCACAATCGAATTTGATCGTTTTCGATTGACAACCGTGGTTTCGATGCGCGATACCGTGAGCGAAAGGGCGCGCTGATTGCGCCCCCGACAAGCCTGATATGGGAGGATGACATGGCGGCGAACGTCCGGCTTCTGGAAAACCGGTGGGATGATGGTTACGCGGCGGGCCTCGACGAGCCCGGCAAGCTGCTCTATCGCTCGAATCTGCTCGGTGCCGACAAGCGCATCACCAATTACGGCGGCGGCAACACCTCGGCGAAGGTGATGGAAACCGATCCTCTGACCGGCGACAAGGTCAAGGTGCTCTGGGTCAAAGGATCGGGTGGCGACGTCGGTACGATCAAGCTCGACGGTTTCGCGACTCTCTACCAGGACAAGCTGGAATCGCTGAAGTCCATCTACAAGGGTGTCGAGGACGAGGATCGCATGGTCGGCTTCCTGCCGCACTGCACCTTCAATCTCAACGGCCGCGCTGCCTCGATCGACACGCCGCTGCATGGTTTCGTTCCCTTCACCCATGTCGACCACATGCATCCCGACGCCATCATCGCCATTGCCGCGTCGAAGAATTCGAAAGAATTGACGCGGGAGATTTTCGGCAACGAGATCGGCTGGCTGCCCTGGCGCCGTCCGGGTTTTCAGCTCGGCCTCGATCTCGAAGCCTTCGTCAAGGCGAACCCGAATGCCAAGGGCGTCGTACTCGAAAGCCACGGCCTCTTCACCTGGGCCGATGACGCCAAGGCCTGCTACCAGCTGACGCTCGACATCATCAACAAGGCGATCGTCTGGTTCGCCGAAAAGACCCAGGGCAAGACAATTTTCGGCGGCGCGGTCACTGAAAGCCTGCCGGTTGCCGAACGCCGCGCCATCGCCGCCCGGCTGATGCCGGAGATCCGCGGCCGCATCGGCAAGCAGGAGCGCAAGCTCGGTCATTTCGACGATCAGGACGCCGTGCTCGAATTCGTCAATTCCAGGGATTTGCGCCCGCTCGGCGCGCTCGGCACCAGCTGCCCGGATCATTTCCTGCGCACCAAGATCCGGCCGCTGATCGTCGATTTCGACCCCGCCAAGCCGGATGTCGATGCGATCGTTGCCGGCCTCGACAAGGCGCTGGAAGATTACCGCGCCGACTACGCACGCTATTACAACGACTGCAAGCATGACAATTCGCCCGCCATGCGCGATGCCAATCCCGTCATCTTCCTCGTTCCCGGCGTCGGCATGCTGTCCTTTGCCCGCGACAAGGCAACGGCCCGCATCGCCAGCGAGTTCTATGTCAACGCCATCAACGTCATGCGCGGGGCATCGACGGTCTCGGAATATCAGGGCCTGCCGGAGCAGGAGGCCTTCGATATCGAATACTGGCTGCTCGAAGAGGCCAAGCTGCAGCGCATGCCGAAGCCGAAGAGCCTTGCTGGCCGGGTGGCTTTCGTCACCGGCGCCGCCGGCGGCATCGGCAGGGCGACGGCCGCGCGCCTCGTCGGCGAGGGCGCCTGCGTCGTGCTTGCCGATATCGACCAGGCGGCTCTTGAAGCCACCGAGGCCGATTTCGTCAAGAAGTTCGGCGCCGACGCGGTGCGCAGCGTCCGGCTCGACGTCACCAAGGAAGAGGCGGTGATCGCCTCCTTCGCGGAAGCCTCGGTCGAATTCGGCGGTATCGATATCCTCGTCTCGAATGCCGGCATTGCCTCTTCCGCGCCGATCGAAGCCACCGAGCTTGCGACCTGGAACCGCAATATCGACATTCTGGCGACCGGCTATTTCCTGGTGTCGCGCGAAGCCTTCCGCCTGTTCCGCCGTCAGGCGCTCGGCGGCAACATCGTCTTCGTCGCCTCGAAAAACGGCCTTGCCGCTTCGCCGAATGCCTCTGCCTATTGCACCGCAAAGGCTGCCGAAATCCATCTCGCCCGCTGCCTGGCGCTGGAAGGTGCCGATGCCGGCATCCGCGTCAACACCGTCAACCCGGACGCCGTCCTGCGCGGATCGAAGATCTGGAGCGGCGAATGGCGCGAACAGCGCGCCGCCTCGTCGAAGATCGAGGTGGACGATCTCGAGGAACATTACCGCAAGCGGTCGATGCTGAAACTCAACGTGTTTCCGGAAGATATCGCCGAGGCGATCTACTTCCTCGCCTCGGACCTTTCGGCAAAATCGACCGGCAACATCATCAATGTCGACGCCGGCAACGTCCAAAGCTTCACGCGCTGAGCTACTTCCGTAGGATCACCCATATTGCGTGGATGATCCCCGGCACATAGCCGCAAAGCGTCAGCAATATGTTGAGCCAGAAATGCAGGCCGATCCCGACCTGCAGGAATACGCCAAGGGGCGGCAGGATGATCGCAAGAAGAATGCGGACAACGTCCATCGTAGCTCCTTAGTTTGAAGACATGTAAGCGTTTGAACGCGAACCGTGCCCTATGGTTCGCGACCAGGGAGGAATAGATGACAGAATCTAGGATCGCGCCAGATCTGGTCGCGACAGAAAACGACAAGCGGGCAACCGCGTTGAAAGCCGATTACGAGGCGCTGGGCGCGATGCTTGAGCGCCGTGGCGTTGATATCGAAGCAGTTACCCGTAAGGTCGCCGAATTCTTCGTCGCCGTTCCCTCCTGGGGTGTCGGCACCGGCGGCACCCGCTTTGCCCGTTTCCCCGGCACCGGCGAGCCGCGCGGAATCTTCGACAAACTCGACGATTGCGCCGTCATCAATCAGCTGACGCAGGCGACACCAAACGTCTCGCTGCATATTCCCTGGGACAAGGCGGATGCCAAGGAGTTGAGGGCAAAGGGCGACGCGCTCGGTCTCGGCTTCGATGCGATGAATTCGAACACCTTTTCCGATGCCCCGGGGCAGGCCCATTCCTACAAATACGGCTCGCTCAGCCACACCGACGCGGCGACCCGGGCGCAGGCGGTCGAGCACAATCTCGAATGCATCGAGATCGGCAAGGCGATCGGCTCGAAGGCGCTGACCGTCTGGATCGGCGATGGCTCGAACTTCCCCGGCCAGAGCAACTTCACGAGGGCATTCGAGCGTTACCTCGCCTCGATGGCCGATATCTACAAGGCGCTGCCCGACGATTGGAAGCTGTTCACTGAACACAAGATGTACGAGCCGGCCTTCTATTCGACGATCGTGCAGGATTGGGGCACCAACTACCTGATCGCCCAGACGCTCGGTCCGAAGGCCCATTGCCTCGTCGATCTCGGCCACCATGCGCCGAACACCAATATCGAGATGATCGTCGCTCGCCTGATCCAGTTCGGCAAGCTCGGCGGCTTCCATTTTAACGATTCGAAATATGGCGATGACGATCTCGACGCCGGCGCGATCGATCCTTACCGGCTGTTCCTGGTCTTCAACGAGCTGGTCGATGCCGAGCAGCGCGGGGTCAACGACTTCAATCCGGCTCACATGATCGACCAGTCGCACAATGTCACCGACCCGATCGAAAGCCTGATCAACAGCGCCAACGAAATCCGCCGCGCCTATGCGCAGGCGCTGATCGTCGACCGCAAGGCGCTCGACGGCTACCAGCAGGACAATGACGCGCTGATGGCGTCGGAAACGCTGAAGCGGGCTTATCGCGCCGATGTCGAGCCGATCCTCGCCGAAGCCCGGCGCAGGGCCGGCGGCGCGATCGATCCGGTCGCCGCCTATCGCGCCAGCGGCTACCGCAGACAAGTGGCGGCCGAGCGCCCGGTCTCCGTTGCCGGCGGCGGCGGTATCATTTGAATTTCGAAACTGAAATAAATGGATGGCCGGCAGCGCGGGTGCGCTGCCGGCCATTGCCGTTTACGGCTTCCAGGCGCCGGCGATCTGGCGGGTGGCGATGTTCAGCCGGTTCCAGACATTGATATTGGCGATGGCGATGACGAGGGCCGCAAGGCTCCTGCCGTCATAATGCCGGGTCGCCTCGTCCCAGATATCGTCCGGCACCGGGTCGGCGCGGTCGCTGGTGCGGGTCACGGCCTCGGTTAGCGCGAGGGCTGCCCGTTCGGCATCGCTGAAATAAGGCGTGTCGCGCCAGGCGCTGACGGCGAAGAGCCTTTCATCGGTCTCGCCGAGCTTCTTGGCGATGCGCGGATGCCCGTCGATGCAGACGCTGCAGCCGTTGATCTGGCTGGCGCGCAGATTGACGAGTTCGAGCAGCTTCGGTGAAAGGCCGGCCTCCGCCGGCACTTTGCCGAGCGCCGTCAGCGCCTGCATGGCCGCGGGAAGGGCGAGGGCGGGATTTCCCATTCTCTCCTGCATGATATGTCTCCTTGATGCGTTTGCGGGTCGACGATCCGCCGGCACTGTCACATCGGCCGGTTTCCATTCGTCATAGGTTTGACGGAACGCAGCGAAGGAATGTGACGGATGAACGAAAAAATATGGCTGGCTGATGAATTTGAGGCGAACCGGGCACATTTGCGCGCCGCCGCCTATCGCATGCTCGGCTCCCGCAGTGAGGCGGAGGACGCCGTTCAGGAGGCCTGGCTGCGGTTGAGCCGGGCCGATACGAGCGATGTCGGAAATCTCGGCGGTTGGCTGACGACGGTCGTGGCGCGTATCTGCCTCGACATCCTGCGGGCGCGCAAAAGCCGGCGCGAGGAGCCGCTGGATATGCCCGCTCATGCCGGGCTGGCCGATCCTGAGAAGGATCCGGAACGCGAGGCAGCCTTCGCCGATTCCGTCGGCCTGGCACTGCTCGTCGTGCTGCAGACGCTGGCGCCCGCCGAACGTGTCGCTTTCGTGCTGCACGACATGTTCGATCTGCCGTTCGATGAGATTGCGCCGATCATCGGCCGCTCATCCGCTGCCGCCCGACAGCTCGCAAGCCGCGCGCGCCGAAGGGTGCAGGGCGTGGACGAGGCGCCGGAGGTCGATTTTGCCCGCAAGCGGACGATCGCCGAGGCCTTTCTTGCCGCTTCCCGCAACAGCGATCTGGAGGCGTTGCTTGCTGTGCTCGCGCCCGACGTCGTCTTCCGGCCCGATGCGACGGCGGCCCGATATGGCATTGGCGAAATGCGCGGCGCGGCCGACGTGGCCCAGGCCTTCAAGGGCCGGGCACAGGCGGCGCAGATCGCCGTCGTGGACGGCGAAGTTGGATTTGTCGTTGATATTGGCGGTCAGATTCGCGTCGCGGTGACGCTGGCGATCGGCGATGACAGGATTGTTGCGATCGACGCGGTTGCCGATCCGGATCATCTGCAACGGATCAACTATTCGATCCTTCGGGACTGAAAGCGCGCTGATGTTGGAACCAGACCGGCTCGCTTCGGGGCGCCTCTGCGTTTGCGCCGTGGCGAGTCGGGTCATTTTCTGTGACAGATTCCTTGACAGCCATGAGCTTGGCCTTATTCTATTATACGGCCTCATATGTCATAATTACGGAATTGCTCAGGTGTGATTGTATGAGCCGCCATCTCTAGTTTCCCTCACTCTCCATAGCGACTTGGACGGATGGGCAGGGAGCGATTCCCAGACTTCGGAAGGAATACATATATGTCCGGCGACCAGATGAAGAAGCCGCTTCTCCTTACCAATGTCAAACCGGTCGCTTTCGGTGGGGGTACAGGCGAGAGGGTGATCGACATCCTCGTTGATGGCGAGGGCAGGATCGCTGAGATCGGGTCGTCGCTCGCGGTTTCCCAGGATGTGACGCGCATCGATGGCAAGGGTGCCTTCATCTCGCCAGGCTGGATCGACCTGCATGTGCATATCTGGCATGGCGGCACCGACATTTCGATCCGCCCCTCTGAATGCGGTCTCGAGCGCGGCGTGACGACGCTTGTCGATGCCGGGTCGGCCGGCGAGGCGAATTTCCACGGTTTCCGTGAATATATCATCGAGCCCTCGCGCGAGCGCATCAAGGCGTTTCTGAACCTCGGCTCGATTGGTCTTGTCGCCTGCAACCGCGTCGCTGAACTGAGGGACATCAGAGATATCGATCTCGACCGCATCCTCGAAGTCTATGCCGAAAACAGCGAGCATATCGTCGGCATTAAGGTGCGCGCCAGCCACGTCATCACCGGTTCCTGGGGTGTGACCCCGGTCAAACTCGGCAAGAAGATCGCCAAGATCCTCAAAGTGCCGATGATGGTGCATGTCGGCGAGCCGCCGGCGCTTTATGATGAAGTGCTCGAAATCCTCGGCCCCGGCGACGTCGTCACCCACTGCTTCAACGGCAAGGCCGGGTCGAGCATTATGGAGGACGAGGATCTCTTCAATCTCGCCGGGCGCTGCGCTTCGGAGGGCATCCGCCTCGACATCGGCCATGGCGGCGCCTCCTTCTCTTTCAAGGTGGCGGAAGCAGCGATCGCCCGCGGCCTGCTGCCCTTCTCGATCTCGACCGACCTGCACGGCCATTCGATGAATTTTCCGGTCTGGGACCTGGCGACGACGATGTCGAAGCTGCTCAGCGTCGGCATGCCCTTCGACAAGGTGGTTGACGCCGTCACCCATGCGCCGGCATCGGTCATCAAGCTGTCGATGGAGAACCTGCTTTCGGTCGGCGCGCAGGCGGAATTCACGATTTTCGACCTCGTCGATTCCGGCCTCGAGGCGACGGATTCCAACGGCGATGTCTCGGTCCTCAACAAGCTGTTCGAGCCGCGCTACGCGGTGATCGGCGCCGAGGCATTCGCTGCCAGCCGCTACGTGCCGCGAGCGCGCAAGCTCGTGCGCCATAGCCACGGTTATTCCTACCGGTAGGATATAGGGCGCCGGATTTATCGGAAATCCGTCCGATAGGCGTGAGGTGTTTGGTGGTTCAGGGATCATTCAAACTGGAACGGCTCCGCGGGTGCCCATCGCTGGCCAGATACAGCGAAATCATCACTGGTAAGTCCCGACCGCCGACCGAGCTCCGCCAACGCATCCCCCATGCGAATGCGCTGCTTGGGATTAACGACATTTTCCAGGATGTCACGAATTTCCGCCTCGGTGCTGCGACCGTTCATCGCCGCGCGCAGACGCAATGCTCGATGTACTTCAACGGGCACATTTCGAACGGTCAGAACGGCCATGTCCAAACTCCCCGCAGACGCTGTCGATGACAGCAATTTAGAATCCTATCTCCGGTTTAAACCCTCAGCGATTGCGCCAGCCCATCAGCTTTTCGATCCGCTCCGCCGAATTGCGCACATGCGCGGTATAGTGGTTCTCGTCGGAAAAAGCCTTCTGCTCCGGCAGCACGATGGAAATGGTGGCGACGCAGTGGCCGTCGCGGTCGCAGATCGGCGAGGCGATGCAGGCGACCGCATAATCGGATTCCCCCGCCTGGATCGACAGGCGGGCCTCGAAGGCCTTGGCGGCGGCTTCCGATAGCGTGCCCGGATCGATCTCGGCGCGGCCGGTCGGCGACGAGCGGGCACAGCGCTTGAAAAGCTCGATGCGCTCTTCCTCGGGCAGGTGGCCGACGAGCAGGCGGCCGGATGCTGTCCAGTTTAGCGGCACCCGGGTGCCGACGCGCGAGGCCACCTGGAAGTGGCTCGGGCCGTCGGCCATGGCAAGCACCAGCATATAATCGCCGTCGCGGCCGCAGACCTGAACGGTTTCGCCGGCCTGGCGGCAGAGATCGTGCATTTCGTGCGTGGCGATGCTCATGAAATCCAGCGACCGGGCATAGGCGAGCCCGTAGTGATAAAGGCGGGCGCCGAGCCAGATAGAGCCGTCCGCCTGGCGTGTCAGCATGTTCTTCTCGACGAGATCGTCGACGATGACATAGACGGTCGAAAGCGGTGCCTTCACCGCCTTGGCAATGGCATAGACGCCGGCGGGCGATCCCGTCTCATAGAGATGATCGATCACTTGGAGCGCGCGGTCGATGCCGCTGACGCGCGCGCGCCGCGCGCCCTTGCCGGCGGCTTCGTCGGCATGGCCTTCATCTTCGGAGTAAACTGGGGGTGATGTCTTTCCGTCCAATTCCATGCACCTCATTAAGACAGCGATCGTGCTACATTACTATGGGATAGTCGTCGCTGTGGCAAATCGCAACATTTTATAGGTTGATCCTGTAGACGGGTGCGCCAGCGATGGAAGTCCTGGGGAAACTCAAGGATTATACTTCGGCCACCACCATCCCCGTATCCACTGATCTGTCAGTTGCAATTTCGGTGTCTCGTCAGGTATTACGTGTACTGCCCCGCCATTGCAACCACAATTGGGTGTCTGTCGAGGAGGATTCTGCATTCGGGCGGGACGGCACTCGAAATCGGACACCGTCCCGGCGACGAGAACCGAGGTCTCGACGGAGAACATTAGTGGCGATCTGTGTCGCGCATACGAATGAAGGTTGGGGTATCGACCGGCTCAGCAGCGGGCGTCATCGAGGCGGCCAGTGCTTCAGCCGTTCGACATCAATCGGTTTTGCGATGTCTTCATAGCACGAGTTGCGCTACCGGCTTGCCGACCCGCAATCTGGAAAGTCTCGCCGGCTTCGACGCGATCGAGCAATTCGCGGAGGACGGGACATCGGATTGCTCCAGATTGATACGTGCCCTAATGCGTTCTCGAAATATGTGGTCATTACAACCCGAAAACCATGCCGTCGTAATCCCCCTTGGAACAACAAGCCGCAGCCTGAGTTTGACCCCGAACCCAGGAGGTCATGATGACGAATTATCCGACACCGCCTTTCCCGTCCCAGAAACAGCCAATGCCGGGTTTTACCGCACAGATGGATCCCGTTCCCGACCATGGCGAGAAAAGCTATCGCGGTTCCGAACGGTTGAAGGGCAAGCGGGCCATCATTACCGGCGGCGACAGCGGCATCGGCCGGGCGGTGGCGATCGCCTATGCCAGGGAGGGCGCCGACTTGGTGATTTCCTATCTGGACGAGGATGAGGATGCCGACGAGACGAAGCGGCTCGTCGAACAGGCCGGACGCAAGGCCGTGCTCGTCAGCGGCGATATCCAGGATCCGGCTCATTGCCGGCAGATCGTCGACACGGCGGTCAAGGAGCTCGGCGGTATCGACATTCTCGTCAACAATGCCGCACATCAGGCAAGCTTCAAGAGCATCGACGAGATCAGCGACGAGGAGTGGGAACTGACCTTCAAAGTCAACATCCACGCGATGTTCTACCTGACCAAGGCGGCCGTCCCCCATATGAAGCCCGGCAGCGCCATCATCAATACGGCCTCGATCAACTCCGACAGTCCGAATCCGACACTGCTCGCCTATGCGACGACCAAGGGGGCGATCCAGAATTTCACCGCCGGCCTCGCCCAGCTTCTGGCCGAGAAAGGCATTCGCGCCAACGCCGTGGCGCCGGGGCCGATCTGGACGCCGCTCATTCCCTCAACGCTTCCTGAGGAAAGCGTCAGCAATTTCGGCAAGCAGGTGCCGATGAAACGGCCGGGCCAGCCGGCCGAGCTTGCAACAGCCTACGTGATGCTGGCCGATCCTTTGTCGAGCTATGTCTCCGGCACGACAATCGCGGTCACCGGCGGCAAGCCGATCCTGTGATGCAGGTCGGACGGAATTGGCGGTTCCGGGTCAAAGACCTGCATGAAACGAGGAGCTGAAGCGTGTCGATCAGGTCTGATGCGACGCGCTTCAGTGCGGCCTGCCGAAGCCGCCGCCGGTCGGCGTCGTGACGATCACGGCGTCCCCGGCGGCGAGCATCGACTGGTCGCAGCCTTCCAGCCTTTCGACGGTGCCGTCCGCGCGACGGATCTCGGTTTTCCCCAGCTGTCCGTCTTCCCCGCCGAACAGGCCGAACGGCCGGATCGTTCGATGCGAGGAGAGAATGCTGCAATCCATCATTTCCAAAAACCGAATGGTGCGCTCGGTGCCGCCACCGGCGCTATACTGTCCCTTGCCGCCGGAACCGCGGCGGATGTGGAAATCTTCGAGTACGACAGGAAAACGGAATTCCAGCACCTCGGGGTCGGTCAGCCGCGAATTGGTCATATGCGTGTGGACGCCGTCGGCGCCGTCGAAACCAGTGCCGTCGTTGAGCCGGCCGGCCGGGCCGCCGGCGCAGATCGTCTCGTAATATTGATAGACGGCATTGCCGAAGGTCAGGTTGTTCATCGAGCCCTGAGCTGCCGCCAGCGTTCCGAGCGCGCCGAACAGGGCATTCGTCACATGCTGGCTGGTCTCGACATTGCCGGCGACGACGGCGGCCGGATAGACCGGACGAAGCATCGAACCCTCCGGCACGATGATCCGGATCGGCCGCAGGCAGCCGGCATTCATCGGGATCGGCTGCTCGACCATGACGCGGAATACATAGAGCACGGCGGCGCGCGTCACCGGTTCCGGCGCATTGAAATTGGTCGGCTGCTGCGCGCTCGTGCCGGTGAAATCGACGGTTGCCTCACGCGCCTGCCTGTCGACGGTGATGTTCACCTTGATGACGGCGCCCTGATCGGTGGGATAGGTGAATTCGCTGTCGCTCAAGCGGGCGATCACCCGGCGAACGCTCTCCTCGGCATTGTCCTGGACATGGCCCATATAGGCTTCGACGACGTCGAGCCCGAAATGAGCGACCATTTTGCGCAATTCCCAAACGCCCTTTTCATTGGCGGCGATCTGCGCCTTCACGTCGGCGAGGTTCTGGGCGGGGTTGCGGGCGGGATAAGGATGATCCTTCAGCATCGCCGCGAATTCGGCTTCGCGAAAACGACCTTCTTCGACCAGCAGGAAATTGTCGATCAGCACGCCTTCCTCGTCGACCTTAGTTGCCCGCGGCGTCATCGAGCCCGGCGCCTTGCCGCCGATATCGGCGTGATGGCCGCGCGAGGCGACGTAAAACAGGATGGTTTTTCCCGCGTCGTCGAAAACCGGTGTGACGACGGTGATATCAGGCAGGTGCGTGCCGCCATTATAGGGAGCGTTGAGCGCGAAGACGTCGCCCGGGCGGATGTGGCCCTCGTTGAGGCGGATGATCGTTTCGACCGACCGGTCCATGGAGCCGAGATGGACCGGCATGTGCGGCGCATTGGCGACAAGCGCGCCGGTGCGGTCGAAGACGGCGCAGGAGAAATCGAGCCGTTCCTTGATGTTGACCGAATGGGCCGTGTTCTGCAGCGTCACGCCCATCTGTTCGGCGATCGCCATGAAGAGGTTGTTGAAGACTTCGAGCATGACGGGGTCGGCATTCGTGCCGATGGCGGCATTGCGTGCCAGCGTGATTTCGCGGGTGAGGACGATATGGTCGTGGCCGGTGAGCCTTGCCTGCCAGCCGGGTTCGACGACGATCGTCTGATGCGGTTCGATGACGAGCGCGGGGCCCTTGATGATGGCGCCAGGCTTCAGTGCACCGCGTTCGAAGATACCGGCCTCATGCCATGCACCGCCGGAAAAGATGCGGGTCGTGCGCAGCGCTCGCGGTACGAAGGCTTCCGCCCGTGTCACCGTTTCCTCGATGTTGGCGCCGCCCCCAATGCCCTCGACTTCGATGGAGTCGACGACAACAGGACGGTCTTCGAAGATAAAGCCGAACTGCTTCTTGTGGGCGATGGCGAAGGCTTGCACCATCTCTTCCTGTGGCCCGAAGGCGACCGGCAGGGCGGTGTCGGTGCCCTTGTATTGCAGGTGCAGGCGGGTGACGATCTCCATATCGGCAGCCTCGACGCCCTGCAGCGCCAACTCCTCGCGGACATCTTTCTCCAGTTCAGCCCTGATGCCGCCAATCGTCGCCAGCGCCTCGGCAATCTCCGTCAGCACTGCGCGCTGGCGCGTGGCGCGGATGTCGGCAAGCCCCATGCCATAGGACGAGAGGATGCCGGAAAACGGATGGATCAACACGGTTTTCATGCCGAGGCTGTCGGCGACGAGACAGGCATGCTGGCCGCCGGCGCCGCCGAAGCAGGTGAGCGCATAGCCGGAAACGTCATAGCCGCGCTGGACGGAGATCTTCTTGATGGCATTGGCCATGTTCTCGACGGCGATGGCGAGGAAGCCGTCGGCGACGTCTTCCGCCGTGCGCCCACCGCCGATCGTCTCTGCCATCTCGGCAAAGGCGGCGCGCACCGCCTCGGCATCGAGCGGCTGGTCCTGCTCCGGCCCGAAGATCTCAGGGAAGAATTCCGGCAGCAGCTTGCCGGTCATGATGTTGGCGTCGGTGACGGCAAGCGGGCCGCCGCGGCGATAGGATTTCGGGCCGGGCGTGGCGCCGGCCGATTCCGGGCCGACGCGGAAGCGCGAGCCGTCATAGCTCAGGATCGAGCCGCCGCCGGCGGCGACGGTGTGGATCTTCATCATCGGCGCGCGCATCCGCACGCCGGCCACTTCAGTCTCGAAGGCGCGTTCCAATTCACCGTCGTAATGCGAAACGTCGGTCGAGGTGCCGCCCATATCGAAGCCGATCATCCTGTTGAAACCGGCAATGCGTGAGACCTCGACCGCACCTATGACCCCGCCAGCAGGACCCGAGAGGATCGCGTCCTTGCCCTGGAAGAGATGCGCGTCGGTCAGCCCGCCGGAGGACTGCATGAACATCAATTTCGGGCCTTGTCCCTCGACAGCGCCGAGCTCGGCTGCGACCTGATCGACATAGCGCCTCAGAACCGGAGACAGATAGGCATCGACGACGGCGGTATCACCGCGGCCGACGAGCTTGATCAGCGGTGAAACCACATGCGAGGGCGAGATCTGGGTGAAACCGATCGCGCGCGCGATGGCGGCGGCCCGCTGCTCGTGCTCGGGGTAGCGATAGGCGTGCATGAAGACGATGGCGACGACGCGCAGCCCTTGGGAATAGGCAGCTACCAGCGCTTGCCGCAAATTTTCCTCGTCGAGCGGGCGTTCCACGGTGCCGTCGGCCAGCACGCGCTCGTCGGCCTCGATGACATCGGCATAGAGCAGTTCCGGCTTGACGATCTTCTTGGCGAAGATATCGGCGCGGGCCTGGTAGCCGATCTCCAGCGCGTCGCGAAAACCCTTGGTCGTCACCAGGAGGGTCGGGTCGCCCTTGCGCTCCAACAGCGCATTGGTGGCGACCGTCGTTCCCATCTTCACCGCGCCGATGAGCTTGGAAGGGACCGGATCATCAGCTTTGAGGCCGAGCAACTCGCGAATGCCGTGCACCGCCGGGTCGCGATAGGCTTCCGGATTTTCCGAGAGCAACTTGTGGGCAATGAGTGAGCCGTCCGGGCGCCGGGCGACGATATCGGTGAACGTGCCGCCGCGATCGATCCAGAAATCCCACTGTCCGCCCATCGTCCGGCCTCCTGTTGAACTGAAATTTATTGACGATTTATCGATAAAATGTCAACGTCCTCGTCTTGGATCGCGGAGGTGTTGATAATGGCGGAAGGGCGTGGACGACAGGAGATCGGGCCGATCGTCTCCTCGGCACATCTGGCCGATGGCGCGCTTCCTGTACTCTCGGAGCTGGAATTCGGCCTGATCCTCGCGAGCAATGCCTTCGACCGCTGGATGGTGCGCTGCATGACAGCGGCGGGCGAACCGGGCTGCGCCGCAATCGACGTGCTGGTGCTGCATTCGGTGGCTCACCGGCAGCGGCCGAAGCGGCTCGGCGACCTTTGCAGCGTGCTCGGCGTCGAGGATGCGCATCTGGTGATTTATGCGATCAAGAAACTGGAAAAGCGCGGTCTGGTGAAAAGCACGCGGGCGGGCAAGGAAAAGTTGATTACCGCCACCGACAAAGGCCTTGAAACCTGCCTGAAATATCGCGCCGTGCGCGAAGCGCTGCTGGTGGATTCGGTCAGAGGGCTTGGGCTCGATCCGGCAGCGACATCGGCAGTGGCGGCGACGCTCAGGGCGCTTTCCGGCCACTACGACCAAGCAGCAAGGGCCGCCGCCTCTTTATGACGACAGCCCTTGTCGGGGGCAGGGAGAGATCCCCCGGTATCCGGAAATTTGTTTCAGCCGAAGCAGGGCATCGCCGGCAGGTTGGCGCGGCTTGCAAGTGCTCCGATCATTTTGCCGACCGGCGTCGGGCGCGGTTCGCGTTTGCCGGCAGCCGTCTCCAGGAGTTGCTTGAAATCTTCAAGCTTCACGCCGTCGGCGCGCAATACCATGGCGATCAGGGGGTCGCGAAGGGCTTCGGATATCGTCAGGTCGTCTCTGGTCTTTCTCATGGCTTGTCCTCCTTTCGTGGGCGGTCGCCCGTGTTCCACTTTGCGCCGCCAAGCTCTCGGCATTGACTTTGGCGGTCTGTGGTGTTACCGGTAAGTAACAATGCAGTTGTTACCGATCGGTCACATTGATGTCAAGGACTTCGTCCGCAAAAAAATCAGAAACTTCGAGTGAAATCTCCGCCGCCGTTCCAGAAGATCGCATCCCTCCGCGGGAGCGCATCGTCTCGACCGCCTCGGAGCTTTTCCGCGAACACGGCATTCGCGGCATCGGCGTCGATGCCATCGCCGATGCGGCATCGACCAACAAGATGACGCTTTACCGGCATTTCGGCTCGAAGGACGAGCTCGTCTGCGAGACGCTGCGCCGCGCGTCCGAAAAGGCGGATGCCATCTGGCGGGATCTGGAGGCGGCCCATCCCGGCGATCCCAGCGCCCAGCTGGACGTCTGGGTCGAGATGCGGGCGCAGTGTCTGAACGGCGAGCCCGCCGGCTGCGATCTCGCCAATGCCGCCATCGAACTCAAGGGCGAGGGCCATCCCGCCCACGAGATGATCGAGCGGCACAAGGCTGAACAGCGCGATCGCCTGGCTGCGCTCTGTTCGGCAGCCGGTGCGCGCGAACCTCAACTTCTTGCCGATACGCTGACGCTGCTGCTCGAAGGCGCGCGAGTCAGCCGCCAGGCGATGGGTGCCGCCAGCTGTTGCGGTCATTTCGCCAAGGCCTGCAGGGCGGCGATCGCCTCTTTCACCTGACCTCCGGGGAACCTTACCGCCTCCATGCCGTTTTTCCATCACCGGAAGGCGATGTGGAGGCAGAGATGAACTACGTCTATCTCAAGCGCCTATATGCCAGACGCGCCGAGCTCGAAGCCAAGCTGGAGCTTCACGATGCGCGCTATTGTTTCGGCGAGGAAGAGGTCGATGACGGCACTGACAGCGATCTGCGTCAGCGATTGAGCGAGGTCTCCGACGAGATCGCCGCCCTGGAGAACAGAGCGGCTACTGCCTGGCGCTGAGGATTTCCATCGTCCGCTCGTCGAATTGTCCCTCATAGAAACGCTCGATCGCCCGGTGGAAAGGCGAGCCGTGATCGCTGATCGCGGCAAACAGCGTCATCGATGAGCGCAGCTTGAAGTCATCGGGCGAGCCGAGGATGTCATGCGCCGATCGGCCGTCGACCGATAAAATCGCCTCGACGCAGCGCAGCAGCCGGCTTGAAAGAATGGGGTGGGCGAGATAGGCAGCGGCTTCCTCGGCCGAACGGATCGCATATTTCTCCGCCATCGCCGACGTGCCGAGACCTGATATCTGCGGGAAGATGAACCACATCCAGTGGGACGTCTTGCGCCCGGCTTTGAGCTCGGAGAGCGCCTGTTGGTAGATGCCGTTCTGGGCTTCGACGAAGCGGTCGAGGTTAAAGTCGATATCACCGGCCATGGTTCTTTTCCCTTTTCCTGCTGTCTTGCAGCCTGGGCCAAGGGGTTCCATGCCCGGCGAAGCTTTCAGCCCGGCGAAGTAGCTGGGCTGTCAGCAGACCCTTTCAGCGTAGGGGCTGCTGTCGCGGCAATGGCCGTAAGGCGGATGATGCGGCGTGTTATCGCCGGCTGGGGCGGCAATCGCCGATGTCGTCATCGGATCGGTATTGCCGGAAGAATATGCGGCAAAACCCGCAAAGCTCAAGACAAGCAATGCGCCGACAACGACAACGCGCTCAAAACCCGACAGTTTCTGGGCACTGACATGTTCCGCATAATCGCGCTCGCCGGCGCCGGCCGTTTCGTCCTCTTTCACGTGGACGGTCACCATATCTTGGTGACGGCTTAAAGTTTCACAATCTGTCATCTAATTACTCCTGCAACACATGCAGAGTCGCGTCCCGAGAGTAAACTCACACCCTCGCGCCGCATCCTACTCCAAATGCGAGCATCATGTGTGTCTTCAATCGCGGCAATTGAAGGGGCGATCTGCAAACGCAGTGTTCAAAAAATCGAACTAATCGATGCAAAATATCGTGAAGCTCTGGCTCGTCGAAATGATCCGCGGTAATCCGGAGCGATATTTCCTCTGGATGGTCCCATGAGCAAATCCTTCGGCGCCATGACGGTCGCCCAGCTTTCCGTCCTCATTCAAGGCGGCGCAGCCGATCCGGTCGATGTGGCAGAGGCCGTCTTCGAGGCCATCGCGAATTACGTCGACAAGGCCGTCTTCACCACGCTGTTCGAAGAGCGGGCGATGAAGGAAGCGCGCGCCGCTTCCTTGCGCTTGCGCGAAGGGCGCTCGCTCGGATTGCTGGACGGTATTCCCATCGCCTGGAAAGATCTTTTCGATATCGAAGGGGTGACGACGACGGCAGGCTCTGTTGTCCTGGCAGGGGATGCGCCGGCCGTGCGGGATGCAGCCGTCGTCGATTTGCTGGGGAATGCCGGCATGATCGCCATCGGCCGCACCAATATGAGCGAGTTCGCCTTCTCCGGCCTCGGCATCAATCCGCATTACGGCACGCCGGTCAATTCGCGCAGTTCCGACCGCCCGCGCATCCCCGGCGGCTCCTCCTCCGGCGCCGGTGTGGCCGTCGCCGCTGGATTGGTCCCGGTCGCGATGGGCACGGATACCGGTGGGTCGGTGCGCATTCCCGCCGCCCTCAACGGCATCGTCGGCTACAAGGCGACACGCGGCCGCCATGCGATGGACGGTGTCTATCCGCTGGCGAAAAGCCTGGATTCGTTGGGGCCGCTCTGCCGCACCGTCAAGGATGCGGTCTGGATCGATGCGGCGATGCGCGGCCTGACGGCGCCCGCTGTCGCTGAGCGGCGCTTGCAGGGGCAGGAATTGCTCGTGCCTGAAAACATCGTCTTCGATGGGGCCGAACCGGGTGTCGTCGTCGCCTTCGAAGCGGCCCTGGAGCGCCTTCAAAGGGCAGGTGTTCGGGTTTTGCGCATCACCATCCCCGCTTTCGACGCAATCATCGATCTGCTGACGACGTACGGCCCGCTGGTGACTGCGGAAGCCTATGCCCTTCATCAGGAGCGGCTGTCAGGTCCGGAAGCGGACCGCATGGATCATCGCGTCGTCCTGCGCACCCGCTTGGGAGCGAGGACGACGGCGCCGCATTACATGTCGATTCTCGAGGCTCGTCGCCGGCTGATCGCCGATGTCGACCGCCTGGTCGGCGACCGACTGATCGCCTTTCCGACCGTCGCCCATGTGGCGCCGCCGATCGCGCCGCTGGAACAGGATGACGAGCTCTTTTTTGCCACGAACAACAAGACGTTGCGCAATACGATGTTCGGCAATTTCCTCGACTGGTGCGGCGTCTCCGTCCCCTGCGGCACGGGCGAGGCCGGCATGCCGGTCGGCCTGTTGTTGTCGGCAACAGCGCGCCGCGACGAGGCGCTGCTCGGGGCGGCTCTTGCCGCCGAGTCGATCATCCGCGGCGATTTCGCCTGATCGACAATTGAACCGACAGGCGTTTATTGCCATTGATGGCAACAGGAGATCCTGGGAGGACGGCAGATGCAGCTTTTGCAAAACGGACGCTTCGCGGTTTCGACATGGTCGCTGCATCGTTTGCTCGGTGCCGTCCATGCCTATAGCCCGGATCCCGACAAAAGCGCGGCGCCGAAGGAACCCTACGGTCCCGGCGGCGCGGCACTGATCGACGTGCCGGCGATGCTGGCGGCGCGCGACATCAACCGGCTGGAGATCTGCTCCTTCCATCTGCCGAGCCTCGATCCCGCCTATCTTAGCGAACTCAGCGACGCGATGACGGCGTCGAACGTGCTATTCCAGACACTGCTCGTCGAGGACGGCGATCCCAGCCATGCCGGGACGGCCGAGCGCGACATCGGCTGGATCGCGGAGTGGATCGGCATCGCGGCGGCCCTTGGGGCGCAGAGAATGCGTGTCATCGCCGGCAAGCAGAAGCCGACTGAGGAAAACCTTGACCGTGCGGCCCGCCAGCTCAACTGGCTGGCCGAGAAGGCGGAAGGCAGCGGCGTGCGTATCGTCGTCGAGAACTGGTTCGACCTCTTACCGTCGCCGGTCGAAATGAACTGGCTGCTCGACCGGCTGGATGGCAAGGTCGGGCTCAACGGCGACCTCGGCAACTGGTCGGCACCTGCGAAATATGCCGGTCTGGCCGATATCATGCGCCGGGCGGAAATCTGCCACGCCAAGGCCGATTACAATGCCGGCGGTCTCGATGCAGACGATTACCGCATGTGCCTGGAGATGTGCGAAAGGGCCGGTTATGCCGGCCCCTTCACGTTGATCTACGATTCGACCTTCTTCGCTGACGAATGGGACGGCATCCTGCTGCAAAAGACCTTCATCGAGGATTTTCTGCGCGACGCGCCGGCGCGCCGAACGGCTTGAACCGGAGCGTTCCCGTTATTCCTGGCGCGGGAACCGCTGGCTTTCCTCCAGCACGTTCAGATCCATGTGGTTGCGCATATAGCGCTCCGATGCTTTCTGCAGCGGCTGATAATCCCATGGGTAATAGGCGCCGTTGCGCAGCGCCGCGTAGACCACCCAGCGGCGGGCCTGGCTTTCGCGCACGGCCGCGTCGAAAGCGGCAAGGTTCCAGCGCCGGCTCGCCTGCTCGACAAGCTCTGCCAGAATTTCGGCATGGGCCAGGTCGGCTGCCAGATTTTCGCGCTCTTGCGGATCTGCCTCGAGATCGAACAGCATCGGCGGGTCCTTTTCGCAGAGCGAGAGCTTGTATCGGCCGTCCCTGATGCAGACGAGCGGCGCCTCGGAGCCTTCGGCGGCATATTCCATCGGTACCGGGCCGCGGCTGCCGGTGCCCTTCGCAAGGCTTGCGAGATCCTGGCCTTCAGTCCACGGCTTCAGCGACGCGATATCGATGCCGGCCAGACCGGCAAGCGTCGGCGTCACATCGAGGGTAGAGACGGGCTGGTCGATGCGCTTCGGCGTCCAGCCGGGGGCTGCGATCATCAGCGGCACGCGGGACGATCCTTCGAAGAAGTTCATCTTGAACCAGAGGCCGCGATCGCCAAGCATGTCGCCATGGTCGGACACGAAAAGGATGATGGTGTTCTCGGCCATACGGCTGCGTTCCAGCACACCGAGAAGCTCGCCGATCTTGTCGTCGACATAGGAGATATTGGCGAAATAGCCGCGTCTTGCCCGCCTGATCTGCTCTTGGCTGATGTCGAACGCATCGTGGTCGCACGCTTTCATCAGGCGCTGAGAATGAGGATCCTGCCGCTCGAAGGGGATTGCCGCGACCGCCGGGTCGAGGGCCGGGCAGTCCTCATAGAGATCCCAGAATTTGCGGCGCGCGACATAAGGATCGTGCGGATGGGTGAAGCTGACGGTCAGGCACCAGGGACGCTCGTCATGGCCGCGCGAGAGATCATAGAGCTTGCGCGTGGCGTGATATGCGACCTCGTCGTCATATTCCATCTGATTGGTGATTTCGGCCACACCGGCGCCGGTCACCGAACCGAGGTTGTGATACCACCAGTCGATGCGCTCGCCGGGCTTGTTGTAATCGGGCGTCCAGCCGAAATCGGCTGGATAGATATCCGTCGTCAGGCGTTCTTCGAAACCGTGAAGCTGGTCGGGGCCGACGAAGTGCATCTTGCCCGAAAGCGCCGTCTGGTATCCGGCCGCGCGCAGATGGTGGGCATAGGTCGGGATATCGGAGGCAAATTCCGCCGCATTGTCATAGACGCGCGTCCGGCTCGGCAATTGCCCGGACATGAAGGAGGCTCGCGCCGGCGCGCAGAGCGGGCTTGCCGTATAGGTATTGGCGAAACGCACGGAGCGGCCGGCCAGTGATTTCAGGTGCGGCGCGTGAAGAAAATCGGCGGGACCATCGGGAAAGAAGGTTCCATTCAGCTGATCCACCATCAGGATGAGGATGTTCGGGCGCCCCATGTCATTTCCCTTTGCTATTTGAAGATTTTATTGAAGCGCCTATTGTGAGAGCTGTAAAGACAGCTTTTTTCGATGGCCGCTCAAAGGTATTTCTATGTCAGATCACCCACCTGAGCTCGGATGGATGCGCCTCTTCGTCGAAGTTGCACGGCTCGGGAGTTTTTCGGCGGCTGCAACGCTTCTCGGGCTGACCCAGCCTGCTGTGAGCTACCAGATCCGCCGGCTGGAGCAGCAGTTCGGCGTCAACCTGCTTCGCCGCCAGCATCGCGGCGTCGAACTGACCGCGGAAGGCGAGCGCCTTCTCGCGGTCGCTGCCAAGGCGGTCGGCGACATCGATGCGCTCGCCCGCAGTTTCCGTGTCGAAGCCGAGAGGCCGGTCGTCAGGCTCAGGACCGACTATGCTTTCTCGGCGCTTTGGCTGATTCCCCGCATGGATGGCTTTCGACGTCTGCATCCGGAAACGGACATACAGATCGTCGCGACGCAGAGGCTTGCGGCCGGATTTCGCGACGAAGCCGATGTCGCGGTCGTTTTCGGTACGCGGACGGAGTTCGAAGCCGTCGGCACCCTTCTGTTGCCGGAGAGGGTCGTGCCCGTCTGCACGCGGGGATTCCTCGATCGCAACGGACCCTTCGACGATCCAGGGCAATTGGCCGGGGCGAGGCTGATCCATCTCGACGCACCGCTGCCATCGCCCTGGTTCGACTGGCGCACGTATTTTGCCGAATTCTCCATCCTGCGCGGCGCCCATGCCGGCCGCGGTGATATCAGCTTCAATACTTATTCATTGGTCGTTCAGTCCGCGCTGAGCGAGCAGGGCGTGGCGCTCGGCTGGATGGGGCTCGTCGACACACTGCTTTCGGCAGGCATGCTGCTGGAAGCCGGCCCGTCGCTGGAGGCTCGAGACCGCGGTTACTGGCTGGTGCCTCCGCGATCTCCAAACGTCCACAGCGAAAGGCTCAGCACATGGCTGTCGGATGAGGTGAAGAAGAATGATTAGCGACGGTTGCATTTCTCCTCGGAAGAAGCCTTGTCATCGGCGATGGCGATCGACATTGTGGGCCGAATCCCTAGCGGAGGTGACTAAAGCATGCGAACCATCGGATATGTCGTCGGCCTGCTTATGGTCGTATTCGGGCTGATCTGGATCGGGCAGGGAAGCGGCTATTTTCCCTATCCGGCATCGAGTTTCATGATTGCCCAAAAGATCTGGATGCTCTGGGGCGCCATTCTGGCGGCGGCGGGCATCGTCGTGATGGTCAGCATCTCGCGGCTTCGCCGCAGAGGATGAATTGGCCGCTTGGCGGCAACCGGCCGCTGACGGCCTGTCGAATGAGGAGAATGGCATGAGCGCAGCTGAAATCGACGGTTTTGCCGACCGCATCAGGAAGCACCAGGCCGGTATGATCTCGGCCTGGGTCGGTATCCCCGACGCCATGCTCGTCAACCATCTGGCGCAGGAAGCTTTCGACGCCGTCGTCTTGGATATGCAGCACGGCATGTGGGACATGCAGTCGGCGGCAAATGCCGTTGCTCAGGCGCGTCTTGCCGGCAAGCCGGCCATCGCGCGCATTCCGGTCGGCGATTTTGCCTCCGCATCGCGGCTGCTTGATGCCGGGGCCTCCGGTGTCATTGCGCCGATGATCAATTCGGCCGAGGATGCACGAGCCCTGGTCAGGACGACGAAATATCCGCCGCTCGGCGAGCGCAGCTGGGGACCGTCCCTGGCGCTGAATCATAGCGGTCTGGCGGCGGACGCCTATCTGAAGACTGCCAACGAGCTCACCGTCGCTATCGCCATGATCGAGACCCGCGCGGCGCTCGACGCGATCGACGGCATTCTTGGTGTAACCGGCATCGACGGTATTTTTGTCGGCCCGGCCGACCTTTCGATCGCTCTGTCGAACGGCGATCAGGTGGCGCCGAATGCGGCCGAGATCGACAGCGCCATGCAGCACGCGGTTGCGCGCTGCCGCGCCCATGGCAAATTCGCCTGCGCCTATGCCGGCGATGGCGAGCGGGCCGGCGAACTGCTGAAGTTCGGCTTTGATCTGGTCACCGCCGGCGCCGAGACCATACAGCTGCGCGCCGGTGCCCGCCGCGCCATCAATGCCGCCCGCAGGATCGCTTCGGGCAGCTGATCTTCGTCAGCGGGCCGGCTTGATCGCCAGCCAGATGACGTGGCGGGCGCCGCCGCGTTTGCCGTTGGCGCGGGTGTTGACCGCTTCGACGGAAAAGCCGCTGTCCTTGAGGCGGCGGGTGAAATCCGGATCGGGGCCGGACGACCAGACGGCGAGCACGCCGCCGGAGCGAAGCGCGTCGCGGGCGGCGCGGAGGCCGGCGAAATCGTAGAGCCGGTCGTTGGATTTGCGGGTCAGTCCATCCGGTCCATTGTCGACGTCGAGCAGGATCGCGTCGTAGGCGCTCTTGCCGGCGCGGATCGCCTCGCCGACATCGCCCTGATGGATGCCGACGCGGGGATCGTCGAGGCAGCCCTTGAACACCTCGGCCATTGGCCCGCGCGCCCAGGCGACAACGGCGGGCACCAGTTCGGCGACCGTGACGCCGGCATCATCGGGAACAACAGCGAGAGCGGCGCGCAGGGTAAAACCCATGCCAAGCCCGCCGATCAGGATTCTCGGCTTGGGATGCGCCTTGATTCGCTCCCAGGAGAGCGTGGCGAGGGCTTCTTCCGAGCCGCTGAGACGGCTGTTCATCAGCTCGTTGGCGCCGAGCATGATCGAGAACTCGCTGCCGCGCTGCTTCAGGCGCAACTCGCCGGTGTCGCCGGGAATGGTCGCGGAATCGAGTTGAATCCAGGGAAGCATGACAGTTTCGCCTCAAATGAAGAAAGGCTCCCCTAGCACAGGCAGACGAGCGAAACCAGCAAACCGGCGTCAGACCATCCGCATGAAATGACCCGACTCCACTTCGGCGACATCGTCCTGCAGGGCGGCCGAACGGCGGCGGATATCCTCGACCTCGTCGGGTCTCAGCCGCGCCTTCGGATCTTCGAAACGGACGTCGGGATCGGGCACGGCCGAGAGCAGCAGCCTGGTATAGGGATGCAGCGGATTGTCGATCACTCGGGCGGTGCTGCCCCATTCGACGATCTGGCCGGCATACATCACGGCTATATCTTCCGCGACATAACGGGCGGTGGCGATGTCATGGGTGATGTAGAGCAGACCGAGATTCATCTCTCGCTTCATCTCGTTCAACAGGTTCAGCACGCCGAGGCGCACCGAGACGTCGAGCATCGAAGTTGGTTCGTCGGCGACGATCACCTCCGGCTTGACGGCAAGCGCGCGGGCGATGTTGACGCGCTGGCGCTGGCCGCCGGAGAGTTCATGCGGATATTTCGGCGCGACGAGATCGGGATCGAGCCTGACGCGCCCCAGCAGTTGGCGGATGGTGGCGTCGATCTCCATCCCCTTGATATCAGGGCGATGCAGCTTCAGCGGCCGACGGAGATGGTGCGCGATGGTATGGGCGGGGTTCAAAGAGGCGAAGGGATCCTGGAATATCATCTGCACCGAGCGGCGGTAGCGGGCGATTTCGGCCGAATTCGCCGTCTCGACCGGCCGGCCCTTGTAGAGGATGCGGCCCGATGTCGGCAGATATTCGCGCATCGCCATGCGGGCGCAGGTGGTCTTGCCGCTGCCGGATTCGCCGACCAGCGCCAGCGCCCGGCCGGCACGCAGCGAAAAGGCGATCGAGCGGGCAGCATGAACGGCGGACGCGCCGTGGCCGAAGGTCTTGGTCACCGTGTCGAGCGCAAGGATGGCCTCGCTCATAGCAGCACGCCTCCATGAAGTGAGGGGAAGGAGGCCCAGAGCTTCTTCGTATAGTCGTGCGCCGGCGTCCGGTAGATCGCTTCGGCCGCGTTCTGCTCCACCAGCCTGCCTGACAGCATGATGCCGATGCGGTCGCAGAACTGCACCATCAACCCGAGATCATGGGTGATGAACAGCACGGAGAAGCCGAAGCGGCGGCGCAATTCGTTGATGCGCTGCAGGATCTCGCGCTGGACGACGACGTCGAGCGCCGTCGTCGGCTCGTCCATGATGACGAGCTTCGGGTCGAGCGCCATGCAGATGGCGATGACGATGCGCTGGCGCATGCCGCCGGAAAACTGATGCGGATAGTCGCGCATGCGATCCGGCGCGATGTCCACGAGCGTCAGCATCTCGGCGGTGCGCTCGCGGGCTTGCGTCCGGCTCATGCCCTTATGGGTGCGCAGCACGTCGTAGAACTGCGCCTCGATGCGCAGCACCGGGTTCAGCGAGTTCATGGCGCTCTGAAAAACCATGGCGACCTCGCGCCAGCGGAAGGCGGCAAGCGCCTGCCGGTCGAGGCTGAGCACGTCGCGGCCGTCGAGCAGGATGCGGCTTTCCTTGCGGATCAGCGCCGGCGGCCTGTGCAGGCGGCTGATGGCGAAGGCGATGGTGCTCTTGCCGCAGCCGGATTCGCCGGCAAGGCCGAAGACCTCGCCCGGCGCCACATCGAAGCTGACATCGTCGACGGCGCGAAAATCCTTCTCCTCGCCGATATAGTCGATCGAGAGCTTTCTCACCGAGAGCAGCGGCTGCGTCACAGGCGGCCCTCCCCGGAACGGACGAGCAGCGACCAGCGCTTCAGATGATTGCCGGTACGCAGCCTTGGATTGGCGATCTCGTCGACGGCGAAGTTCAGGAGTGACATTCCGATGCCGAGGAAGGCGAGCGCGAAGCAGGGGGTGAGAATATCCCACCAGGCGCCGACCGAAAGCGCCGAGGCCTTCTGAGCATTGTAGAGCATCGTGCCCCAGGAGATCGCGCGGGGATCGCCGAGGCCGAGAAATTCCAGCGTCGCCTCGGTGATGATAGCGAAGATGACGCTGCCGATGAAATTGATGCCGACGATCGATATCACATTGGGGAAGATCTCGAATGTCATGATGCGCCATTGCGGCTCGCCCATCATCTCGGCCGATTTGACGAAATCCTTGTGTTTGACGGAAAGCGTCTCGGCGCGTGTGACGCGGGCGCCCCAGGCCCAGGAGGTGGCGCCGAGGATGAGCGCAATGACCAGCGGGCTCGCTTGGCCGATGAATGCGGCGAGCACCAGCAGCAGCGGCAGGTTGGGAACGACCAGCACCATATTTGTGAAGAAGCTGATGATCTCGTCGGTCTTGCCGCCGCGATAGCCCGCGATGATGCCGAGCGCGGTGCCGACGAGGGTGATCAGCAGACCGGCGCCGAAGCCGACGGCGAGCGAGGTGCGGGCGCCGTAGAGCAGGCGGGCGAAGACATCCTGGCCGATGCGGGTCGTGCCGAGCAGATGATCGAGCGTTGGCGGCTGGTGCGGCCGCCCGGTGCGGGCGGCGGGATCGTATTGGGACAGCAGCGGCGCTGCAATCGCAACGATGACGATGAAAGCGATGATGACGAGGCCGGTGAGCGCCTTGCGGTTGCGAAGCAGGGTCTTCATCTCACGCTCCCTTCAGCCGCGGGTCGAGCATGACATAGCTGACGTCGACGATGAAATTGGCGATCAGCATGGTCGCGGTCATGATCAGCAGCTGGCCCTGGATGACCGGGTAATCGCGGGCGAGGATCGCTTGGTAGAGAATATTGCCGAGGCCAGGATAATTGTAGACGACCTCTGTCACCAGTGAGCCGCCCAGAATGGTGCCGATGGCGATGGCAAGGCTGGAGACCGTCGGCAGCAGCGCGTTGCGCGCCGCATACCAGAGCATGACATGCCGGTCGGACAGGCCCTTGGCGCGGGCCATGACGATATAGTCTTCGCCGAGCAGGTTGATCATGTTGTTGCGCATGGTGACGGTGAAGCCGCCGATCAGCACGGTGCAGAGCGTCACCATCGGCAGGATGCCGTGATAGGCGACGCTGCCGATATATTGCAGGCTGAGGGCGGGATCGAGCGAGGGATCGGCGGCATATCCGTTCGGGAACCAGCCGAGCGTGAAGCCGAAGATGAAGAGCACGATCAAGGAGGTAACGACGGCCGGCACCGAGGTCGCAAAAATCGCGCCGACGGAGACGATAACGTCGAACCTGCTGCCGCGGCGCCAGGCGGCGACGATGCCGAGCAAGGTGCCGAGCGCGAAGCTGATGATCGTTGCCGTTCCCATCAGGCCGACCGTCCAGACGAGGGCATGGCCGAGCACCGAGGTGACCGGTAGCGGGAAATATTTGATCGAGCGGCCGAGATCGCCGGTGAAGATGCTGCCGAGATAGGTGAGATATTGCTGCCAGAGCGGCCCGTCGACGAAGCCGAAGGTGAGCTTCAGCGCCTGCAGGCTTTCCGGCGGCAGTTCAGTGCCGGCGCTCGCAAACATGATCTGCACGGGATCGCCCGGCATCAGCCGGGGCAGGAAGAAATTGATCGTCGCTGCCGCGATGAAGGCCGCCATATAGAAGACGAGACGGCGAAGCAGGAAAGCCATGGAAACTCCGTCGTGGCGGGAGCGGCGTTGAAAGCACCGCTCCCGGGATCAATGCCTTACTTGACCGGCTCGAGAGCGAGCAGGTTCAACAGGCGTGCCGGATTGGTGCGCGAAATCGACGGATTGACGAAGGGGTTTTCCTTGGTCGACCAGCCGGTGAAGCGCTTGGTGTTGTACTGGTACCAGTTCGGATTGTTGAACACCGGAATGACAGGCATGTTTTCGGCGACGATGCGCTGCGCCTTGTTCATCGCGTCCTTCTGCTTGGCGAGGTCGGCGGTATGGGTGAATTCGACGACGAGCTTCTCGACATCGGGATTGAACCAGCGCTGGGCGGTGAAGCGGGTCTTGCCCTTGTCCGAGGCGCTGAAGGCGCGCTTGTAGGGATAATAGGGCGAGGCCGAGGCCGGCAGGCTGTTGATCGCCGCATCGAAGCTGCCGTTGATGAGGTTGCCTGTCCAGACGGCTTCCTCCGGCGTTTCGATCTTGGCGTCGATGCCGACCGCCTGCATGCCTTCGACGGCGATGTTGACGGTGTCGACCCAGTCCGTCCAGGAATTCGGAACGATGATCGAGAAGGAGATCTTCGTACCGTCGGGATTGTCGCGGAAGCCGTCGCCGTCCTTGTCCTTGTAGCCGGCTTCGTCGAGCAGCGCCTTGGCGGCGTCGGCGTCATACGTCGCGAACTTGCCGAAATCGGCCTTGACCGACGGATCCGCCCAGCTTTTGTAAAGCTCGCCCATCAGGCCGGGATCTTCGTTCAGCGTCGGATAGCCGTAGCCGGCGACGTCGATCATCGTCTTGCGGTCGAGCGCCATGCCGAGCGCACGGCGAAACTTCACATCGTTGAAGGCCTTCTTGTTGTTCTCGTTCGCGGTTTCCAGGTTGAACAGGAAGGCGACCATGCTGCTCGGCGAATACCAGTAGTGGAAATGTTCCGGATCCTTGGAGACATAGACATTATCAATATCGGGGATGAAGGAGACGCCCCAATCGAGCGTGCCGTCGGCCGTTGCCGTCAGGATCTGGTTGTTGTCGGCAAGCTGCGGGAAACGGATGCAATCGACCTTCAGGTGCTCATTGTCCCAGTAGTTGGGATTGCGGCACTGATCGTAGGTCTGACCGGTGAAACGCGGCACCTCGGTCAGCGGGCCGCTGCCGACCGGGTTTTCGTTGGCGAAGGTGACCGGGTCGGCGACATCCTTCCAGACATGTTCGGGGACGATCGGCAGCTGCGAGATCTGCTCGGCGGCGAGCGAGCTCGGATTGGCGAGCGTGAAACGCACCGTCTGGCCGTCGACGGCCTGGACGTCGGTGACGAAGGTCCAAATGCTGACGAAGTCGAGCGCCGGGAATTTCTTCAGGTAATCATAGGTGAACTTGACGTCGGCTGAGGTCAGCGGCTTGCCGTCCGACCATTTCAGGTCGGGGCGCAGCTTGAACTCAATGCTCTTCAGGTCGTCGGACAGTTTGAAGCTTTCGGCCAGACGATAGACCGGCTTGTTGCTGTCGAAGCGGTTGAAAATAACAAGCGGCTCATAGATGAAATCGAGCGTCGACTGGCGCGCCGAGGTCTGGTTGAACGGGTTGAAGTTGCGAACCCAAGTCGTCGCCGGTTCGATATTCGCCGTCAGGATCGTCTGCGCCATGGCAGAGCCCGAAAGCAGCGACAGCGCAGCGGCGGCAAGAAGATATTTTTTCATGTCCTATTCCCCTTTTTCTTATGCGGTGAGAGATGGCGCGCCGGTCAGAAGACCGAGGCGCTGGCAAACATGTCTTCGACTTGGCGGTGGGCGGCGCGGACGTCGATCTTGAGATTGCCGAGGCGGGCCTTGCCGGCGGCGATGCGCTGCAGCGCGGCATCCGTCAGTGGGCGGGCGGCTTTGGCAGCGGCTTCGCTTTCGGGAATGTCGCCATGGCTGTGCAGCGCGATGTCGAAACCTGCGTCGAGCACTTGGCTCACGCGCTCCGGCAGCGTGCCGGAGAGCGACTCCATGAAGATGCAGTCGGAGATCAGCACACCGTCATAACCTAGATCGTTGCGGATGACGTCGTGCATGACAGGCGAGACGGAGGCCGGCAGCTCCGCGTCGTAAGCCGAATAGACGACGTGGGCGACCATGGCCCAAGGCGTATCCTTCAGGGCGACGAAGGGTTTGAAATCGGTGGCAGCGAGCATTTCGCGGCTGGCGTCGACGATCGGACGCTCCTTGTGCGAGTCGAGCGTCGCGCGGCCATGGCCGGGAATGTGCTTCATCACAGGCATGTTGCCGGTCTCGAGCAGGCCGTCGACCACCTCGCGGCTGAGGGCGGCGATGACATCGGGATCCGGGCCGAAGGAGCGGGCGCCGATCACCGCGCTCGTCGTCTCGAAGACGAGGTCGAGAACGGGCGAGCAGCCGCTGGAAAGGCCAAGTTCCGTCATCATCGCCCCCATGGCCTGGGAGGAAAGGCGCAGGGCTCGTTTGCCGAGCTCGAAATCGCGGCGCGCCAGTTCGGCAAACTGGCCGAAGCTGCGGAAGAGCGGCCAGGGGCCGGCATCGAGATGCTGGACGCGGCCGCCTTCCTGGTCGGTAAAGACAGGCGCATCGTCGCGGCCGACGGCTTCACGGAAGCGTTCGATCAGCCGCTTGGTCTGCTCCGGCTCGCGCTGATTGCGCCGGCCGACGAAGAGGCCGAGCGGATTGGTCTCGCGAAAGAGCGCAAATTCATCATCCGAAAGAACCGGATTAGGAAGGCCGACAAAAAGGGCGAGCGGGGTCGAGGACAAGTCTAGTACTCCGGTATCAGATGGTCATTGCGGCATGCTTCTCAGCATGCCTTCGTAGATGCCCTTGTCGGGGGCCGGGATGGTGATGGCGCCTGCGGTCCTGGCGTAAAAATCGATGGGACCGGCATCGCCGATGAAGGCATAGGCATGGCCGACCGAGACCTCGCTTGCCCAGTTCTCGCTGAACCGTTCGCGAACCCAGTTGACGACGAGATGCAGTTCCGGGGGGAGTGCCGGGCGGATGGCGGCGCCGACGTTGTCGGCTCTCTGTTTCAGGTCGGCAAGCTTTGCGGAATACAGGCTCACAAGCAGGTCTGGCACCCCGACATTCCTCCTGCAATTCCGTAGTTACGGAATATATATCCCTCTTATGTCATAGACTTGGCCATCTCGTCGGGCTTGTCAACAGGGTTTTTCAGAAGGTCAAAGCGGCTGCCTCCCGTGATAGCTGTGACTTCAACGCAAAGTAGGCGACGAACAAAAAACGGCCCAGGATGGACGGGCCGTTTCAAACTGCTGACAAAGTGGGTCAGCTCCTCTTCGTCATGCTCGCATAAGGCCACGGCCGTCTGGTTGGCGTCCGTAGCTGCCCCTCACCCTAACCCTCTCCCCGTAAACGGGGCGAGGGGACGTGCCCTGCGAGAGGCAGAGAGGAACGGAGAGGCTGCGGCTATCCCCCTTCGCCCGTTTACGGGGGGCCGAAGGACGGGTCGAGACCCGTGGTTCGACCCCGGTCGGTGCCGGCAGGCGGATGAGGGGCGGCTGCCTTCATTCGCCGTCTTTCCAAAGCGCATGAAAATGCTGCACCGGACCGTGGCCGGAGCCGACGCTGAGATTTCCGGCCGCCGCGACCGCGCCGGCAAGATAATCCTTGGCAATCGAAACGGCCTGCCGCGCCGAGGCGCCCTTGGCAAGCTCGGCCGCCAGCGCGCTCGACAGTGTGCATCCGGTGCCGTGGGTGTTCTTGGTCGGCACCCGCTGGGCTTCGAACCAGTGCAGGCCATCGGCGGCGGCCAGCACGTCGGGGCTTTCGTCGCAGTCGAGATGGCCGCCCTTGACCAGCACGGCGGCCGGGCCGAGTGCGCGCAGCTGTTCGGCCTGCGCCGCCATGTCAGCCCGGCTCGTCGCGACCGGCTGGTGCAGCAGCGCGGCGGCCTCCGGCAGGTTCGGCGTCAAAAGCGTGGCGAGCGGCAGCAGCCGGAGGGTCAGCACGTCGACCGCTTCGGGCGCGAGCAGGGCGGCACCGCCTTTGGCGATCATGACGGGATCGAGGACGACAGGAATGCCGCGTCCGTTGGCTGTTGCTGCGGCCAGAGCTTTAGAAAGTGCGGCGGCGACGGCCTCGGCGATCTCGGCATTGGCGATCATGCCGATCTTGACCGCATCGACGCGCACATCGGCAAAGACGGCAGCGATCTGGTCGGCGACGAATGGAGGCGGCACCAGATGCACGCCGGTGACCCCTTGGGTGTTCTGCGCCGTCAGCGCGGTCAGCACCGCCATGCCGTAGACGCCGCGGGCGGAAAAGGCCTTGAGATCGGCCTGGATGCCGGCGCCGCCCGAGGGATCGGAGCCGGCGATGGAAAGAACGTTGCGGATCATGCCGGAACCTTTCGAATTTCTGCAGCTATGCGGCGCGTGGCCGCTTCCGGGTCCGGCGTGCCGCAGATGGCGGAGACGACGGCAAGCCCCTTGGCGCCGGCAGCAAAGACTTCGGCCACATGATCCGCCTTCAGCCCGCCGATGGCGACGGACGTCACTGGCGAGAGCTGCACCAGTCTGGCGAGACCATCAAAGCCGATCGGCTGCTTGTGGTCGGCCTTGGTTGGCGTCGCAAACACCGGGCCGACGCCCGTATAATCGACGAGACCCGGATCGACGGCGGCGGCGAGCGCCTCGGTTTCGACCGAGAGGCCGAGGATCATGTCGGGACCGATCATCTCCCGCGCGGCGCGCGCGTTCAGGTCCTCCTGGCCGATATGCAACCCGTCGGCGCCGATGGCGATCGCCGCCTCGACATCGTCATTGACGATGAGACGGGCGCCGGTGCCACCGAGCGCCATTCTCAAGGCGCGGCCGGTCTCGATCATCTTCGAAGTGCCGGCTCTTTTGTCGCGCAGTTGCACCATTGTCGCGCCGCCGGCAACGGCAAGCCGGGCGGTCTCGACCATGCCGATCGGGGCGCAGAGATCCGGATCGAGCACGAGATAGAGCGAAAGGTCGAAAGCCTTCATGCAATCGATACCCTGGCTCTCGCATCCAGCGCTTCGCCGTCGAGCGCGGCCAGCGCATCGAGGAAGCGCCAGGCGAACGAGCCGGGGCCGGCCGCCCCGAGTGCGGCATCTTCGCCAGCGACGGCAAAGGTTGCGAGCGCTGCGACCGTCGCGCCGAACAGATCCTCGGGCGCGGTGGCGGCAAAGGCGCCGATAAGGCAGGTCAGTGAGCAGCCGAGCGCGGTCACCTGCGGCATCAGCACCGATCCGCCCTTGATGCGCACGGCTCTTTCGCCATCGGTCACGAAATCGACGGCGCCGGTGACGGCGACGATGGCCTGCTGCCGCTCCGCGAGCCGACGGGCCGAATCTTCCGCCTGCTCGACCGGATCGCGGCTGTCGACGCCCTGGCCGCGGCTTTCCCCGCCGGCAAGCGCGATGATCTCGGAAGCATTGCCGCGGATGATCGTGGGCTTCAGCGCCAGCAGATCGGTGACTGCTTGGCGGCGAAAGGCGGTGGCATAATGCGCCACCGGATCGAGCACCCAGGGTTTGCCGGCTGAGGCTGCCGCCTTGGCCGCCGCCTGCATGCCGTCGAGCCATTGCGTCGACAGCGTGCCGATATTGACGGTCAGCGCGCTCGCGATGCCGGCGAATTCGCCGGCTTCCTCAGCCGCATGCACCATGGCGGGCGAAGCGCCTGAGGCAAGCAGGACATTGGCCGCGACGTTCATGGCGACATAATTGGTGATGCAGTGGACGAGCGGCGGCTTCTCCCGCATCGCCTCCAGCATGGCTCCCGAGGTGGTCTTGCTCTGCATGGCGCCCCTTTCAGGCGGGGCAGGCGCGGGGCGCGTCGACGGCGATGCCCCGAGCGACTCCCTCCGCCGGCATTATCCGGTTCAGGTTCGAAGGGTTCTTCTCAGCCCGCCTGTCGACGAACGCCCCTGTCTCTCATCCCGCTCTTTTTCGCAGAGAACGACGCGGCTGTCATCCCGAAAATAGCGTTCCGCCTGCCTTCCGACAAATCTGGTTGAACGCATCACAGCGTTCCTCAACTTAAATCATGCAGATCCGTCGTAATTGCCGGCCCGATCGAAAACTCCGAAAAACGCACCGTCAACCCGCTTCGCTCCGGCGTGCACGCGGTCGGCCCAACCTCGTATCGGCCGGCAGCGGGGAAGGGCGCTAACCGCAGTAGCGGCCAGCGGCTGCCGTCGCGGGAGGCCTGGATACGCAGGGCGCCGCCTGCGAGGGTGACGCGGATGCGGAAATCTTTGAGTTCCTTGAAAGGCTGCGACACCGACCAGTCGGACCTGCCGTCGGTGACGACGGTGCTCAGGAAGGCCTCGCCGTCGGTGAATTCGACGCCTGTCTTGACCCAGCGTTTTTCGTCGAGGCGCACCATCAGGCCGGCCTGGTCGTAAAGGGTGCGGAACTCGCCTTGTACGCGGATCTGCGCGGTGAAGCTCTCGGTCGTCGGGAAGGCGAGGAAGTGGCCGCTGTCGCGGGTGAAGCCGTAATAGGTTTCCCGCCAGAAATCGGTCTTTTCGCCTGTTGTCAGCGTCAGGCCGGTTGCGTCGGCGTGCCAGCTTTCCGGTTCGTTCCGCCATTTTCCGTCGTTGAAATCGATGCTCATTCCATCCTCGCTCTATTGAAGCCGTGGCGCTGCCGATTCTTCACGCTCGCATAATGCGCGAGCTTCGGGCAGGCGGCTAGCCGCACACGCGGTTCGGTGCTGTTTGCCGCTGCGACCTCGTCTCACGACATAATCCACGGCTTCCGCTTGACACGATCATTTCATCTCTTATTCTGTTACAAAAACATGAATTACATAATTGTGGAACTTAACCGGGAGCTCTCATATGAAAACGCTTGTCGCATTCCTGCTCGGCACTGCGCTCGTCGCCCTGCCTTCGACCTTGCTTGCTGAGGAAAAGGGCGGCGTCATCAATGTCGCGACGATCGGCGAGCCGCCGACGCTCGATCCGATGTCGTCGACGGCCGATCTCGTCGGCATCGTCACGCAGCATATTTTCGAAACGCTCTACACCTTCGACAAGAGCTGGAACGTGACGCCGCTTCTGGCCGAAAGCCTGCCCGAGATCAGCGCCGACGGCAAAACCTATACGATCAAGCTCAGGGCCGGCATCAAGTTCCACGACAATAGCGACATGACGTCCGAGGATGTCGTCGCCTCGCTGAACCGCTGGATGAAGATCGCCTCGCGCGGCAAGCAGGTGGCGGGCTTCATCGACAAGATCGCGGCTGCCGATCCGGCGACCGTGACCATCACGCTGAAGCAGCCCTATGCGCCGCTGACCTCGCTGCTCGCCTTCAACAATTCGGCGGCGATCATCATCCCGTCGGAAAAGCAGGACGAGCCGATGAAGGAGTTCATCGGCACCGGCCCCTATATGCTGAAGGAGCGCAAGGCCGACCAATATATCCAGCTCGTCCGCTTCGACGGATACAAGTCGCGCGAAGGCGACAGCAATGGTTATGGCGGCGCCCGCCGTCAGTATCTCGACGAAATCCGCTTCGTGCCGGTGCCGGATCCGAATACCCGCGTCGAGGCCGCCGTTTCCGGCCAGTACGATTATGTCGATTCGATCCCGGTCGAATCCTACGACAAGCTGAAGGCCTCGACCGCCTCGCAGCCGGTCATGCTCAAGCCCTTCGGTTATCCAGTTTTCGTCTTCAACACGAAGGAAGGTGTTGCCGGGAATGTCGAGGTTCGCAAGGCGATCCGCCAGGCGCTCAGCATGGAAGACATGCTGGCCGCCGCCTTCGGCAGCACGGATTTCTATGCGCTCGACGGCGCCATCTATCCGAAGACCTTTTCCTGGTCGACCGATGCCGGCGCCGAAGGCGCCTACAATGTCGCCGATCCGGAAGGGGCGGCGGCTGCCGCCAAGAAGGCCGGATACAATGGCGAGCCGATCCGCATCCTGACCAGCCGCCAGTACGAATTCCATTACAAGATGGCGCAGGTCGCCGCCGAATATCTGAAGCTTGCCGGCTTCACCGTCGATATGCAGGTGGTGGATTGGGCGACGCTGACGCAGCGCCGTACCGATCCGAAGCTCTGGGATATCTACATCACCCACAGCCCGTTCCTGCCGGAGCCGGCGCTGATCGGCTCGCTCTCGACCAGCTCGCCCGGCTGGTGGGATACGCCGGCCCGCAAGGCCGCCGTCGATGCCTTCACCTCCGAAGTCGATCCGAAGAAGCGTGTCGCACTCTGGGCCGATGTCCAGAAGGCCGTTTATGCCGATGCGCCCTTCATGAAGATCGGCGATTTCAACGCGGTTTCGGCGAAATCGGTCAAGCTCGAAGGCGTCGATCCGGCTCCGTGGCCGTATTTCTGGAACGCTTCGATCAAGAAGTGATGGAGTGATTTCGGTGGCCGCCAGTTGCTCCCTCATTCCTGTGGTTGTCACAGGAATCCAGCCACGGCGCTTCTGCGCCGTGATTGACCCTTATCCGATCAAAGAGTCTTTCGCGCCCAAGGACTTGGGCGCGCTGGATTCCTGTGACAAGCACAGGAATGAGGGAAGGTGGATGCTGCGCGAACCAAGCCGAGGAGCAAAGTTCGGATGATCCGCTACATCCTCCAGCGCCTGTTCGGCATGATCGTCGTGATGTTTCTCGTCGTCACGATCGTCTTCGTCATCGTGCGGGTGACGCCGGGGGATCCGGCCGCGGTCATGCTCGGGCCGGATGCGACGCCGCAGGATATTGCCGATCTGAGAAGCAGGCTCGGCCTCGATCAGTCGCTCGGCCTGCAATATGTCTATTATATCGGCCAGCTGCTGAAGGGCGATCTCGGCCAGTCGATCTTCCTCAACATGCCGGTCACGTCGGCTCTGCTCGACCGCGCCGAGCCGACCTTTTTCCTGACGCTGTTTTCCCTTGCCATCGCCAGCATCATTGCGCTGCCGATCGGTATCTATGCCGCCTATCGGCGCGGCTCCTTCGTCGACCAGGCGGCAACGACGCTGGCCATGTTTGCCGCCAGCATTCCAAGCTTCTGGCTTGGTCTCATCCTGATGCAGTTCTTCGCCGTCAGGCTCAATCTCTTCCCTGTTTCGGGCTATGGCGGCCCCGGCTCGACCTTTGCCGACCGCATGTATCATCTGACACTGCCGGCCTTTGCGCTCGGTATCGTCTCTTCGGCGCTGATCCTGCGCTTCACCCGCGCCTCGATGCTCGATGTGCTCGGCGATGATTATATCCGTACGGCCCGCGCCAAGGGGCTGATCGAGCGCAAGGTCATCCTCAAGCACGCGCTGAAGAACGCGTTGATCCCGATCCTGACGGTGCTCGGCCTGACGGCGGCCGTATTGATGTCCGGCGCCGTCGTCACCGAGACCGTCTTCGGTCTGCCGGGCGTCGGCAATCTCGTCGTCTCGGCGGTGCTGCGCCGCGACTATCCCGTCATCCAGGGGGCGCTGCTCGTCATCGCCGCCCTCTACGTGCTGATCAATTTTGCGATCGACATGCTCTATCTGCTGGTCGATCCGAGGGTGCGCTACTGATGGCCGATATTGCAATCAAGCCCGCCGAGAGCGAGGGCAGCAAATTCCTCCGCCGCCTGCTGAAGCGCAAGACGGTGGCCTTCGGTCTGCTGATCCTGGCGATCTTCGTGCTGCTGGCGGTCTTTGCGCCTGTCGTCGCGCCCTATTCGCCCTCCAAGCTTTCGATCGTCAACCGGTTGAAGCCGCCGGGCGGCACCTTCTTCTTCGGCACCGACGAGTTCGGCCGCGACGTCTTCTCGCGCACGATCTTTGCCGGCCGCCTGTCGCTGCTCGTTGGTGCGGCGGTCGTCAGCCTGTCGGCGGTGATCGGCGTGACGCTCGGCCTGCTTGCCGGCTTTTTCCAGAAGCTCGACACGCCGATTGCCCGGCTGATCGACGCGATGATGGCGTTCCCGGATATTCTGCTGGCGATCGCCCTTGTCGCCGCCCTCGGCCCGTCATTGACGACGGTCATCATCGCGCTGTCGATCGTTTATTTCCCGCGTCTTGCCCGCATCGTCCGCGCGTCGACGCTGGTTATTCGCGAGCTGCCCTATGTCGAGGCAGCCAAGGCGCTCGGCATTTCCACCTTCCACATCATGACCCGGCATGTGCTGCGCAATCTGCTGTCGCCGATCCTGGTGCAGGCCACCTTCCTCTTCGCCAGCGCGATGCTGGCCGAAGCCGGCCTCTCCTTCCTCGGCCTCGGCGTCAGCCCGGAGATCCCGACCTGGGGAACAATGATCGCCGCCGGCCGGCAATATATCGGCCAGGCCGACTGGATGACGCTGTTTCCCGGTGTCGCCATCATCCTCTCGGTGCTGTCGTTGCAGATGGTCGGCGATGGCCTGAGGGACATGCTCGATCCAAGACTTCGCAAGGACCTTTAATCCGCCGACCTAAATCGGCCAATCCAAAACCAAATTCGCCAATCCAAATTCGCATGACAGGAGTTTGCGTGAATCAATTTCCCAGCGCCGCCGGCAAGGTCGAGAACTCGCCTTACCAACGGTTAGCCGCCCTCGGCATCAAGCTGCCGCCGCCGCCGCCGCCGATCGCCAATTTCGTGACGCATGTGGTGGAGGGCAATATGCTCTACCTCTCCGGCCAGGGGCCGCGCGAGGCCGACGGCTTTCTGCATGCGGGCAAGGTCGGCGGCGGCGTCGGTGTCGAGGAGGCCTATCGGCATGCGCGGTTGACCGGCATCAACCTGCTCGCCGTCATGCAGGAGGCGCTCGGCGATCTCTCCCGCGTCAAACGGGTGGTCAAGCTGCTCGGCATGGTCAATGCCGTGCCTGAGTTCGAAGATCATCCGAGCGTCATCAACGGCTGCTCGGATCTGCTGATCGCGGTCTTCGGCGCGGCCGGCGAACATGCCCGCTCGGCCGTCGGTTTCGGCTCGCTGCCCGGCAACATCACCGTCGAGATCGAGGCGATCGTCGCCTTGAATGGCTGACGAGAGCTTGCATATTTGGAGCAACGTCCACCCATGGCCCGTTCCTCGCCCCAGACTTCCGGAGACCTTCATGCCCAATGATATCAGACCTTCGCTCGGCCTTCGCCCCGTCATCAACGTATCCGGCACGATGACCAGCCTCGGCGCCTCGATCGTCGTGCCGGAGGCGATCGAAGCGATGGCATCGATCCTGCCACATTTCGTCGAGATCAACGACCTGCAGCGCAAGGCAAGCAGCGTCATCGCCCGGCTGACCGGCGGCGAAGCCGGCTTCGTCACCGCCTCCTGCTCTGCCGGCATCTCGCTGGCGGTCGCAGGCGCCATCACCGGCGACAATCTGCTGGCGATCGAGAAGCTGCCGGATGTGGTGCCTGAGAAGAACGAGGTACTGGTGCAGATGGGCCATGTGGTGAGCTACGGCGCCCCGGTCGATCAGGCGATCCGGCTTGGTGGCGGCAAGGTGGTGCTTGTCGGGCAGGCGACCTCGACCCATCGTTTCCACATGGAAAAGGCCATAAGCGAGAAGACCGCCGCCGCCGTCTATGTCGTCTCCCACCATGTCGTCGATTACGGCCTTTTGAACCTGAAGGAATTCGTCGAGATCGCCCATGCCAGGGGCGTGCCTGTGATCGTCGATGCGGCCTCGGAATATGATCTGAGAATTTTCCTGGAGCAGGGGGCCGATATCGCGCTCTATTCCGGCCATAAATTCCTCGGCGGCCCGACCTCGGGCATCGTTGCGGGCCGCAAGGAACTGGTGCGCCATGCCTTCCTGCAGAATATGGGCATCGGCCGCGGCATGAAGGTCGGCAAGGAGAGCATCTTCGGCGTCATGGCGGCGCTCGAGGCCTGGGAGCGCCGCGACCATGCCGGCATCCGCGAACGCGAGACCGGCTATCTCAGTCTGTGGAAACGCACGCTCGACGGCCGCCCCGGCGTCATCGCATTGATCGAGCCCGACTCGACCAACAATCCGCTCGACCGGTTGCGCCTGATCGTCGATCCCGAGCAGGCGCATATCACCGCCTGGGATCTCGCCGATGCGCTGGCCAAGGGCAGCCCGCCGATCATTGTCCGGGATCACGAGGTGGAGCATCGCTATTTCTATCTCGACCCCTGCAACATGCATCCGGGCCAGGAGGTCATTGTCGCAAACCGCCTGGCCGAGGAACTCGACAAGGCGCGCGCTTCCAACGAGATCATCGCAACCCCGATCGAAAACCGCAGCCGGCACCGCTTCGACGGCTTGCTGCGTTGGCCGGACTGATCCGCCGTTCTCATTCGCCGCAAGAGGAGCCGACATGGGCAGCGTCCAAGCACAATCGATCGAGACCGCCATCCCCGTTCTTTCCGTCGAGGGACTGACGACGTCCTTTCTGGTCGACGGCGCCTGGAATCCTGTGGTGCGCGACGTTTCCTTCACCGTGGCGCCCGGCGAAACTGTGGCGATCGTCGGCGAATCCGGCTCGGGCAAGAGCGTCACATCGCTGTCGATCATGCGGCTGCTGCAGGCGGAGGTGAGCCGCATCGAGGGCCGCGTCGTGCTCGGCGGGCGCGATCTGCTGGCCTTGCCGGAACAAGCCATGCGGCAGGTGCGCGGCAATGAGGTGGCGATGATCTTCCAGGAGCCGATGACATCGCTCAATCCGCTCTTCACCATCGGCGATCAGATTTCCGAAGCGCTGCTCTGCCATTCCGATATCAGCAAGGCGGACGCCAGGGCCGAGACGATCAGGCTCTTGGAAAAGGTCCGTATTCCCTCTGCCGCCTCGCGCTTCGACGAATATCCGCATCGTTTCTCCGGCGGCATGCGCCAGCGGGTGATGATCGCGATGGCGCTCGCCAGCCGGCCGAAACTCCTGATCGCCGACGAGCCGACGACGGCGCTCGACGTGACGATCCAAGGCCAGATCCTCGACCTGATCAAGATGCTGCAGGAAGAGGAGGGGACCTCCGTACTCTTCATCACCCACGACATGGGCGTCGTCGCCGAGATCGCCGACAGGACGGTGGTGATGTATCGCGGCGAACAGGTCGAGAACGGCCCCACCGCCGATATTTTTCACCGCGGCAAACATCCTTACACCAGGGCGCTGCTGTCGGCCGTGCCGGTGCTCGGTTCGATGCAGGGCCGCCAGCGGCCGCTGCGCTTTCCCGTGGTCAATACGGCGACGGGGGAATCGAACATACCGGCAGAGGCCGCCGATACCGTCGCCGCAACGCCGGTGCTTGAGGTGAAGAACCTCACCAAGCGTTTCGACATTCATTCCGGCCTGTTCGGCCGGCTGACCAGCCGCGTGCATGCAGTCGAGAACGTCTCCTTCGACCTTCATGCCGGCGAAACCCTGTCGCTTGTCGGCGAATCCGGCTGCGGCAAATCGACGACGGGCCGCGCTATCATGCGTCTCATCGAGCCGCAGGCGGGCTCGGTTCTCGTTGAGGGCAGGGAGGTGCTCGGCCTCGACAGGAAGGATTTGCGCGAGATGCGCAAATCCGTGCAGATGATTTTCCAGGATCCCTTCGCCAGCCTCAATCCGCGCATGAAGGTGGGCGCCGCGATCGCCGAGCCCTATCTCGAGCACAGGATGGGCGATTCGAAACAGGCGAGGGACGTTGTCGCCGACCTGCTGGTCAAGGTCGGCCTCTCCCCCGAGATGGCTTCGCGTTACCCGCATGAATTTTCCGGCGGCCAGCGCCAGCGGATCTGCATCGCCCGGGCGCTCGCCCTGCAGCCGAAGGTCATCGTCGCCGACGAAAGCGTGTCGGCGCTCGATGTTTCGATCAAGGCACAGGTCATCAATCTGATGCTGGACCTGCAGCAGAGCCTCAACCTCGCCTTCCTGTTTATCTCGCACGACATGGCGGTGGTCGAGCGCGTCAGCCACCGCGTGGCGGTGATGTATCTCGGCGAGATCGTCGAGATCGGCCCACGCGCCGCCGTCTTCGAAAATCCGCAGCACCCCTATACGAAGAAACTCATCGCTGCCGTGCCGGTGCCGGATCCGGATCGGCGCCACGAAAAACGCATGGTGGCGAATGACGAGATCAAGAGCCCGATGCGGGCCGTCGACTATAATCCTCCAAGCGCCACCTATCGCGAGGCTGGGCCGGGGCATCTGGTCTTGGACCGGCGCTAGTCCTGCTTGGCTGGCCATTGGCAGTTGCCTAACCGGTTCGCGGGGCATAAAGCAGATGCAGAAACAAATGCTTGGAAGTGCGGCCCGATGAACAAGACAGATTATTTTTCGAAGCTCGGCGGTTTGCCGCCGCAGACCCACCTGCTTTCCGGCAGGGCCGTCTTCACCACGGCTTACGCGGTCATCCCGCGCGGCGTCATGAGCGATATCGTCACCAGCCTCCTGCCGCATTGGGAGGGAACGCGGGCATGGGTTCTCTCCCGTCCTCTCTCCGGCTTCTCCGAAACCTTCTCGCAATATGTGATGGAGGTTCAGCCGGGCGGCGGAAGCGACCGGCCGGAGCCCGACAAGCGGGCCGAAGCAGTGCTCTTCGTCGTCGAAGGCGGCATGACGGTCGAGCTTGATGGGGTCAGCCACGCGTTGCGCGCCGGTTCCTTCGTCTACATTCCCGCCGGTTCGGCTTGGCGCCTCAAAAACGATGGTTCGGCTACCGCGATCTTCCACTGGGTCCGCAAGGCGTTTCAGGAGGTCGAGGGGCTGGAGCCGCCGCCGGCGATCGTCACCCATGAGGACGACCATCCGATCCGGGCCATGCCCGACACCGACGGCCGCTGGGGCACGACCCGCTTCATCGACCCGGCCGATGTGCGCTACGACATGCACGTCAACATCGTCACGCTGGAGCCGGGCGCGGTGATCCCCTTCATGGAGACCCATGTGATGGAACACGGGCTCTATGTGCTGGAGGGCAAGGCCGTCTATCGCCTCAACCAGGACTGGGTGGAGGTCGAGGCCGGCGATTTCATGTGGCTGCGCGCCTTCTGCCCGCAGGCCTGCTACGCCGGCGGCCCCGGCCGCTTCCGCTACCTCCTTTACAAGGACGTCAACCGGCATATGAAGCTCTGGTAGGCCCCGCGTCGGCATGCCCGCCGGCGCGTCTGCGCGCACCTGTCCGGTTGCTTGACAGCTCTTTCGAATGCCCGCATCGTCCCTCGATGCAGGATATGGATTCATGGCTGTCGGAGAAGAAAGAGATAAGCCGGAGAAACGCTGCCCAAGCGGTCTTCGAAGATGTCCGCACGGCCATTATCGATCGGAAACTGGCTCTCGGCACCCGTCTTCCCTCGGAGGTGCAGCTCGCCGAACGCTACGGCATCAGCCGGGCCATCGTGCGTGAGGCGCTTCGCTCGCTGCAGACGCTGGGGTTCACGCAAACCAGGACGGGGCGGGGCACTTTCGTCGTTTCGGAGAGCCCGGCGCGGCAGCTCGGCGGCGGCGCCTATTCCGCCCGCGATCTCATGGAGGCGCGCCCCTGCATCGAGATCCCGGCTGCCGGATGGGCCGCACTGCGGCGCTCGCACGCACAGCTGGCGTCGCTCTCATCCTTGTGCGACCGGATGGACGACGAGGAGGACGTCCAGACATGGGTGCGGATGGACGCGGAGTTTCATGGCGAAATCGCCGAAGCCTCGGGAAATGCGATCTTCCGGAAAGTCGTCGCCGATGTCCGCGGGGCACTTTCGACGCAGTCGGAACTGGTGGAGCATGTTCGCGGCCGGCGCAAAGCCTCCAACGCCGAGCACCGCCGGATTCTGGAGGCGATCGCCGCAGGCAGCGAGGCGGATGCGCGCGCCGCCATGGCGGAACACCTGCTGGAGGTAAAACGGTCCATCATCGGGATTGCCGATGAAAAGCGATCTGCGCTGAAGGTATGATGTCAATTTGCATCCGGAGGTCCGGCTGCGCTGCCGATCGAATGCAAAGCGATGAACGATCTAGAAAACTGGCTATCCGACTCCGCGATCCTCAGCCGAAAAAGTGCCTCGGAACTGGTCTTCGAGGAGTTGCGCAATCTCATTCTTTCCGGCCGCTTTGCCGCCGGCTCCAAGCTGCCGTCGGAAGCGAAGCTCGCCGCAAAATACGGCGTGAGCCGCCCGATCGTGCGGGAAGCGCTACGCTCGCTGCAGATTTTGGGACTGACGGAGACGCGGACCGGGAGCGGAACCTATGTGCTCGCCGCCGCCGGCGACGGAGATATCCGTTACGGTGATTATTCGGCGCGGGATCTGATGGAGGCGCGCGCCTTCGTCGAGGTATCGGCTGCCGGCTGGGCGGCGCTACGCCGAACTGACGATGAGCTGTCCCGGTTGCTTCAGCTGTGCGACCGGATGGAGCAGGAAGAAGATACCGGGGCCTGGGTGCGCCTCGATTCGGATTTTCACGGGCTGATCGCCGAGGCATCGAAGAATGCCGTCTTCCGCGACATTGTCGATGACGTCCGCGAGGCGATGGCGCAGCAATCCGGCCTGCTGACTGCGTTTGGCCCACGGCGTGAGGAATCGAACGAAGAGCATCGCGCCATCGTCGAAGCCATCCGCAAAGGCGCGGAGGCCGAGGCCGAGGCGGCGATGGAAATTCATCTCAAGAAGGTCGAGGCGGCGGTCAGCCGCATCATCGGCGCCGAGCCGCGCTAAGTCTGTCGCGCCTTGAACGAAAACGTAAAGAAGCGACGTCATCCAGCCGCCAAAGACTGGCTTTCCACAGGCGGTGGATATGCATCCTGAGATAGCAGCAGGAAAATCCTTGACTGAAGGGTAGTTTTCCTTTTAATCGCCAAACCTGTCAGACCGCATAGCAGATTAACATCTTTATTGCATCTCGCGGAGGAGCGGCCTGGAGGTTGCCGACCGCGGATAGGGAGGAGAAGTGACAGTCATGCAATCCAACAGAAGCTCTGATGGCCAGGTCTTTGTCGAGGAGGAGCTCGGTTATCAAAAGGCGCTGAAGCCGCGGCAGATCCAGATGATCGCCATCGGCGGCGCCATCGGCACGGGGCTGTTTCTCGGCGCCGGCGGCCGGCTTGCCGCTGCCGGTCCAGCACTTGTGCTGGTCTATGCCTTGTGCGGCTTTTTCGCCTTCCTCGTTCTAAGAGCCCTCGGCGAACTGATCGTCCATCGCCCGACCTCGGGCTCGTTCGTCTCCTATGCCCGGGAATTTTACGGCGAAAAGCTCGCCTTCGCGGTCGGCTGGATGTATTGGCTGACCTGGGCGATGACGGCGGTCGCCGACGTCACTGCGGTCGCCCTCTACATGAATTTCTTCAAGGCCTATGTCCCGTGGATCGCCATGATCGACCAGTGGGTGTTCGCGTTCGCGGCGCTAGTCCTCGTCCTCTCGATGAACCTTCTGTCGGTGAAGGTCTTCGGCGAACTGGAGTTCTGGTTCAGCCTCGTCAAGGTCCTCGCCCTCCTCATCTTCCTGGTCGTCGGCGTTTACTTTGTCGTCACCGGCACGCCAATCGACGGCCATGTTCCGGGCGTGAACACGATCACCGATTTCGGCGGCATGTTCCCGAACAGCGTCCTGCCGGCGCTGGTGGTGATACAGGGCGTGGTTTTCGCCTATGCCTCGATCGAGCTGATCGGCACGGCCGCCGGTGAAACCGAAAATGCCCGCAAGGTCATGCCGCGGGCGATCCGCACGGTCGTTGTGCGCCTGGTGGTCTTCTATGTCGGCTCGGTCCTGCTGCTGTCGCTGCTGCTGCCCTACACCGCCTATAAGGGCGGCGAGAGCCCGTTCGTCACCTTCTTCGGCAAGATCGGCATCCAGGGTGCCGACGTCGTCATGAACCTCGTCGTGCTGACCGCCGTCCTGTCGTCGCTCAACGCCGGCCTCTATTCGACGGGCCGCATCCTGCATTCCATGGCCGTTTCCGGCTCGGCGCCGGCGGCGCTGGCGAAGATGAACCGCTCCGGCGTGCCCTATGTCGGCATTGCGGTGACGGCTGTCGTGACCGCCTTCGGCGTCGTCCTGAACGCCGTCGTTCCGGCAGAAGCCTTCGAGATCGGCCTGAATGTCGCCGCCCTCGGCATCATCGCGGCATGGGGCGTGATCGTGCTCTGCCAGCTCAAGCTGTGGCAGCTGTCGCGGCAAGGCAAGCTGGCACGGCCTGAATTCCGGATGTTCGGCGCGCCCTATACCGGCCTGCTGACCCTGGGCTTCCTCGCCGTCGTCGTGATCCTGATGGCCCTCGATTATCCGGTCGGAACCTACACGGTCGCCTCTCTGGCTCTGATCATTCCAGCGCTGGTGGTCGGCTGGCTCTTGATGCGTGAGCGCATCTATATGCTCGCCGCCGAACAGGGCCAGGATCGCGGCGGTTTCGATCTCGCCTGACACCGATCGAGAACCCGAGCCCGGCGGCGCTGCCGCCGCCGGGTGCGGCATGAATGGAGAGAGACATGACCCCGAGTGAGGATTTCGTCGTCACCGATCGCGGCGGAATCGTCGAGAACAGCCATCGCGTCCACGCGGCTGTCGTCGATGCCAAGGGCAGGCTGCTCTACGCGCTGGGAAAACCTACGCGTATGACGCTTGCCCGGTCTGCGGCGAAGCCGGCGCAGGCGCTCGCCATCCTGGAGACTGAAGGTGTCGCGGGTTACGGCTTCGACGATGCGGATATTGCGCTGATGTGCGCGTCCCACAGCAGCGAAGAGCGGCATATCGCACGCACGTGGGCCATGCTGTCGAAGATCAAGGCCGAGGAGGCTGATCTTCGCTGCGGCGGTCATCCTTCCCTGTCCGAACTGGTGAACCGCTCCTGGATCAAGCAGGACTTTGTCCCGACGGCGGTTTGCAGCAATTGTTCGGGCAAGCACGTCGGCATGCTTGCCGGCGCCCGGGCGATCGGAGCCGGCATGGAAGGCTACCACCTGCCGGATCATCCGATGCAGGGGAGGGTCAAGCGCACCGTCGCCGAACTCTGCGATCTGGATGCCGGGGACGTCGAATGGGGAACCGACGGATGCAATCTCCCGACCCCCGCTTTTCCCCTGGATCGCCTGGCGCGCATCTATGCCAAGCTTGCCTCGGCAGCAGATGGGAGCGATGCGGGTGAGGGGCAGTCGACGCGCGGCGCGGCGCTCGCCCACATCTTCCAGGCAATGGCGCGTCATCCTGACATGGTCGCGGGCGAGGGGCGCTACTGCACGGTGCTGATGCGCGCATTCGACGGCGCCCTCGTCGGCAAGCTCGGGGCCGATGCCAGCTATGCGATCGGCGTGCGGGCCTCGGACGCAACCAGGCAATTGGGAGCGGACGGTGCGCTCGGCATCTCGGTCAAGATCGAGGACGGCAATCTTGAAATCCTTTACGCCGTCGTAACGGAGCTCCTCGAGCGGCTCGGCATCGGTTCGCCTGAGATCCGCAGCCGGCTCGCGCCGTTCCATCATCCCCGGCGCGTGAACACGATGGGTGTTACGACAGGCGCCGTGTCTTTTCCGTTCAAGCTGCGCGGATCGAAGCCGGACGGCGACGATCCTCGCCTTGCCGCCGTGGCACCATGACGTCTTCGGACGCGGCTATTCTGCCGCGTCTCCAGCCATTGTCTTCTTCAGCCTGCCGTCGCATTACATCCAACAGCGCCCCACTCGAAAGTTACTGCCATGACGACATCCGAAATGACGACTATCCGCGTTGAGCACGACCTGATCGGCGATCGCGACGTACCGGCCTCGGCCTATTACGGCGTGCATACGCTGCGCGCGGTCGAGAATTTTCCGATTACCGGCCAGACGCTGAAGGAATCGGCGGATCTGATCGCATCCCTGGCGGCGATCAAGCAGGCGGCGGCTCAGGCCAATTTTAGCCTCGGCCTGCTGGATCAGGAGCGGGCCGACGCCATCATCGCTGCCTGCATCGAAATCCGCGACGGGGCGCTGCACGACCATTTCGTCGTCGATCTGATCCAGGGCGGTGCGGGAACCTCGACCAACATGAACGCCAATGAGGTGATTGCCAACAGGGCCCTGGAAATCATGGGGCATCGCCGCGGCGACTACCAGCACCTGCATCCGAACGAGCACGTCAACCTCTCGCAATCCACTAATGACGTCTATCCGACGGCGCTGAAGCTCGCCGCATGGATCGGCGTTCATCGTCTGGTCGACGCCATGGCGATCCTGCGCCGCTCGTTCGAGGCCAAGGCGGTGGAGTTCGCCGACGTCCTGAAGATGGGCCGCACGCAGCTGCAGGACGCCGTGCCGATGACCCTCGGCCAGGAGTTCGGAACCTATGCGCTGATGCTGGCGGAGGACGAGGCGCGGCTTTCCGAAGCGGTCTCGCTGATCCGCGAGATCAATCTCGGCGCGACTGCGATCGGCACCGGCATCACCGCCCATCCTCGCTATGCGGCGCTGGTGCGCGAGCGCCTGTCCGAAATCGTCGGCGTCGATCTGGTGACGTCACCTGATCTGGTGGAGGCGACGCAGGATTGCGGCTCCTTCGTGCAGCTTTCGGGCGTTCTCAAGCGTGTGGCGGTCAAGCTTTCCAAGACCTGCAACGATCTGCGGCTGCTGTCCTCGGGGCCGCGCGCCGGCTTCAACGAGATCAATCTGCCGGCGCGCCAGGCCGGCTCCTCGATCATGCCCGGCAAGGTCAATCCTGTTATCCCGGAGGTCGTCAACCAGGTCGCCTTCGAAGTGATCGGCAATGACGTGACGATCACCATGGCGGCGGAGGCCGGCCAGCTGCAGCTGAACGCCTTCGAGCCGGTGATCTTCTACAGCCTCTATCGCAGCCTGAGCCATCTGACCAATGCCTGCCTGACGCTCGAGGCGAATTGCATTCGAGGCATTACCGCCAACCGCGAAAGGCTGCGGCACATGGTCGAGCAATCGATCGGCATCGTGACGGCATTGAACCCCTATATCGGCTATCGCAACGCCACCGAGGTTGCGCTGGAAGCGCATCATTCGGGACGAGGGGTTTACGAAATCCTTCTCGAACGCGGCCTGATGCAGAAGGAGCATCTCGATGCGGTGCTGCGCCCGGAAACGCTGACCCGGCCGAGCGAGAAGCTGTCCTTCTCGTAAGGCATGCGGCGCATTTTGCTACCGGGCGACACTTATATGTGCGCGATCACGCCGCCTTTGCTTGCGGCTTGGCAGCCTTGACGTGGGTTACGCTGCGGCGGCCGTCGATGCTGACGGGAACGTCACCATCGACGGTGGCGCGGCGCACGACGCGGTGCTGGTCGCCATAATCGTTGACGGCATAGTGCTGGGTGGCGCGATTGTCCCAGATCGCCACGTCGCCGGCTCTCCAGCGCCAGCGCACGGTATTTTCCGGAGCGGTGACGTAGGACTGGAACACTTCGTAGAGTTTTACGGAGTCGCTCTTCGACAGGCCGACAAGGCGCTGAACGAAGTTGCCGAGCAACAGCGATCTTTCGCCGGTTTCCGGATGGACACGCACGACCGGATGCTCGGTCTCGTAGATGGTCGAGGTGAAAACCTCCTCGAAATGCTTCTTCTCCTCGGCGGTGGCGCGAGGGCGCACGGCAGCATAGTCATAGGCATTGCTGTGAATGGCCCATAAATTGTCCGCCAGCAGTTTCAGCGGCGCCGGCAGGCTTTCATATGCGGCATGGGTGTTGGACCAGATCGTGTCGCCGCCGGCCGCCGGAATGACGACGCCGCGAAGCACGGAGAATTTGGGATAGGCGTCGACGAAGGTGACGTCGGTGTGCCACTGGTCGGCTCTGCCGCCGCCGCGGCTGGAATCGAGATTGAGGATGGAAGCGGTGCCAGACACCGGCCCCTGGGTTGGATGCGGCACGAGATCGCCGAGGCGGCTCGCGAAAGCTTCCTGTTCGGAATCGTCAAGATGTCCCTGATCGCGGAAGAAGATGACCTTGTGCTTCAGCAGAAGCTGGTTGATGGCTGCCACCGTTGCATCCGAAAGCTCTCCGCCAAGGCGGATACCCTTGATTTCGGCTCCGACACGGCCGGTCAGCGGGACGACATCTGACTCGGGAATGATCTGATTGACGAGAACCGGATTGCTCATGGAAATCTCCTGTTGATTTGGAAGAAGTCGGCAGGTCACATGCACCCAAGGATGCATCCATTGGGCGTTCGAAATCTCAGCGCTGAAGTCGACAGGGCTATGGAACCGCATAATCTACGAAATCTGTAGCCAATAATTTCTAATTTTGCCTGCTTTCGTGAAACAGCCGCTTCGATTTCCTCGCCAGGCGGGAGGCTGGCGGCCGCTGCCGTTTCTTCGTATCTTCCGCCGGCGGCGCGGGATCGCCGAACAACATCATGCTTGATGCCGTAGATCGGCGCCGGAAAGGAACTTTCGATGGCAACAGTCAAACTTCTGTCGGATCAAGAGGCTGCAGACATTCCGGCCGTGCAAGCCGTGTTCGATGACATCAGGGCGACACGCAAGACCGATTTCATCAACAATTTCTGGCGTGCTCTTGCAAACGACCCCGCAAACCTCAAGCGCGTATGGGAGACGCTCAAATCGGTCATGACGGTCGAAGGCGCCATCGATCCGTTGACGCGCGAGATGATCTACATAGCAGTATCGACGGCCAATGCCTGCCAGTACTGCATTCAATCCCACACGGCAGCCGCCCGAGCGCGCGGGATGACCGATGCCCAGCATGGCGAACTCCTCACGATTATCGGGCTTGCCGCGCAGACGAACCATCTCGCTCTCGCCATGCAGGTTCCACCCGACCCGGAATTCGAGGTGGGATAGGAAACAACGGACGATTCGCATCAAGGCGTGCGACTGCTCGCCGCAAGGCGTACTTCTACCCGCGGCGAACGAAAGCGAAGATGGGGAACGCGGTTGTATCACTCTGCAGGTTGCCTGAGCGGGAGCGGCGCCACTGTTCGGTCTCCAGTGAGACTCTGCTGACCCATGCCTATGATCAGTACTGCAGACAAGCTGGCTGCGACCGAAACCCAAAAACCATTGCTCGGGCCGTAAGTGTCGACCACCCAGCCGGAGACGAAGGCGCCGAGCGCCATACCGATACCAATGCCGGTCATAACCCAGGTCACACCTTCCGTCAGCATCGATTCCGGCACGCGGCGCTCGATGAGCCCGAAGGCGGTGATGAAGACGGGTGAGATGGCGATGCCGCTCACGAAGACTGCGAAGGCAAGCAGCCAGACAGAACTGCTGGCGATGAGAAGTGGTAGAGCGGTGAGCGCAAGCACGCCGACAGCGATTAGCAGTTGGCTCTGGAGGGCCAGCTTGGGGTTTATCGCTCCGATTATGAGGCCAACCATGAAAGAGCCAATGGCATAAACGCCGATGACGAAGCTGGCAGCTTCAGGCCGCCCGAGCTCTTTGGTAATTGCAACAGCGCTGACCTCAGCCGTGGCGAAGGTAGAGCCGACAAAGACCAACGCGAGCGTGATAATCTGGACCGGGCGCAACCAGATTGCCGACCGATGGTTGGCGCCCATGTCGACCCGGCGCACTTTCGGTTCTGTCGACCGCTGCACGAGAAAGGCAAAACTGCCGAGCGCCATAAAGAGAGTACTCACGATCATGCCCGCCTCCGGGAACAGCGAGACAGCCAGGCCGACAGAAAGCGATGCGCCAGCGATATAGACAAGTTCGTCCGCAGCGGATTCAAAGGCGAAGGCTGTATTAAGCTCAGGTCTGTCGCGAAAGATCTCTGTCCAGCGGGCACGCAGCATTGCTGGAATACTGGGCATTGTTGCAGCAAAGAGTGCCGAGAGGAACAGCGTCCACGAAGGCCAACCCTGGTTTGCGGCCGCGATCAGCGTCCCGAATGCGATCACCGAGACGACGGTGGTGGGGATCAGGACGGCCCGTTGGCCCAACTGATCCACCTGCCGCGAAATCTGCGGGGAGATCACGGCGTTGGTCAACGCAAAGGTCGCGGAGACAGCGCCCGCGAGCCAATATTCTCCATGAGTCTGAGAAAGCATGGCGACGATGCCGATCGGCGCCATCGCTATTGGAAGGCGGGCGAAGAAACCTGCAGCGGAAAAGCTTTTGGTGCCGGGCGCGCGGAAAATTTCTACATATGGATTATGCATCGGCGTGTTCCGTGTTAGAGCTGACGCCACGTACATACGTGGCGTATGCAAATGTGTAATCAAATGCACGCCGTATGTCAATTAACATACGGCGCGTATGAGAATGAATGGAGGACCTGTGCGCAGATCACGTAATGAAATGATTGCCGAGACTCGGGCTAAGCTCTTGGCTGCAGGCAGAAGAGCATTTGGTGCCTCTGGTTACGCCGAAGCTTCCATGGACGACTTTACAGGTGAAGCCGGACTGACGCGCGGCGCTCTTTATCATCACTTCGGCGACAAGAAAGGACTGTTCGCGGCCGTTGTAGCCGAGATCGACAGCGAGATGACGGCCCGACTGTGCGAGATCTCTTCTATGGCATCGACGCGCTGGCAGGGGTTCGTGGATGAGAATATTGGTTACGTCCTAATGGCGCTGGAGCCGGAACTTCAGCGCATCATGTTTCGTGATGGGCCGGCCGTCCTCGGTGATCCATCGCAGTGGCCGAATGCAAACGGCTGCATCGCCGCGGTTGCCCAAAGTCTCGAGATCTTGAAACAAGAAGGGGTCATCGTCGACATCGACCCTGAAGCCGGTGCTCGCCTGATCAACGCCGCGAGCAGCAGTGCGGCGCAATGGATCGCTAATGCCGAAAATCCGGATGCCATCGCGAAGCGGGCTGTAGAGAGTTTTCGAACCTTTTTGGAAGGCCTGCGCGCCAACAAAGTTGACTAAGCTGGCGCTGTCGAATCGTGCTGCACGCTATCGCCCGTTCGCTGGCCTTGATCACCAAGTCATCTTTCGAAGCGAAGTTTCGATAAAAAACGCCATGGGTCAGTCGGCGTTTCTCATAATGTCGGCGAGGTCGATCCCTTCGAACTACACTCGCGCAGCAGGCGCGCCGCCGTCTCGATGACCGGCTGACGATTTTACTCCATCTTGTCTTGCGTCACCTTCATTTCTGCTCACTTCATCGTTGGCAGGAACGACCTGCGATGTACCTTGTGGCCATCAAGACGTTCGCACGTCCGCAAACCAGGCAGAAATCCGCTTGACATTTTCGATTACGAGTGTCATCTAATTAATGATTATGATCGTAATCTTTAAGCCTGTTTTTCCTCGAAGCCTGACGGCGACAAATTTCCATCTGGTGAGAACGCCCGGACCATGGGCTTCCAATGAAAGTCGCCTAAGGGTCGTCGCCTGAAGGCTGCACCAACCGCGTCATCATCCAAACAGGAGAAAACTATGAGCACGCGCGACATCGTCATTGGCTATCCGGTTCGCACCGCGATCGGCACCTATAATGGCACGCTGAAAGGTATTCCGGCCACTGAACTTGGCGCGATCGTCGTTCAGGAAACCTTGCGGCGCGCCGGCCTCGAAGCAGCCGAGGTTGGCACGATGGTCATGGGAAATGTCATCCAGGCAGGCAACCGAATGAACCCAGCGCGCCAGGCCGCAATCGGCGGCGGACTACCCGTCGAGGTGCCCGCGATGACCGTCAATCGGGTCTGCGGTTCAGGCGCGCAGGCGATCCTGACCGCTGCGCTGGAGATTGTTGCGGGCGACAGCGACGTGGCCATTGCCGGCGGAATGGAGAACATGGATCGCGCGCCCTATCTGATGGATGGGGGCCGCTGGGGCTATCGCATGGGCCCCGCCCAGATCCTCGACAGCATGTTGACCGACGGACTCAACGATGCCTTTTCCGGACAGCATTCGGGCTGGCACACCGAGGATCTCGTCGAGAAGATGCAGATCACGCGCGCCGATCAGGACGCCTTCGCTGCCCGGTCGCAGCAGAATTTCACCGCCGCGCGAGATGCTGGTCTGTTCGCCGGCGAGATCGTCGCGGTCGAGGTGAAAGGCCGCAAGGGTGCGGAAAGCTTCGCAACCGATGAGGCGCCGCGCCCCGACACGACGGTCGAGTCGCTTGCTCGCTTGCGTCCGGCCTTTCGGCCCGAGGGTACGATTACCGCCGGCAACGCGCCGGGGCTGAACAGCGCCGCTGCGGCGATGATCGTCGCCGAGCGCGGCTTCGCCGAGGCAAAAGGCATCAGGCCGATCGGCCGGATAGCGGGCTATGGTGTCGCCGGCGTGGAGCCGGGCATGTTTGGGTTGGGTCCCGTTCCTGCGGTGCGCAAAGCATTGGCAAGAGCGCGCTGGAGCCTTTCCGACATCGAGCGCATCGAGATCAACGAAGCCTTCGCCGCCGTGCCGATCGCGGTCGCCCGTGAGCTCGGGCTGCCCGAGGATATCATAAATGTCGAGGGCGGCGCCGTCGCCCATGGCCATCCAATCGGCGCAACCGGTGCCATCCTCGTCACGCGGCTCCTACATGCGATGAAGCGGGAAGGTCTGCGCCGCGGAGTCGTCACGCTCTGCATCGGGGGAGGCCAGGGCATCGCGCTCGCGCTCGAGACGTTATAGTCATTTCGAACCGGAAAGACACATTGCTCCGGCAGCAGAGTTCGTCGCCTGGCGGCTGGGGGCTGCAACGATTATCAACTTGCGGCTACGCAACTTTAAATTGCAAAGCGGCGTAATCTATCTTATGGAACTGAAAATCCTATGGACGCCCATCGCGCACAGGCAAGTTTAATCGACAGCAGTCCATCTGCAGACACCACCGGTACGACCTCTGTGTAGTCTTTTATGGTCGGGTTGTTGGGGAAGCTTAAATCGTGGCCAGCGGCAGTGACGACTACTACGTCTGCGCCTGCCGCTTGCCCGGCCTTCACGCCTGCCTCAACGTCCTCAAAAACAAGACAATTCGCAGCCAGAATTCCGAGCCGTTTTGCCGCGAGAAGGAAACATTGAGGGTTGGGCTTGCCCACCGCGACATCTTCCCCGGTCACGATAACGCTGGGTATGCTTAGTCCCGCAGCTTCAAGTCGCCTCTCAGCGAGCTTCTTTGAAGCAGATGTGACGATCGCCCAACGATCAGTGGGAAGAGCAGCCAAGAACTCTGCGGCTCCTGCAATCGCGACAACGCCCTGAACGTCGTCAATCTCCGCATTTGTGATCTTTGCAGCCTCAATCTCCGGGTCCACGCCGGGAAGCTCCAGGCGCCGAATAGTGTCAATCGCCCTTTGCCCGTGCATTGTTGGCAGGAACGTGATAGGATCCAGCCCCTGGTGTTGCGCCCACGCCCCCCAAACTCGCTCGGCAGCGGCTATGGAAGTCAATAGGGTCCCGTCCATATCGAAAAGAAAGGCCGAGAACTGCTTGTTTGGATCGAGCTTCAACGGGCGGATCCTTGTTTGTCTGCGCTGAGCCGTGGGGTGAATCGCCATGGAGGGTAAGCCGGCTCAAGGATGGGGCCTGACAATCACGAGAAACACGGATCGAGCTCGCCGGACGCATAGCGCTTTGCCATCACCGAAACATGAAGGGGCGTAATCCGCTCCGCCATGCCGCCAGTGCCGAACTGTTCGAAGCGCTCCTTGCAAAGCTTTGTGAGCGCGGCCATTGCCGGCTTCAGATATTTGCGCGGATCGAATTCGCTCGGATCTTCCTGCAAGACCCGGCGGATCTGCCCGGTCATCGCCATGCGGCCGTCCGTGTCGATGTTGATCTTGCGCACGCCGTTCTTGATACCGCGCTGGATTTCTTCGACCGGCACGCCCCAGGTGGGCTTCATCTGGCCGCCGTATTTGTTGATGATCTCCTGCAACTCGACGGGCACCGACGACGACCCGTGCATGACGAGATGGGTGTTCGGCAGCTTGCGGTGGATTTCCTCGATGACATTCATCGCCAGCACCGAACCGTCGGGCTTACGGGTGAACTTGTAGGCGCCGTGCGAGGTTCCCATGGCGATCGCCAATGCATCGACGCCAGTTTCACGCACGAATCTCACCGCCTCGTCCGGGTTGGTCAGCAGCTGGTCATGCGACAGTTTGCCTTCCGCGCCGTGGCCATCCTCGGCCTCTCCCATGCCGGTCTCGAGAGAACCGAGCACACCGAGCTCGCCTTCGACCGAGATGCCGCCGAGATGGGCCATTTCGGTCACTCTCTTTGTCACGCCGACATTATAATCCCAGTCGGCAGGTGTCTTCGCGTCGGCTTTCAGCGAGCCGTCCATCATGACCGAGGTAAAGCCTGCCTGTATGGCCGTCATGCAGCTGGCCGGATCGTTGCCGTGGTCCAGATGCACGCAGACGGGAATGTGCGGGTAAATTTCGACGACGGCGTCCATCATATGCTTCAGCATGATGTCATTGGCGTAAGCGCGCGCGCCGCGTGATGCCTGTATGATGACCGGAGCCCGGACCGCATCCGCGGCTTCCATGATGGCGAGCGCCTGCTCCATATTGTTGATGTTGAAGGCGGGAACGCCGTAGCCCTCCTCCGCTGCATGATCCAGCAACTGCCTGAGCGTAATGCGTGCCATCTGAAAATCCTCCTCTAGCTGAAATGCGCCGGCTGCGTCTTTAACGCATGATCAAGCGGCGTTTTATGGTCGCGCCTCAAGCGTTCAGCACGCGGCCATAGGCATCGAGCACCGCTTCCTTCATCGTCTCGGAAACTGTGGGATGCGGGAAGATCGTGTGCGTCAGCTCTTCCTCTGTCGTCTCGAGGTTCATCGCGACGACGAAGCCTTGGATGAGTTCGGTGACTTCGGCGCCGACCATGTGGGCGCCGAGCAGCTCGCCGGTCTTCTTGTCGAAGATCACCTTCACCATGCCCTGGTCTTCGCCGAGCGCGATCGCCTTGCCGTTGGCTGCGAAGGAGAAACGGCCGACGCGGATGTCGCGGCCGAGCTCCTTGGCCTTGGCTTCGGTGAGGCCGACGGAGGCGACCTGCGGATTGCAGTAGGTGCAGCCGGGGACCTTGCCCTTGTCTGTGGGATGAACGTTCGGCAGGCCGGCGATCTTCTCGACGCAGACGACGCCCTCATGCTCGGCCTTGTGCGCCAGCATCGGCGGGCCGGCGACGTCGCCGATGGCATAGATGCCGGCGACATTGGTCTTGCCGTAACCGTCGGCGACGACGCAGCCGCGATCGGTCTTGATACCGAGCGCTTCCAGGCCGAGGTTTTCGATGTTGCCCTGAACGCCGACAGCCGAGATCATCCGGTCGGCGGTGATCTGCTGCACCTTGCCGTCTGACGTCTCGACATGGGCGGTGATGCTGCCCGCACCCTTCTCGACCTTGGTAACCTTGGCGCTGGTGAAGATCTTCAGGCCGCGCTTTTCCAGCTGCTTGCGGGCGATGGCGGTGATTTCGGCATCCTCGACCGGCATGATCGTCGGCATGACTTCGACAACCGTCACCTCGACGCCCATCGAGCGGTAGAAGCTGGCGAATTCGATGCCGATCGCGCCCGAACCCATGACGATCAGCGACTTCGGCAGCGCCTCCGGCTTCAGCGCCTCGAAATAGGTCCAGATCAGCTTACCGTCCGGCTCGATGCCGGGCAGTGCCCGCGGGCGGGCGCCGGTGGCGATGATGATGTGCTTGGCGGTATAGGTGCCCTCGCCCTTGACGTTCTTCGGCAGCGGGTGCTGCGGCTCGACCACGGGCTTTGACGACTTGCCGACAACGATCTCGCCGGGCTTCGTCAGCTTTGCCTCACCCCAGATGATGTCGATCTTGTTCTTCTTCATCAGGAAGCCGACGCCGGCATTGAGACGGGCGGAAACGGCGCGCGAGCGGCCGACAACGGCCTTGGCGTCCGGCTTGACCGAGCCTTCGAGAATGAGACCGAAATCCTTGAAGTGGTTGGCGTGATCCAGCACCTCGGCCGAACGCAGTAGCGCCTTTGTGGGTATGCAGCCCCAGTTCAGGCAGATGCCGCCCATATGCTCGCGCTCGACGATCGCCGTCTTCAGGCCGAGCTGGGCCGCACGGATGGCGGCGACATAGCCGCCGGGACCGGAGCCGATGATGATGACGTCGTAGGACATCTGTTTTCCTTGAAAAGATGGGGGATCCGTCGCGAGGCCTTCGCCTCGTGACAAGATCCCCCGAGGCCTGGGAGGAAGCTAGATCAGCATACTCATCGGATTTTCGATGAACGCCTGGAACTTTCCGAGGAGCTGTGCGCCGAGAGCACCGTCTACCGCACGATGATCGGTTGACAAGGTCACAGTCATGACAGTTGCGCTCGACAAGTCGCCTTCAGCATTGACGACAGGCCTTCTTTCCCCAGCACCAACGCCCAGGATGGTCGAATGGGGAGGATTGATGATCGCGGCGAATTCCCTCACCCCAAACATGCCAAGGTTCGATACTGCTCCGGTGCCGCCTTGGTACTCGGCCGGCTTCAATTTTCCCGATCTGGCGCGTGCAGCCAAATCCTTCATCTCATTCGAGATCTTGGACAGCGTCTTGGATTCCGCATGTCGGATGATTGGCGTGATCAGTCCGCCGGCCACGGAGACGGCAACTCCTACGTCGACGAAATGATGACGCAGCAGGCACTCTTCCGTCCAGGACACATTCGCGTCGGGTGTTGATCCAAGGGCCAGCGCGTAGGCCTTGATGACCATGTCATTGACCGACAACTTAAATTGCGGCGCGCCGTCCGCCATCGGCGCGGAGGCATTGAGCTCGGTTCGCAGCTTGAGCAGAGCATCGATGCGGCAGTCGAGCGACAGGTAGAAATGCGGAATGGTTGTCTTCGCCTCCAGCAATCGCCGGGAGATCGTTCTCCTCATCGGGGTATGAGGTTGCACATCGAACGTGCCTTCGGCAAACAGCGCCAAGGACCCATCGGACGCAGCTTTCTGCCCGACATGCTGCGCGCCGGCGGGCGCGGACGGGGCAAGTGGTGCTTCGGCAACCCGAGCCTTCGAAACATCAGCGCTCAGGATCCTTCCATGCGGACCGGTCCCGGCCACGGATCCCAGATCGATACCGTTTTCCCGCGCCAGGCGCCTTGCCAAGGGCGTAGCCCGAATTGAGCTCCCGGCACCCGCCGATGCGTTATGATGCGGTGCGCTGATTGAGCCGAGATCGGTCGCATCCGAAGTCCCCGTCTCTGCGGGAAGGGCCGGCGCAGATGGCGCAGACGCGGCCTGATGTTCCTCGCCCTCCTCGTAGATCCAAGCGACCGCCGAGCCGACCGCGATATCAACGCCTTCTTCGCCGTTGACATTGCGAAGAATCCCCGCAGCGGGGGAATCTATTTCCATTGCCGCTTTGTCGGTTTCAATTTCGAACAGCACGTCGCCCTTCCCGACGCGGTCACCTTCCTTGAAGAACCACTTCGAGATCTTGCCGGTCGCCATATCCATGTCGACCTTGGGGAGGATGATTTCCGTCGCCATACTATCGCACTCCCCTCACAAGATCCCGCGCTGCATTGAAAATGTCAGGGACTTGCGGAACGGCAGCCTTCTCAAGCTCCGGATTGTAGGGAATTGGCGTTTCGGAGCCGCCAAGGCGGACAATCGGTGCATCGAGGTAGTCGAATGCGTCGCTTTCAGCGATGATCGCACTTATTTCTGCACCGACTCCCAGCGTTTTGACGCCCTCATATACGCAGAGCAGCCTTGTCGTCTTTTTCACACTTGCGATCACGGTCGCTCTATCGATCGGACGCACCGAACGGAGATCGATCACTTCGACGTCGATCCCCTCCGCTGCCAGCTGTTCGGCCGCATCGAGCGCCTTATGAACCATGATCGACGTCGCGACGATGCTAAGATCTTTACCCTGCCGGCGGATCTCTGCCTTATCGAGAGGAACCGTGTAGTGGCCTTCCGGAACCGGTCCCTTCATCTTGTAGAGGAGCTTATGTTCAAAGATCATCACCGGGTCGGGATCGGCGACAGCGGCGAGCAGCATGCCCTTCACATCATGTGGAGTTGCCGGCTGAATAACCTTCAAACCGGGGACATGTCCAAGCCACGCCTCCAGGCTCTGGCTATGCTGGGCGGCCGCCCCGGTCCCGGAGCCGGCTGGAAACCGCATGACAACCGGCACCGAGACTTCGCCGCCGAGCATGTAGCGCATTTTGGCGGCCTGATTGACGATTTGCTCCATCGCCAGAGCGGCAAAGTCTGAGAACTGAAATTCGAATATCGGTCTCAGTCCGGTCATCGCGGCACCGACCGCGACGCCAGCGCCGCCAAGCTCGGAAATCGGCGTGTCCATCACGCGATCCGGTCCGAACCTGTCGATGAGATCGCCGGTGACCTGAAAAGCGCCGCCGTAAACTCCGATGTCTTCGCCCATCAGGATGACGCGCTCGTCCGCTTCCATCGCGATCGCCATGGCTTCTTGGATAGCTTGGGAGTAGCTGAGCTCTCGAACCGTGGTATCCATTACGCTTGCTCCGTGTAGACGTTATCGGCCAAACCGGAAATCTCAGGCATCGGGCTTTGTTTTGCGAATTCAATCCCGGCGGCGATTTCCTCCTCGACAGACTTGCGGATTGCCGCGAGTTCAGTGTCGTTCGCGACACCAAACTCCCGGAGCTCTGTTTCGAACCGAGCGATTGGATCGCGGTTGCTCATCCAGTCCTCGATCTCGTCTTTCGTACGGTAGCGATTTCGGTCGCTTTTCGAATGACCTCGGTAACGATAGGTTTTGCACTCGATGAGGGATGGTCCCTCGCCGCGCTTCGCCCGCTCGACGGCATTGTGAGTAGCTTCTGCCACCTCGGAGAGTACGTTGCCGTCGACGATGACGCCCGGCATGCTGTAAGCGGCCGCGCGGTCTGCGATATTGGCAACCGCCGTCGATCGTGCGGTAGATGTCGACATGCCGTAGCCATTGTTTTCGCAGACGAAGATAACGGGCAATTTCCAAACGGCAGCCATGTTCAGCGCCTCGTGGAACGCACCTTCGTTGTTTGCGCCGTCACCAAAGAAGCAGACGACCACTTTTCCGGTCTTCAGGCGGTTCGATGTCAGCGCGGCACCAACGGCGATTGGCAGGCCGCCCCCGACGATACCGTTCGCGCCTAGGTTGCCGGTCGTAACATCTGCAATATGCATGGAACCGCCGCGGCCGGCACAATAGCCGGTCGTCTTGCCAAAGAACTCCGCGAACATGCGTTTGACATCCGCGCCCTTGGCGATGCAGTGACCATGGCCTCGATGGGTCGAGGTGATCTGATCCTCTTGCGTCAGCGGGAGGCAAACGCCCATAGCGCTGGCTTCCTGACCGATCGACAGATGCATCGTCCCATGGATGAGGCCACGTGTGTAACTTTCCTCAGCGCCTTCTTCGAACCGGCGGATGAGGTGCATCTTCCGAAGAGCATCCAGCAATTGATCACGTGTATATTGTCGGTAGATGAAGGGTAGATTGCTGGTCTCGGCACTCTTCATCGCTCTTGCTGAGTTCGCCATTTACGCCTCCCTGCCGTAAACGAGAGCGTCTTGCCGGGCACGCAAGACGGCTAGACGAGAGCCTTCCGCGACCGATGCGTTGCTGTAGGTAATCAGTTCACCCTTCTTGATCGGCGCGGTCACCTTGCCTCCCTGCAGCATTCCGCATGGAATGGCAGAGGCGCTGCGCGCTTCCGGCGCGGTCATGATCCAGGCGCGGTAGCAGTACTCGCCGATTGCATCGAGCTTGTCGCCAGGCTGGAGATCCTTCTTGGCCACGGCACATACCTCAGCCACAGGCGTGGACAGAGGCACCATGTCCGGCTTTCCGTAAAGAACGACACGGGCACAAGTGAGCGGCACCTCCAATGAGGTCAGATGATATGGCCGATGAAAGGTGAAATACGGCCCCTTGCCCATCTTCAGATCTTCCATGCGCTCAGAGATCCGCGGATGCGACATATCCGCAACGACGAAAACACCAGGGGCGACACCCTTCCCAATCGAATAGTCGACAACACCTGCCTTCGTCAGTACGCCGCCGTCTTTTTCGGGCACGAGAACCTTCGACAGTTCGTCAAGCGTAGCCGCCGGGCCATGCATGCCGGGCTTATCCGGCACCAGACCTGTTGCGTTTGCGATGGCGGCCATTTCCACCATCGTTTTCGAGCCGTCGACGAATTCGACAAGCATGCGAACGTTCATGTTCCGGCGCGCCGCTTCTTCGGCGTATTGGTCCGGCACCGCATCAATGTTCAATGGGTTGTTCTTGCCCTTGCCTGCCGCAACGATCGGATGACCCATCGCCGAAACAAACTCGATCAATTCGATGCAAGACGATGGCTCGTCTCCCGCTCCGAGCGAATAGGTAACGCCAAGCCGCTCAGCCTCACTTTTGAGATAGGCGCCGATCGTAACGTCGGCTTCGACGTTCATCATCACGAGATGCTTGCCATGCTCCATGGCTGCAAGGCCGATCTCCGCACCGACGGCAGGCACGCCGGTGGCATCGACGACGACGTCGATCAAGCCGCTGTTCAGAATATTGGCGGAGTCGGCTGTGATGGCGATCTTGCCCGCCTCGATCGCATTGTTGAGTTGGTCAGCACTTGCAGCATCGCGATGATGACCGTCGGCCCGGTAAGCGATATCGACGGCTTCGCGGGCACGAGTGACGTTGAGATCGCAGATTGCGCCGATCTCGATACCCTGCATATGGGCGACGCGGGTCACGATATCGGTGCCCATCTCCCCACTTCCAATCAGTCCAATGCGAATAGGCTTTCCCTCGGTCTCTCGACGCATGAGATCGCGTGCTAGTCCGGTTGGCGCAACGTTGATGGGCATTCCATTCCTCCCGAATTCATCCGAGACAGATTGGTACTGTACATTTGTTATATGGTCAATCACAATGTTCTGAATTTGGCGTCAAATCCGCCGCACGCCGCCCATCTGCTAGAACAATAAGAACTTTTGTAACGCAAGAGAACGCGAGTGGTTGCCCTCCCGTGAAGACGAAAGCCGGCACCCAAAGAGCGTGCTGCGGCCGTGATTTATTTTGTTGCTGGTATGGATTGCGCGCGATTTGCCGCGCGGGCGTGCGGGGATAGTGCGCAGGCTACACTGCGCACATTAGCGCAAGAACGGGAGAGCGCCACTTCCGGTCCGTTGGCGCTCCGGGCGTTCGATTTACACTGACGCCAGCAGGGCGCCCGCAGTCTGCTCGTCGGTCACCAAGGTTGTTGGCTTTATTGTAACAAGGCAGGCACGAAGCGCTGCCAGCTTTTCGGGTCCGCCCGAGATTAGGATGCGTTCCGGTGTGCGCCGCAAGCGCTCGAGGTTCACTGATATCACCCGTGCATTAACCTCGTGGTCGATAACGTTGCCGTCCTTGTCGATGAAGTTATAGAGCACGTCTCCGACGGCCCCGGCGTCAATCAACGAGCGACGGTCAGCCTCGCTCAGATACCCGGTGCGATAGCTCGTTGTCAGTGCAGAGATCCCACCGACCGAAAGAAGCGCGACGTCGAGCTTATCCGCCATTTCGAAAATCGCGGCAAGGCCGCATCTTTCCAGCAGAGCATGCTTCGTCTCGGGACTATCCACCACTGCCGGCGCGGTCACCAGAAAACCCTCGCCTTTGAAAAGCTCTGCGAACTGCCAGGCAAACTCGGCAGGATTGAAGCGACGCGCGGCTGAAATGCCTCCGAGCAGCGAGACGACGCGAAAGTCGTCGAGCGCGGCCCCGGCAATAAATGGCAAGGTATTATAAAGGGTGCGCCCCCAACCCACTCCAACGATCATGCCGGAATGCATCAAACCGGTAATCAGCGTTCCGGCTGCTGCTGCAATGACCTTCGTTGGGTCGCCTTCAGTGTCGGCGAAGGGCGCAACAATGACCTGCTTGATCCCAAACGTCGTCTCCAGCTCTCTTTCAAGGGCGATCATATCGGAAAGCGGCGAGGAGATGGTCACGCGCACCTCGTTGCGTCGACGCGCTTCCGCCAAGAGTCGCACGACCATTACCCGATTGATGCCCAATTGGGCGGCGATGTCCTGCTGCGTGTAATTCTCTATGTGGTAGAGCCACGCGACTCGGGCTCGCAGCCTCTCAGAATCGCTCTGAACCATGGCAACTGGAGGCGTGATCTGCATCTAGCTTCCTTTCGGGTGCATTAAGGTTGGCAGATGACATTGGCACGGAAATACGCGCTTTTCCCGTGATGTCGGCGCCCGTCCCAAATTCATGAGTTTCGTTACAAGATTTATCTCGCAGTGCATAGATCGGCAAGAAATAGGCGCATTCGCCCTACCGCAATGCACAAAGATATCCAAACAAAACACGATGTTCATACACAGTCCTATAAACGGCGTCCAAAAACTGGTTGACAGCCGGGCAATATGAACACATTGTATTTTTTGTTAGCAAATGTTCGCTTTGAGCGGATGGCGCTAGGGATGGACGCGGAGTGGAGGCCGCACCGAAACAGTCTTGCCTCCATTGGCATTCAACTGGTTTATTCAGATTGGGAGGAGTACAACATGACAGTCTTAAGTTCGGGCGTATCGCGCCGCGGATTCCTGAGGCATTCCGCAGCTTTCGGGCTTGCTGCGGGCGCAGCCTCTGTCCTCAGGCTGCCCGCATTCGCGCAATCGGGTCTGCCGGATATCCAGTCGGTTTTGGACAAGATTTCCGTCAAGGATTATGTCCGCGAGGACTACCGCAAGCTATACAAGATGTCGGACGATCCACTGTGGGACCCAGCGAAAGACTGGATCCGTACGGTGGATTGGGAGAAAGTTCGCTCGGAACAGAGCGGGAAAACCGTCAGGTTTGCCGTAGGCGCTGCCGACCAGGAGTCGGCTGCCGAGGGGCTGAAGCCCTTTGAACAATTGTCGGGCATCAAGGTCGAGCTGGTTCCGATCCCCGACGACAGCTTCTATGACAAGGCGGTTTCCGAATTCATTTCCGGAAACGCATCCTTCGACGCCCTGCAGTTCTTCTCGCCGTGGCTCGGTGATTTCGCCGGCCCAGGCTTCCTCGCCGATCTCAGCGAATATGCGGACAAGTGGAAACTGCCGCTGGACGACTTCTATGATACCTATCGTCTGAACTACGGCTACGTCGGCGGCAAGCTGGTCGGCATCCCGTTCGACTGCGACGTCCAGATGGTGCATCTGCGCAAGTCGATCATGGAGAAGATTCTCGGCGGCCCCATTGATCGAGCCCAATCCGTGCCAAGCTACGACGAGCTCATTCGCGTCACGGCCGAAGCAAACAAGCTGGGCGGCGGCGTAGCGGGTGTTGGCTTGATGGCGGCCCGTGGTTTCTGGGCCACCTACACCTGGGAGCATATCGCGGCGCAAGCTGGCCTTACCTTGTTCGACAGTCAATGGAATCCGCAGCTCACAAGTGATGCCGGGATGAAGGCCATGGATATTATCATGGCTCTGCAGAAAAATGCCATCGAAGGCGTATCCGGCGCCGGCTGGGGTGAAAATCGCGCAGCGTGGCTTGGCGGGCAGGTTGCAGCGAATATCAGCTGGCAGGACAGCGGCACCCAGGCCATGCGGCCCGATCAGTCGAAGATCGTCGATGATTTTGTTACCATCTACGAGCCCCGCATTTCAGGCGGCGTCTTCGCTCCGCCGAATATTGCCGGGTCGACCTCCTGCGTTGCAGCCACATCGCAAAACCCCGAGGGCGCGTTCCTTATGCTCGCATTCCTCACGACTTCGTCTATCATGGCGATGAACGAAGCGAATGCGAATGGTGTTGCTCCGGGGTACCGGTCCGTTCTTGCCAACGAACGTCTCCGTGCTGTCAGCCAGCCCATGAAGGTGTGGGCGGACAGTCTGGAACATGCGTGGTGCGCGCCGCGCATTCCCGGGATGTTCGAGATGGAGCAGGCGCTCGGGAATGAAATCAACCGGGCGGTCACCGGTCAGATTTCAGGGAAAGAAGCCCTCGAGAACGGGCAAAAAGCCTGGAAGAGTATTCTGGAGAAGAATGGCTTCTCCGGTGGAAGCGCCCCGATTGCTTACTCGGACGCGGAGCCAGGCCTCTATGTAGGCAAGGGCAAGGCACTGCCTTTCTAAGATCATGACACATTCAACTCAAAGACTTGAAACGGAGGCGGCGTTCGCCGCCTCCAACGTAAAGTTACCCGCAAGACCTCGTCCCCGTTCGGCTACGGCGAGGAAGGTCTTCCCGTATCTCTTGGTTGGACCTGCTGTAGCCTACCTACTCGCGATCACCCTGTATCCTGGTCTTTTCGCGATGTATCAAAGCCTCTTTGTCGTCAAGTTTGTCACTTGGTCTTGGGTCGGGCTCGGCAACTACACACGGATCATCCAGGATCGTGAATTCTGGGCTGCTTTGGGAAATACCGCTGTCATCGGCGGCATATCCTTGGTCCTGCAGTCGGTGATCGCGATGGCTGTGGCCTTCTTCTGTTACCGGGATCCGTTTGTCCGCGGATGGCGCATCATTTTCCTGATGCCGATGCTGTTCATGCCGTCGGCGGTGGCATTCATCTGGAAACTCGCCTTCAATGATGGCCGGGTGATTTCCGATCTGCTCATGTCGGTTGGAATCGTTTCCAATAATGTCGACTGGCTTGCGTCTATCTGGCTAGCCAGACTTACGCTGATTGTCGCGGACGTGTGGCAGTGGACACCGTTTCTTTTCATCATCTTCGTCGGAGCTCTTCAAGGGCAGGATGAGGAAATAGAGGAAGCGGCCCGGTTGGACGGGGCAAGCTGGAGCAGCATTTTCTGGAACATCTCACTGCCGATGATGAGGCCCATCATCGCGGTCGCCGTAACGCTGCGCGGCATCGATATCACGACGATGTTCACAAACGTCTACATCATGACCCAGGGCACACCGGGCGGTGCAACGGAGACGATGAGCTACTTCATCTACCGTCAGGGCTTCAGGATGTTCAATTTCGGATACGCGTCGGCGGCATCGGTGCTGATGCTGATCTTCACGATCGTCATCGCCCAGACTGTCGTAAAGCGCGCCTTCAAATCCGGGAAATCATGATATGGCCAGCATCCGAAAAAACGGTGGTGAAAGCCTCCTTCTTCGCTACATCATCCTTGTCGCCTGGGCGCTTGTTTGTCTTGTCCCGATCATCTGGTTCCTCACAATAGGGTTCAGACCGAGAACTGAGATCATCGTCCCACGGCCGATCTACTGGCCGACGTGGAGCTTGGACGCCTGGCGCCTGCTCGTCAGCGACTGGCCGATCGCATCATATCTGCGAAACTCGGTCGTTGCCGTGGCGGGCTCGGTCGTCATTGATCTGCTGCTGGCAATTCCCGCAGCCTTCGCGTTGGCTCGTTATGAGTTCCGCGGCCGAGAGGACATTGGTTTTTACATCCTGTCTACGCGTATGATGGCGCCGGCCATCGTTGCGGTGCCGATCTTCTTTCTGTTCAAGAATATGGGTTTGCTGGATTCCGTCTGGGCTTTGATGCTGATTTACGCAGCTATCAATCTCAGCCTCGTCACCTGGATCATTCGCAGCTACATGCTGGATATCCCGAAGGAACTGGAAGACGCGGCACGAACAGACGGCGCCGGAGACCTGACCATTCTTTGGGAGATCATGATCCCTGCTTGCCTGCCCGGTATCATCACTGCGGCGGTAATAGCAGCGATCTTCGCTATCAACGAATTCTTGTTCACCCTTCTCATCGCCTCGACCTCCAAGGCTTACACGATGTCCGTTGCGCTCGCCAACTTCACAGGCGGCTCCGACGGGGTGATTTACAACGCAATCGCACTCGTCTCGTTCCTCGCATTTGCTCCGATCTTGATCCTCGTCATCCTGATCCAGAAGCATCTCTCGCGCGGCCTGACCATGGGCGCTGTGAAAGGATAATTCTATGGCTTCTATTGAACTTAAGAACATCGTGAAGAGCTTTGGCTCCTTCTTTGGAGTCCAGGATGTCACTCTCGATATCGCCGATGAGGAGTTTCTGGTTCTTTTGGGGCCGTCGGGCTGCGGGAAGACCACGACCATGCGCATGATTGCTGGTCTGGAGCACCCGACGGGCGGAGAGATACGTATCGGCGGCAATATTGTGAACGAGATCGATGCCCGCGATCGAGACGTTGCGATGGTTTTCCAGGGCTACGCCCTGTACCCGAATATGTCGATCTACGAGAACATCCGGTTTCCCCTTAGGATGCGGCGCATCCCCAAGGACAAGCATGATAGCCTCGTCCGCCGTGCCGCGGATATGGTTGAACTTGGGGCTTTTCTGGAGCGCAAGCCGGGCGCGCTTTCGGGCGGTCAGAGACAGCGCGCTGCGCTGGCGCGCGCTATCGTCCGCCAGCCGCAAGTCTTTCTCATGGATGAGCCGCTTTCCAACCTCGATGCGAAGCTGCGTGCCAGCATGCGTGTCCAGATCAAGCACATGCAGCGCGACCTGAAGGTGACCACGGTTTACGTGACACACGACCAGATCGAGGCGATGACGCTCGCTGATCGGATCGTGATTATGAACAAGGGCATCATTCAGCAGATCGGCACCCCCGATGAGATCTATTCGAATCCGGCGAATACCTTCGTAGCCGGCTTCATCGGCTCGCCGCCGATGAACCTGGTATCTGGCAGTGCAGATAATGGGGTTTTCTCGGCTGCCGGCCTGAAGGTCGCCTGCCCAGCAAAGCTGTCCGGCCAGATTACCCTCGGCTTCCGGCCGGAGGATTGCGTGATCGGCGGCGAAAATCTCCACGGCACGGTTTTTGGCGTCGAGCCCACCGGTGATATCACCTACCTGTCCGTCCGCACTCCAGAGAAGATCTTCGAAATCAAAGCTGGCCGGGAATTCCGTGCAAAAATAGATTCTTCCGTATCGATCGGGTTTGATCCCAGCCGGCTTTACTTCTTCGACAGTGATGGCAACAGGATCGGAGCCCAGTGATGTCGGCGACCTTTGATTTCAGCTGCGTCGGCTTTTACACCTTCGATGCTCTTTGCCGACCGATCGCGGAAATCCCGGCGGGCGGTCAGACCCTTTTCGTGGAAGACTTTACCTTGGCCGTATCCGGCGCGGCCGGTTCGGCGGCGATCGTGGCCGCCAAGTATGGCCTCTCGGTACAAGCTGTCGGCGGAGTGGGCTATGATGATATGGGCGACTGGGTCCATATGAAGCTGCAGTCTTTCGGCATAGACACCACGATGATGCGGCGCTACGAGGGCTACACGACATCGTCCTCAATTGTGACGACACGGCCGAACGGTCAGCGACCGGCACTTCACAAGCGCGGTGCGACCGACGCATTCTTCGTATCGGATTCGGAAATAGATCGGGTTCTGGACACCAAAATCCTGCATGTGGGCGGTGTCGGCCTGATGAATCGGATGGATGATTCCGGCCGTACCGCGGAACTTATGGCGGAAGCGCGCCGTCGAGGTGTGATCACCACGCTTGACGTCTTCGCTTCAACGCCGGCCGACCTTCCCAAAATCGAAGCTCTGTTGCCTTATACGGATTATTTCCTGCCTTCTGAAGAGGAAGCGCAAGCACTTTCCGGATTGACCCACAACAAGGACCTGGCGACTTTCCTTCTCAGCAGAGGGGCAAAGTGTGTCATTCTGACTTTGGGTGCCGAGGGCGCCTACTATCACGACGAGACGGGCTTGGAATTCCACTCGCCGGCGTTCCAGGTCGATGTAAAGTGCACATGCGGCTGCGGTGACTGCTTCAATGGCGGTTTTGCGAGTGGATTGGTAAAGGGACTGTCGCCTCGTGACGCGGTCGAACTTGGTCAGGCGTCCTCCGCATTGAACGCCACGGGCCTGGGAAGTCAGGCTGGTGTGGCGAGCTATGATGCGACCCGCGCATTTATTAACGCGACACCTAGACGCGAATTGCGATATGATATTGTGGCCTAACAGAGGCGCAATGAGGCAAGAGGGTAGGTTGGCATGTCGCCAGAATTTGCTCCACAAGCGACGCAGCTGAAAGACGTATTGAGGTCGCTGCGCTATACCCTCAAAAAGGGGCGCGACACGGTGAAGGAGACTGCGCCGCGCCGGCTCCCGGCACCGGCATCGGGGATCGCCCTTTCCGCACTGAGCGAGCTCGAAGTCCTTGCCCGGAATGTCGATCATTTCGTCTGCGATTTTGCACATTCCGTCTTGAGTGATCCCGCGACGAACTCCGAAACTATGCGCGAAATCGCTGCCTCTGCGCGGCCCGACCATAAGTTCTCGGCCGCCTATTATCAAACGATGAAACTCGTCTTGAATCGGCTTGGCGCCAAGAGAGCGTTGGTTAGCCAAACTGCCGGCCGCCGTGCCTTCGCACGACTGGGTCATTCACAGGATGTTTTCGAGCTTGCGGCCCAATTGACGTTGCAGTTGGCAGATGACGGCTCGATAACAATCGACCAGTTGGACGAGCAATCACCGGTTACGCACTCCAGGATCATCGTCGTCGCGATTTTTGCAGCAATGCTCTCGTTGCTCGCGGAGTCGGACGACGCCGACAGAGACGCGATCATCTCCGCCGCAACCGATCTTGCAGCCGCTGTTCAAGTGACGATCCAGGATCTCTACCAGAAGAAAGACATCTCGGCTCTGGCGTCGTTTCTGAAACGGTGCGCAAGCCATGTTTGATTTGTCCCGGTCCGTGCACAATCTGCCTGGAACCAACAAGCCGCTAAGGGTGGCGGTCAGGCAGCTACACTGGTTCAACGCAGCCTTCCATAAACACGTCGCGCTCGGCGGCGAAGCAATGGCGTGCGAATTCGCCATTGACGACGTCAAGCTAGCCAGCGCCTTTGTTCGCTGGCTGGATAGTGTCGATCGTCAGAGGCCGAAAGAGAAGGCGGAACGGCGCGAGTTTTTTCAGTTTGCACCTTCTCTGGTATTACGCGAAATCGTAGCCGACATGCCGATCAAGGCGGTTTGCGCTCCCGCCCGCGTCGCCCCGAACTCGCCAGCAGCCTTCTGGCCGGAAGGTTATGTGGCCACGACATTTTGCCTGACTGTCTATGCTGCCACGATGGACCAGGAATTCCACATCGATGTCCCCATCAATCAGATGGTGGATGATCTTCGCAGCTGGTGGTCCTTTCGTGAAAATGCGAACCAGGACTTGGACTACGCAGCCGGCTTTTTCCAGATGTTGCTCGGCAGCCAACCCAATTGGTGGATGCCGAGCAATTTCAGCGCTCGCATGCGCTCGGCAGGCGACGTCGAGGCGTTTGAGCTCGTACCACCACCAGTCTAATGGACGGTGGAAATAGCGTATCCTCACTTGGCGTAGGTACTTAACCGTGCGAGCCGCAAACAACGGCCTCGCCCGGCTTTGAAGAAGTTGTATCCGGGGGCCGGATCTCAGACTGAGTTGGGGAAGGTTTAGCCATTCACCCGCATCAACGTGCGAGCGTCAGCCAATCGCCGATGGTTGTCCCGAAACGTCGCATGGAACGTGTCGCGGGGATGGCCGGGTGCTCGGTTGCTATGGTCTTTCGGACTTCACGCGGGCTGAGGCCGAATTCATGGCTGAACGCGCGCGTGAAATTGGCTGCAACGTCGAAGCCGGCGGCCTCGGCAATCTCCGAGATCGGCCTAATGTCTGTCGGGTTGGTAAGATCCGCATAGGCCTGCAGCAATCGACGTTTGCGAATGTAATTGAAGACGCCCCCGCTCGTTTCGAACAATTGGTAGAGCCGCGTCCGCGAGATGCCCAGTGCACGGCACATGACGTCAGGCGTCAAACTATCTGAATGGAGATTGAGGTGAATATAGCGATGCGCCCGCTCCATCAGCCCCATATTGCTCTGTTCCTGACCGCGATCCAAACTTGTGGATGAGGCAGCGCATGCAACGACCATATCGCCGATCGTCCGTATGATCCGCGGCACCTCCTCCACCGTCAAATTGCTGAGGTTCGCTTCCAGGCCGTTGATGTAGCTGACGAGCAATTCGGCCAGGCTGCCGGAAAGGGCGATGTTGTTGGCGTTCTGCAGAAGAGAGGCATCGCGGGTCAACAGTTCATAGGGTAGGAAGACGAGCACCGCGGCTGAATCGGTTATGCGCCCGCGGTAGGGATAACCAAGAGACCTGAAAAATATCTCACCCGGGCCGGTCTCCGTTACATGCCGATTGGCCTCGGTCCAGGCCCGGCCGCTGCGCAGTACGCCGACGTTCCAATGATCGATCGGGCTCGATCGCAGCATGGCCTGATCGCGAATATAGCTGCAGGCCTGCGTGCGCTGCTGGACGATGAGAATTTCGCCGAGATTCCAGCCGGTCTGTTCCGCAAGAAAACCGTCGTCCTCCGATTTTCCGTCCGGCAGATGAACGTCGACTAGCGGCGCCATGTGTGAGCGCCAGGACTGGAACTGTTCTTTCGGCGGCAGGTCTTGCGTCGAAAATCGCAAGGGCGCCAGTGCAGGCGGAACGTCCGCCCGATGTTCTTTCTGCGGGGACGGTTCACGCGGCCAGCGTCGACGCTCCAGGTGGGCCGGCCATTCCTGTCCGGCAGCGGGCTTATCTCCAGACTCCGTAGCCATCCACTCCTCCAGCACGTGCATAAGCTACTTATCATATTCCCTAACGAGCAGAAATGGACGGACCGATAATTTTCAGGATGCGGCGATAACGACAATTGGCTCCTGCTCCTGTATCTAAATAAGCAATGGTTGTTCCGAAAGACGTTCGGAAATTCCAAAATTCTCACTTGCCGGTGCGATGTAGTTTCAGAGCACTGTCACCGTGAAACGACACTAATCAAAACAAAATATGCAAGCAGAGGAGGATAGTCGTGAACTATCGGGACCATATTCGTGCGCGCTTTGCGCGAGCACCGTCAGGCGCCAGAAAACTCCCAATCGTGCGAGTTCCCCTGCTCACCTTCATGCGAGACGCTCCTGAGGCCGGCATCGGCCAATAAGAGCGCGCGAAGGGTTGCGCGCAGCCGCGGTCATCTGTGTCAATGCGTAATGACCCGGCTTGCGCGCAACCCTAACCATATCCACCCACTGGTGAATTTTGTAACGCTGCCTTTCCAATGGCAGAACGGAGGCTAAGATGACCACCGCATGTGATGAGAAACAAATCGAAATGAAGCCGATTTCGAACTGCAGACGAGAAGTCGAAGTCGCGATGGTGGAAATGCTCGTCAGTTTGCAGAAACGTGGATGGTCGGCTGCGGAATTGGCATTGGAGCTTGCAGATGCCTCCGAAGATCTCGTCATGCTGATCGCGACCAAGAAGCTTCGACCGCATTAATGCATGTCGCCCGGAAGTGAGGGGCGGTTCCGGGCTAACTGATGCGCATCGCATGAAGCAAGTTTCATGCGATGCGCATTAGAAAAGATCGCGGAATTATGCTGTTTCTGTCTCAATGGGGATGGCAGCAGTGTCGCGCCGCACGGTAATTTCCATTACCCCATCCCGTCGGTCGCTGCGCCGCCGATGGCTTGACCATGTTTCCCTGCGCCGCATCGATGCGGTGCCAGACCTGCCGTCGGCGGCGGTTCATCCAGAGCTGAATCGTTTCTGCCGTAGCTTTACGACCATCACTTGTCTATAATTTTCGATGCGCTAAATTACAAGAATGAGTTGCATCCGTTTGTGCCGGCTCGATGGGGACGGATGGCTGCAAAGCGATACCTTCGGATGCCAACATGATCTGGAACCATCGCATCACGCGCATCGTTGTCGGCCTGCTGTTGCTGACACTCGTGGCGGTCGTCTCATTGCCGACGATTACCGGCTTTACCAGCCTTGATGGCACGGTGAATGCGCGGTTTGCTGTCGTTAATGCCCCGATCGACGGCACGATTGCGGAAGAACCCCTCAAGGCCGGCAGCCCGGTCAAAGCGGGACAAGCCCTCGCAGAAATCAGAAATACGCGTGTCAATCGCGCAATCCTCGCTTCGCTCGAGGCAGATCGCAACACGGCGCTTGACCGCGTCGCCGCCCTTAAAAAGGAACGGGAGGAACTCACCGCCCTACGCGAGGAATTGTCTGCCAGATTGGAAGTCTACAAGCAGACCACCATTGCCAATCTCGAACGCGAAGTCGAAATTCTCAGGAAAAAAGTCGAAGTGTCGCAAGCCCAGGATCTGGTCGCGCAGGTCGACCTGAGCCGCCGGGTGCAGCTCGAGTCTAAGGGCATTCTGACGCAGAGGCTGGTTGATGCCGCGCGTGCCGCCGGGGCTGCGACCGGCGGCGAGGTCGAAATCAGCAACTTGACTGTCGATCAATTGGAACAGAGGCTCAATGCGGTTCGCCAGGGTATCTTTGTCTTCGGCGACGGACAGAATGATGTGCCCTATTCGCGGCAGCGTGAGGACGAGGTTGTCGTTCGCATCAACGACTTGAACTCGCGCATAGCGGAAAATGAGACACGAGCGACCGAAGTTCAAAAACAGCTGGTCAAAGAGGCAGACCGTGTCAACAGCCTTGAATCCGCAACGGCAACCGCGCCGTTCGATGGCGTTGTCTGGACCAGGAGTATCGTCAGCGGTTCGAACGTGGTGCTGAATGACGAACTGATGCGCCTCCTCGATTGTCGAGAGCTGTTCGTGGATATCCTTGTTCCCGAGGTCAATTACGACGAGATCTACCCGGGACTTGTTGCGCAGGTGCGCTTGTTTGGCCGCAGCGATATCTTCAAGGGCACGGTCATTTCGGTCAGAGGCAATTCGGCTTCGGTCGAGGCCGATTCCTTTGCCGCCAGTTTGCCGCCGTCGACTCAACGCAATGCCCGCATTCGGGTTCGCCTCGATCCATCCTTCATGAACAACGACTTTGCCAACTCCTGCCAGGTGGGGCGCACAGTGCAGGTACGGTTTTCCAAACGCGGCATCAACCTATCCAACTGGGTCAAAAGCCTGTGGTTCAGTATCTTGTAGCGCTGGTTCCGACCTTTGTCGTTTTGGCCTTCTTTTTCCTGGGGCCGTTCAATTGGTCGCGCGATCACAGCTGGACAAGGGCGGTGACCTGCGCGTTCGTCGCAGCATTCGCATTGCGATACATGTTCTGGCGCTTGACGGAGACAGTGCTTCCCTATCCCAGTGACGGTCCGAGCATCTACTGGGTCTGGATCCTCTTCATCGTCGAGGTTCTGGCCTGCTTCGAAGTCATCCTTTTTCTTATATTGATGAGCCGCTATGTCGACCGGAGCGCCGAAGCGGACAGGCTGGGCCGTGTTTTCTTCGCGCGCGACAAGCGTGAGCTGCCGACCGTCGATGTTTTCATTCCCACCTATAACGAGCCGCTCGACGTGCTCGAGCGAACCATCATCGGTGCCCGCTCGCTGGATTATCCTGCCGACAAATTGAATGTGTATGTGCTTGACGATCAACGCCGCGACTGGCTGAAGGCCTATTGCGAGGAAAAGAACGTCATCCACGTCACGCGCGGCGACAACAGCCATGCCAAAGCAGGCAATATGAACAATGGGCTAAAGGTCAGCTCGGGCGAGTTTATTGCGATCTTCGACGCTGATTTTGTTCCCTATCGACATTTCCTTCGCCGGACGCTGCCCTTCTTTTCCGATGAAAGCATCGGCATCGTTCAGACACCTCAGCATTTCTTCAATGTCGATCCGGTGCAATCAAACCTCGGCCTGGAGAATATCTGGCCGGATGAGCAGCGCTTGTTCTTCGACGAGATCGCCCCCAGCCGAGACGCCTGGGACGTCAGTTTCTGCTGCGGGTCATGCTCGATCGCCCGCCGCAAGGCGATCGACGCAATAGGCGGATTTCCGACGGAGTCGATCACGGAAGACCTGCTGACCACTCTTTCGATGCTCAATAAGGGCTACAAGACCCGCTATCTGAACGAGCGGCTATCGATGGGACTGGCCGCCGAAAACCTGACCGGTTATTTTGTGCAGCGCGAACGGTGGTGTCAGGGGGGTATTCAAACCCTCTACCTGTACAACGGCCCGCTGCGCGGCCCGGGATTGACGCTCTTTCAACGGATCATGTTCCTGCCGGCATCATGGCTGGTGCAGTATCTGGTCCGCTTCACGATCTTGCTCGTCCCCATCGTCTATCTCTGGTTCGGCCTGCTTCCGCTCTATTTCACCGACGTAGCCGATTATGTCTCGCATCAGGTGCCGCTGCTGGCGGCGTATTTTCTGCTTATGCTGTGGATCACGCCGACGCGCTATCTGCCGGTGGTTTCCAGCGCCGTCGGGACCTTTGCGACATTCCGCATGTTGCCGACCGTGGTCTCCAGCCTCGTGAGACCGTTTGGCAAGCCGTTCAGGGTGACGCCAAAGGGCAGTGGCAACGAGGCGAACCATTTTGACCGCTACAGCTTCGCCTGGATCGCAAGCATAATGACGATCACCGTCCTCGGTCTGCTGCTCAACATCGTACCGGAAACGTCGCATGTACAAGGCCAGTTTTCGCCGGTTGCGGCCTGCTGGTCAGGGATCAATATCCTCGTCCTGCTCATCGCGTCGCTCATCTGCTTCGAGAAACCCCGGCGGCTGTTTCATGCGTTCAAGCTCGATGAACCCGCTGTCGTAGACGATGTCCCCGGCCAAATCGTCAGCCTGGCACTGGACAAGGCGGTCGTTGCAGTCCCCAGCATGGCCAGATTTCAATCCAAATCGGTGACGCTGAAATTCGCCGGCTTCGCCCCGATCCAAGCAGAGCTCCGACAGGTCACCCAACGACGGAGTAGCATCAGTCGCAGCGGCGACAAGCAGGCCTATTACCTGCACCTCTATTTCGAACTCAGCGGCGCAGCGCGCGACAGCATGATTATCAAGCTCTACACTGGCCGATATTCGCGGGACATTCGCGACATCGACAAGGTTGCCGTCTCTATCAATCTGCTGTTGCGGTCATTCGGGCGAACGCGCACGTTGTAGCGCGGCTCATGAGAGCGTTCGTCCTGTCTTTACTCAGCGCTTAGTCGCCTGGCCACATTCATAAGCGTGCTATCGCCGCCCCTTACGCCCAATAGGGAAAGCGAACCGTTTCCCGCGCAATTGGCGATTGGAAAGGCCAACTGTGGGCAGCCGCTAAGGCCCGAGAGACACAGAAGCTTGATACAGGCGGAACGAAATGCGGCAAGACTTTCCGGTTCGGCATCGCGATTTGGCGGGCTCATGGCCAAGGTCGGAAGAGCGAGGACTAGATTTTCGCCGAGCAATCGGTCGATCTCTTGGGAAAAGTGCTTGGCAATCGCACGCGCCTCGCGCACTTGCCCGTCGCCGAGGCGAGATCCTGACCAAAGGCGCGCGGCAATATCGGGCGCAATGGCCTCCGGGGCCTGCTCGAAGAGCGTTTTATTGCTTTCCCAGGCCTCACTTTGGAGAATGGTGGTGAACGCCAAAGCAAGATCCGCAAGGCTGAACGAGGAGATCGCACCTGTCCTGCGAATAGGCATGCCCGCCGATCTGAGGCTGGCGACCATTTTGTCGGCGACGCTGCTGTCGATGGTTTCGAAGATATCCTCGGCAATGACAATAGATTGGGGTTGGTCATTTGCCGCTGGCGTGCCGACGACGCTCATGACCTCGGACATTGCTTCCAGGCTTCTCGTCACGAAGCCCGGCGTATCGAAGCTTGGCGCCAGCGGACGCAATGCCTTGTCGTCGAGGCTTCCATGGGTCGGCCGCCAGCCGATGAGGCCATTGACGGCGGCAGGCAGCCGGATGGAGCCGGATGTGTCGGTTCCAAGGCCGATATCCGCAAGGTCAGCGGCGACCGCGACGGCTGAGCCCGACGACGATCCGCCGGGAATGAGGGTGGGATCGCGTGGATTGATCGGCATCCCGAAATGGATGTTGCCGCCGATCAGCGAATAGGCAAGCTCGTCCGTTTTGGTTTTGCCGACGAAACAGGCGCCGGCATCGAGAAGTTTCTGGACCAGGGGCGCCGTCAATGGCTTGATGCCGGAGGCGGCGAGCACCGCGGCACTACCGGCCGCGGTCGGATATCCGGCAACATCGAAAAGGTCCTTGACCGCCAGGCGCAAGTGGGAAAGCGGACCGGTTGCCGCGTGCCCGACATCTGCATCCGGATAGGGCATGAATGCATTCCACCGATCCTGCATTTGCCCCGGCTCCCTAAATCTTCAGATGCTGCAGCACACGAGCGCGGCTCTCTGGACGATTGAGGTTTTCGTCTTCGATTGCCCCGAGTTTGAGAATCGCCCAGCGGTCCGCCACCGAAAGGGCGAAATCCAGGTTCTGTTCGACCAGCAGGATGGTCGTGCCGCGTTTCTCGCGGTCGTCCCTCAACGCCTTGGCGATGTTCTGGACGACGGAGGGCTGCAGGCCTTCGGAGATTTCGTCGATCAGCAGCAGCTTTGGCTGCAGCATCAGCGCCCGGGCGAGGATCAGCATCTTCTGCTCCCCGCCCGAAAGCGTGCCGGCCTTCTGCGCCAGCCGGTCCTTCAGGAACGGGAAATAGCCGTAGACCCGCTCCAGGGCGGGTGCCAGATCCCGATCGCCTTTAAGCGCCAGGCGCAGATTGTCGCGGATCGAAAGATCCTGGAACAGCGGCAGTTCCTGAGGGGCATAGCCAATGCCGGAAGCGATCAGCTCGGCGGGCTTTCTGTCGGTGATAGGGACACCATCGACCTCGATCTTGCCTTTGGCGACACGCAAGAAGCCGAGGATCGTCTTCAGCAGCGTGGTTTTGCCCATGCCGTTTTTGCCCATGAGGGTGAAGATCTCGCCGGGCAGGATGGCGAGCGACACGCCGTTGACGACATCGACCGCGCCATATCCGCTCGATACGCCGCTGAGCTTGAGTTTGAACGCCTCAGCCATGAGCGCCTCCTGCGTAGATGGTGCGAACCGTTTCGGAATTGACCACGTCATTCACCGTGCCATCGAGAACGAGCTTGCCCTGGTGGAGGACCACGATGCGGCTTGATATTTCGCGCACGAAATCCAGATCGTGTTCGACCAGGATGGCGGCGAAACCCATCTGGTCCGTCAGCTTCTTGAGAATGGTGCCGATGGTCATGCGCTCGGTCTTGGTAAGACCTGCGGTCGGCTCGTCGAGAAGAATGATGCGTGGCTCCAGAGCGACGACCATCGCCAGTTCGAGAGCCTGCCTTTGACCATGCGACAGCAGCGAGACCGGCTTTTCCAGCATATCGGCCATGCCGGTCAGCGTCAGGATTTCGGCCGCCGCTGCCGGCAGCATGATCTCGGCAGCCGATCGCATCGGGTTGGGTGTCTCGCGGCTGAGACGCGCCATCTTCAGGCATTCGCCGACGGTCATGCTGTCGAAGATGCTGGCGACCTGGAATTTGCGGCCGACGCCGAGCGCGACGATCCGTTCGGGTGCACGACCGGCGATATTCGTGCCGATGATATCCACTTGACCTTCGATCTGCTCGGTACCGTCCGACAGACAACGCATCAGCGTGGTCTTGCCGGCGCCGTTCGGGCCGACCAGGCTGACCAGTTCTCCAGCGCCGATCTCAAGGTCGATGCCCTTGAGGACGGAGAGGCTGCCATAGGACTTGCCGAGACCGCGGATCGACAGAAGGCTTTTGCCTGCCGAGGCAGCCTCCTTGTTGACGATGCGGGTGGGTAAGGACGTCAGCGTGTTGCTGGAGTTTGCGGACTGCAGGAAACGTCTCACAAGCGAGGCTAGGCCGCCCGGCAAAAGGATGATCATGATGACGAAGAGCGCCCCGACGATCAGTTGCCAGAGGAAGGGCAGATCGCCCGAAAGACTGGCGCTCAGATAATCGATGCCGATTGCACCGAACAAGGGTCCGATAATCGTTCCCCGGCCACCGAGCGCCGTCCAGACGACGAGTTCGGTTCCGAAAACGAAACCGGTATTCTCTGGCGCGACGACACCGGATGCGTTGGCATAGAGGAAGCCCGCCAAGCCGCATACGCCGGCGAGAACGCCGGTCAGGACTATTTTCAACCGGGCCGGGTTCATGCCGAGATAGGCGACGCGGGCTTCGTTGTCGCGGATGGCGATGAGCAGACGGCCGGCGTCCGAGCGGACAAATACGATGGCAAGAGCGGCCAGCACCAGCAGGCAGGCGCCCGACAGGCGGAAATAGCCGGGAAGCCCGAGCGGGAGGGTTTCGTAACCGACAAGGCCGCTCGACGAACCGGTCCAGGTGCCGCCGGAAAAGACGAGTTGGGTGACGACGATCGGCACCACGAGCGAGACCACGGTGGCATAGAGCGGTGTCGATCCGTGATAGAACGACAGCCAGCCGACGGCGAGGCCAAGCAGGAGCGGAACGAAGATGGCGGCGGCAAGAGCGACGATGAAAAGCCCTGGGCTTGCGCCGATATGCGTGAGAACCATGGCCGTGGCATAGGCGCCGACGCCGAAAAATGCCGCCTGCCCGAAGGTGAGAACGCCCGTATAGCCCCAGAGCAAGTCGACGGTGATCGCCAGCATGGCGTAGATCATCGAACGCGTCAGTACGTTGAGGCTGAAGCGGCCGAGAAACATCGGTCCGAAGACGATCAGCAGGAGAGCTGCGAGCGCCAACGCCAGAAGCAGGACAAGCCGGAGTTTCGATCGATTAGGCACGGGCAAATCCTTTCGGACGTATGCGCAGTGTGACGGCGCAGAGGACGGCCACGGTGATGCCGCCGAGAATTGGACTGAGATAGATGCTGACGAGCACCTGAGCGGCCCCGAAGATGAGGCAGGCGGCGGCAAGCGCGGCAAAGGAAGAGCCTGCGACCATCACCAGCATGAAGGCGCCGGTCAGCCAGGCGACGCCCATATTGGGATCGACGCTGGTCAGCGGCGCGAGCAGCACGCCGGCAAGGGCCGCAAGGCCAGTGCCGATCATGAAGGTCGCGAGCCGCACTTTTTCGGTATCGATACCGAGTCCGCGCGCCAGCGTTTCGTTCATGATGACTGCCCGGGCTGAAAGACCAAGCCTTGTGCCATCGAGCAGCAAGGTGAAGCCGAGACCCAGGGCGAGCGCCGCGACGATGGCGAAAAGACGATAGGACGAGTAGCCGGTGCCGAGGAGATCGAAGGTGCCGGGCAAGAGCGCCGGCGTGAACTGCACGTCACGGCCAAACCAGAGCGTGATCAGCTGGCCGATGACGATGCCAAGGCCCCAGGTTGCAAGAATGGCATCGAGCGGGCGGCGATAGAGCGGCCGTACGATGAACCGTTCGGCAACACCGCCGAGGATCGCTCCGACCAGGAAGGCGAAGGGAATGGCAAGCCAAGGATTGAGGCCGAACCCGCTGACCACGACAGCGCAGTAAGCCCCGATCGTCAGCCATGCGCCATGCGCGAAATTGATGATCTTCAGCACGCCGAAGATCGCGAGCAGCCCGGCGGCAACGATGAAGAGAATGGCCGCAGTGCTGACGATATCGAGAAAGAGCGTCATTTCTAGAACTCCGATGCTGGAGGCGGGGCGCCTGCCCCGCCACGCTGGTTTCAGAGATTCGGGCACTGATCGCCGGGATCGACGTCCTTGAAGCTATCGACGACCGCTACGCTGCCGTCGTCCTTCACCTGCCCAAGATACATAGTCAGCGGCGCATGGTGCTGCTTGTTCATCGAGATCTTGCCGCGCGGACCGGTGAAGGAGACGTCGGGAAGGGCTTTGAGCACGTCCGCCGTATCGGTGCTGCCGGCCTTCTCGACGGCTGCCTTGTAAAGGTAGATCGCCTCATATTGCGGCACGGAAAGGTCGTTCGGCGTGCGCAGTTCCTTGCCGAACTTCTTTTCCATGGCCGAGAGAAAGGCCTTGTTCTCGGGGCTATCGATGCCGGTGACGTAGGATGCGGAGAGAAAGATGTCCTTGGCATCCGCGCCCATGCTCTTGGCGGTGCCTTCGTCGACCGCGAGATTGCCGTAAGGCAGGGTGACGCCAGATGAGCGCAGCTGCTTGGTCAAGGTCACGTTCGGTGCGCCGCCGGCCGTTGAGGTGATGATGGCATCGGCGCCGGAGGAGCGGACCTTGGAAATGATGGCCGTCCAGTCGCTGCCGTCCATCGGCAGATATTCTTCGCCGACGACCGCTCCGCCGGCTTTTTCGATATAGGCCTTGGCGAAGGTCAGCATGCCGCGCCCGAAGGCATAATCCGATCCGATCAGGAAGAACTTCTTTGCACCCTGTTTGCCGATGAAATTGTCGACGACAGGCGGCACCTGCTGTTCTGGAACCCAGGCATCGACGAAAAGATTGGCGTTGCAGGATTTGCCTTCGTAGAACGACGTGTAGATGTATGGCACGTCACCTTTGGAAACGATCGGCAGTCCGGCATTGCGCGCAGCGCTCGTCTCCATGGAGATGATGACGTTGACCTCCTTCTGGAAAACCAGGGAATCGAAGGCCTTTTGCGCGCCGGCAGCACCTGATGCGTCGTCGGCGATCTCGAGTTCCAATGGCCGACCGAGAACGCCGCCTTTGGCATTGATTTCTTCGACGGCGAGTTCCGCAGCCTGGACGACGGACGGCGCAACCACGCTGTTTGCGCCCGATAGCCCGACCGGCACGCCGATCTTGATCGGATCCTCGGCGAAAGCTGCCGTGGCGAATGCCGCCGATGCCAGTGTCAGGATGATGGTTTTCATTTGCATTTTTGTTCCCCTTTCTTGAGTGGGTCGATGTTACCCGTAGACATCGGCTCGGCGGTCGCCGAGCAGATGATTGAAGCTGTTGAGCGTGCGGGTCTCCGTCACGCGCGACAGATCGATTTGCGCAAGGAGGATTTCCTCGCGATCGGCGCTGGCCGGACCGGATATCGGCCAGCCTTGCGGGCCGACGATAAGGCTGCGGCCAATGAAGGACTGGCCGCGCTCGACGCCGATCCGGTCGGCGCAGGCGATGTAAAGACCATTGGTATGGGCGGCCGCCTTGTGCAGGATATTCGCCATCGGTTCGGCCGCACTTTCCGCACTCGCCATCGGCACCCAGTTGGTGGGCACGCAGACCAGTTCCGCGCCGGCCAGCGCCAACTCGCGAAATGTTTCCGGAAACCAGCCATCGTAGCAGATGGCGATGCCGATGCGGCCGAAGGGCAGGTCGAATACCGGCAGCCCAAGATCACCTTTTTCGAAGAGACGGTTTTCGTTGTTCCACAGATGGAGCTTGCGGTATTTGCCGATATATCCCTCGGGACCGCAGAGGAGAGCGCTGTTATAAAACCGGTCGCCATCCTGCTCGGCAATGCCGCTGACGAGGTAAAGGCCAAGCTCCTCGGCAAGGCGGCGGAGCGTCTCGGCACTCGGGCCGCCGGGCACCGGGCCGGCCAATGCGGCAACCTCTTCGCTGTCACGGAAGCTGTAGCCGCTATCGGCGAGTTCCGGCAGAACGACGATCTCCGCGCCCTTGGCCTTCGCCGCTCTCGCCAACCGCTCTATGGCCGCAAGATTATGGCCGCGATCACCGACGATCGGTTCGAACTGGACGGTTGCGACGGTTACCGTCCGCGCGGTTGAGGTCTTGACGCTCAATCTAGTCTCCAAACGCAAAAAACCTCTGGCACGGAATTCAATCCGTGGACCAGAGGCTACATAGCCATGATGTGAATGCGGCAGCCCTGCCGCTGAGGAAACCCGCTCGTTATCTTTAGGCTTGCACGAAAGAATGTAACCGTCAAGCCGCTTTAGCAGGCATTTTCGAAGCGTTCAAATGCTGCTACTTAAGGCTGATTTTTTGCACCGATGGAAAGTCCGAGGCTTTTCATCGTGTCTTGCGCGGCAATGATGGATTCGGCGATCGTCGCCATCGGAACGCGCTTCGACGTCGCCTGATCGCGCAAGAGCTTGTAGGCCGCCTCCTCGTCGAGACCGTTCATGGCCCGCAGCGCTGAAACCGCTTTTTCCACAAGCCGACGGCTTTTCAACGTTTCCTCAAGTTTTTGCACCTTGCCGGCGAGGCGTTTTTCGTAGCTTTGGCGATAGCGTGCAAGCGCAAATTGCGTCAGGATGCCGAGTGGCCGCAGCGGTTTGCTGATCACGCCGTGAGCGTTGAGATCGATGATGGCCTGGAGGGCGGTCGGGCTCTCATATGTCACGATGGCGATGATTGCCGTCTGCTGGAGGTCGATGATCTCAAGCGCGTGCTCGACATGCACATCCTCGATATGCAGGAAGACGGTGTCTATGTCGGGAGGCAAGGATGGCGGAAGCGGCCAGGTCGCCCGGACCTCGCAGCCAAGGCGCTTGAGGTGAGCGATCAGCACGTTGCCGTCCTCGTCGCGCGGATGGACGACCAGAACGCGTGCGCGCCGCAGATCCTGAACGATCCTGCTCGGTCCTGCCATCTCAGGCCTCCAACCAAACGTCTTCGAACCGCGACGCCGTCAGATACGGATCCGGCCGGACGGGGCCGGGCGCCTGCCAGGCAATGTCGAAAAGCCCGTCGGCCCGCGCCACGCCGATGCGGGGATGCAGCCAGAGATGACGGGTATCGGTGTCGAAGTTGATCCGGCCCTCTGGAGCAAGAAAGTCTTCCAGGAGAATTTCTTCGGAAATCCGATGGGTATCGAGCGAGCCGGCCCGGGCAAGCGCACGGGCGAAGAGGTGAACTTGAGCATAGGCCGGCTGCGACCAGACGCTCGTGGTGAACTCCTGGCCGAAACGGGCTTTGAATGCGCTTACGAAGCGCTCATTCGCCTCGTTCTCGACCGTCTGGAAATACGTCGCCGAAAGAATATGACCGGTGCAAGCGTCGGCGCCGATCTCACGAATCTCGCTCTCGGCCATGGTCAGGCTGGCGATCGGAACCTTCTTGCGATCGATTCCGGCTTCGGCATACATGCGGTAAAAGCGCTGCGCAGGCCTGCCGACGATCGTCGAGAAAATGGCGTCGGGCTGAAGACGGACGATATCGGAAATAACCGAACGCAAGGTTTGTTCGTCGGCATGAAGAGGAAGGTATCGCTCGCTGACGACTTCGCCGCCCTTTGCTTCTACCACATCGCGCATCACCCGATTGGATTCGCGCGGATAAATATAATCCGCGCCGACGAAGAGGATCCGGCGTCCATGGTGGCGGAGAAGGTATTCTGCGAGCGCGAAAGTATTCTGATTGAGGGTGGCGCCGGTATACACCACATTCTCCGAATATTCGAAACCTTCATACATCGACGGATAAAACAGCAGTCCATTGTGCCGCTCGACGATCGGCAGCACGGCCTTCCGGCTGGCCGACATCGAGCCACCGAAAATGATGTTGACGTCATCGTCCGCCAGCAGGCGCCGTGCCAGATTGCGATAAGCGGTTTGGTCCCCGCCTGGATCATAGGCGATCGGGACAATGGGCTTGCCAAGCACGCCCCCGGCCGCATTGACTTCCTCGATCGCAAGCGCAGTGCCAAGAAAGTGCTCGGTTTCCGTGACTTCGCTAATTCCGCTTCTGGAAAACAGCACTCCCACCCGCCATTCGGAGCTTGTCATCTTTGCCTTTTCCGACATGTTGGAGGTTCGAAAGCGGTGAATGCCTCAGTTCCACGCCTTCGACTTCCATACCCTTAGTGCTTTTTAATGGGATGCTGCAAGCGGGTACCACGCAGGTTGCTGTTCCAATGGACGGAGACGGGACGACATCGGAATCCGGCCCGGAAATCGCGGTACAAATTTTGCTGAGTGCAACCCAACGAATGTCGGAAACCATCGACCCCTATCTATGGCCGGTCCCCATTCTCATACACCTGCATCAAATCCGATATAGGCGAGCGGCGTTATGATGAAAAAGGGCAAGCTGCTCGTCGCCGGTATAGTTCGCCGTGATCACCTTGAAAGCGTCCATGATCTTGTCGTAGCTGCCGAACAGCTTGTCGACCGGGAAGTTCGAAGCGAACATGCACCTCTCGACACCGAACGTTGCAAGCGCCTCCTCCACATAGGGTCTGATGCTTTCGACCGTCCAGGTCCAGTCGCCCATTCCGAGGCCTGAGATTTTGCAGGCCACATTGGGTGCCTGCGCAAGCATGCGCATCCCACTTCGCCACCCCTCGAAATGGCTTGGGCCGTCAACCTGCATGCCTGTGTGGTTCAGGATGATCTGCACGTCGGGAAAGGCGCGGGCGAGATCGAGAAATTCTTCCATCTGCCAGTAGTAGAGCTGGAGGTCGAAACTGAGATCCCGTCGGGCAAGTTCCTTGAAACCCCTGCGCCATTCCGGCGTGCCGCTAACGCCAGGTTCGGTCAGGTAGGTCTTGGCGGGATCCTGGTGATAGTTCATCGACTGCCGGATGCCGCGGAAGTTTGCGTAAGTCATGTGCTCGTCAAGGAGGTCGCCGACGTCGGGTCTGCGGAAATCGGCATATCCGACGATGCCGTGAGGAAAACCGTGCTTGTCGGCCACGCCCTGCAGCCACCGCGTCTCGCCGGCCGGATCCTTCGGATCGTATCCGACGTCGAGGTGGACTGCCTTCACGAGGTTCTGATTCCTGGCGTCCGCCAGGAAGTCGTCGATGAGGTAAGTCTTGTTGATGGCGGTATAGTCGCCGAAGGCAGACGGTTTCACGCCGTCCGACAGCCAGGGATAGTAGTTGTTGTCGAGATCCCACAGATGAAAATGCGGATCGATGATCGGGAGGTCTTTCATGCCTGCTGCCCTTCAAGAGATCGCTGAAAAGGACGCCGGCCAGAACAGCCGGCGTCCGCATCACCTTAGTTGGCGGGCGGGAACACCCGTGCGATGACGGCCTTCGCTTCCGGCGAGTCAACCTTATCGGCCGTCACCAGCGGCATGACGAGAGCGAGGTCTTTCTTGACCGGCGCACCCGAGATTGCGTTGAACACCTGCTGCGTCCCGTCGATTCCTTGTCCGACCGCCTCCTGGAAGAAGATGCCCTGGATGGCGTTCGACTTCAGCAACGAGATCGTCGTCGGGCTACCGTCTGCAACCGCAATGCCGACCTTGCCGGTAAGGCCGCGGGTCTGCAGCACTTTCGCGGCACCTGTGCCGGCCTCATCATACATGCCGTAAATGGCCTTGATGTCAGGATGGGCGGTGAGCATGTCATTGGCCTGCGTGACCGCCTCGTTGACGGTAAGGCCCCTGGTCTCCAGCATCTGCGCCAGATCGCAGCCGCTCGCCTTGAACGCCTCTTCTGCACCCTTCAGATATTTCTGGGCGTTCTCGCGGTCCTGCGGCAATGAGAGCATGCCGACCTGGTTGCCGCCGCGGTCCTTGGCAAGCTTGCAGACGAATTCGCCCTGCGCCTTGCCGGTCTCGTAGTTGTTAGCGGTCACCGACGACGTATAGTCGGTTTGGCCGGGCTGCGGGCCGATGCCGGCGAAGGCGATCGGGATGTTCTGCGATTTCAGATATGCGAGAAGCGGCGGCGTGCTCGTCGAGCTCACGGGGCCGATCACGATCGCGTCGACGCCCTTGGTCACGGCAGTGCGGGCATTGTCCATCTGCTTGGCCGGCGAATTTTCCGACGTGTACTCGACATAGTCCATGCCGAGTTCCTTGGCCTTCTCCTTCACGCCGTAGCCGACCCACTGCCAGTAGGAGATGTCAAGCGACGGCGCGAGGTACGCCACTGTCTTCTTTTCCTCAGCATGGGCGGCAGCCGAAAGTGAAAGGGCCACCATTGCAACGCCGGCAAACAACCTCACTGCGTGTTTCGTGCTTTTCATTTTCATTCCTCCTCCAAAAACCGGCTCTCGGGCCGGGTTGTTGTCAAACGGCCCCCCGCCGCGACTTGCTGAAGCGGTCGATGAGGACCGCGATGAGAATGGCGACGCCGGTGACCGACCCCTGCCAAAAGCTGTTGATGCCGATAAGATTGACGCCATTCTGGATGACGGTAATCATCAGGGCTCCGAGCACCGCGCCGACAGCGGTGCCCGTGCCGCCGAGCAGGCTTGCTCCGCCGATCACGACCGCCGCGATGGCCTGGAGCATCAGGCTCGACCCAGCCGTGGATTCCGCGTTCAGAATGTAGGAGATCGTCAGGAGGCCGGAGAACGATGCCAGCAGCGACGACGCGACATAGGCCATGAATTTTGTGCGCTTGACCGGGATGCCAAGCAGATAGGCAGCCGTCGAACTGCTGCCCACAGCATAGAACCAGCGGCCCGCCACCATCTTCTTCAGGAAGAGCTCGATCGCGATCAAGAGGATTACGCAGAAGAGGATGTAATTCGGAACGCCTGGTATCAGGCTGCCGCTGTTGAGGAGCCAGAAGTCCGGATCGCCAATCGGCATCGAGCGCCCGTTGGTAACGATGAAAGCGAGCGAGCCGGCAACGGCAAAGGTGATGAGGGTTACGACGAACGGCGCCAGACCGGCGATCGTGACGAGGAAGCCGTTGATCGATCCGAAAACAAGTCCGACGCCGAGACCGATCAGGCTTGCCGAGATGCCGCCAAACCCGTTTGCCATCGCCTGCGCGGTCACCATGCCGGTCAAGGAGAAGACCGAGCCGACGGATAGGTCGATACCGCCGGTGATGACGACAAGCAGGACGCCCAGCGACATGATGATAAGAGGTGCACCGGCCTGGGTGATATTGGCGAAGTTGCCCCAGGTGAGCGCCTGCGGAACCTGCGAGCCGACTGCAAGGGCCAGCAGCACGATGGCCAGAGCGATCGCGATCTCGGTCCTGTAGGCGCTAAAGAGGCTTTCCCTCTGCCTGATTTGTGTTGTCGACGCCTCAGTCGGCGCGATATGTGCCCGGGTCCCAGTCATGCGGCCATTCCAGTCAAGGTGACAAGTTTCTCTTCACTGAAGTCGTCGCGATCCATCACGCCGGCACACCGTCCCTCGGTGTCGAAGGCGATGACGCGGTCGCAGACTTCCAGCAGTTCGACATTTTCGGTGGACCACCAGATGATCACTGTCCCGGACGCGGCCATCTGTCTGATGAGTTGATAGATCTCACGCTTGGTTCCGATATCGACGCCTCTGGTCGGTTCCTCGAGGACCAACAGCCGGGAGGGCAAGCCCAGCCAGCGGGCAAGCAGCAGCTTTTGCTGCGTGCCACCGCTCAGAGTGCTCGGCAGATCCCAGACGGAAGCCGCCTTCACCCTCAAGGCCTTCAGCAGATCGAGGCATTCGCCCCCTTCAGAGCCGCCGGCGAGGAGCGCGCCTCTGGTCACACGGCGGGACGCCATCACGTTATCGATGATCGGAAGACTGTGGAGGACTCCCTTGTGTGCCCGATCGCCGGTCACATATCCCGCTCCCAGGCGGGCGGCTTTGCGCGGCGATCGGAGCTGGTCCGGCCATCCCGCACGCGCAACTGTCCATCGCTTCTTCCGGGCGGCGCCTGTCAGCGCTTCGATCAGTGCCGCCGGTCCAGCCGGTGCGCCGGCCACGCCGAGGACGGTGCCCGGCAGCAGTTCCAGCCTGAAACCTGCCTCCTCGATGGTAATAGTGTCCGTCGAAGCGAAGGCGCCCGACCCGTATTCGGCCCGCGGTGCCCGTTCCGGTGCATGAGAGGCTGCCACCTGCCCCATCTTTTCGATGATGCCGGCGTCTGTCAGCTCTGCCATCGGCTGACGATCGGCTACCGTCCGGCCGTCGCGGATGATCGTGCAGACATTGGCGATCTGCCTGATCTCCTTCATCCGGTGCGAGACGAACACGACCGACAGACCGGTATCCCGGGTGAGCCGCCTCAGGACCGCAAACAGCCTCTCCGTCTCAAGAGCTGTGAGATTGGCAGTCGGCTCGTCGAGGAGGATTAATTCCGCACCCGAAGACAGAGCCCGGGCAATTTCGACCATCTGACCTTCGTGGAGGCTCAGGCTGCCCACCAGCCGGTATAGAGACTTGCCGGCGAAATCCTGGTCGATCATCCTCAGCGCATCGTAGGCCTGTCCCGCTGCGGCCGCACGCCGAAACAAGCCCGCACCTCTCCTTTGATGCGGCAGGGCAATGTTTTCGGCGACGGTCAAATGCGGCAGGAGCGCAAGTTCCTGGTGCACGACCGCGACCTTCGCCCTGCCTTCGGCCTCGCTCCGTTCGCTGCCCTCGCTGTCGAAGAAGCGGATCTCTCCATCGTTGCGCGCGGCCGCGCCCGTGATGATCTTGATCATCGTCGACTTGCCGGCCCCGTTGCCGCCAAGCAACGCATGAACCTCCCCTCGCGCAACGGAGAAGTCGACGCCTTTGAGGACCGGGGTCGCACCGTAGGACTTTGTAAGTCCTCGGACGGTGATGACGTTCTTGGACGTTTCGCTCATCGGACGCTCCTCAGTAGATCGTCAGCGCGGGCACGAAGCTGACCGCCAGGAGGAGGAGCATGGCCATGCCGAAAAACGGCCAGAGCTCGTTGGTCGTGGTGCCAAGCGGCGCCTTTGCGATCGACGACGAGATGAACAGGGTCGTGCCGATCGGCGGCGTGTAGAGCCCGATCCCGAGGTTGATCACCATCATCAGGCCAAGCTGGACCCGGTCGAGACCGATGGAATCGGCCAGAGGAACGAAGATCGGTCCGAGCAGGAGGATTGCCGGCGGCATGTCGAGCGGCATGCCGACTACCAGCATGATCAGGTTCATCATGAGAATGATGACGATCGGGCTGGAAATGTGCGTCGAGACCCATTCGGCCATGTGCTGCGGAGCCTGATCGAATGTCAGCACCCAGCCGACCGCCGCGCTGCCCATGATCACGAGCATGACGACGCCCGTCGCGACGCCCGCCTCCACCATGTTTTCGCAGAAGCGTTTCCAGGTCAGGTCACGGTAGAAGAGGATGCTGAGCAGCAGCGAGTAAACGACCGACAGCACCGAGACCTCTGTCGGCGTCGCCAGGCCGGAACGCAGACAGACGATGATCAGGATCGGCAGCAGGATTGCCGGGAAACTTTGCACTGCCAGCCGCGCCAGCTCGCGCTTGTGGACCTTCACGGCCTCAATGGCATACCCTCGCCTTACTGACACGTACCAGCAGACGAACACGAAGCTCGCCGCCATGATCAGCCCCGGAACAATGCCGGAGATGAACAGGTCGCCAACGCTGACGCCGCTGATCAAAGCGTAGAGGATCATCGGGATCGAAGGCGGGATGAGGACGTCGATGACAGCGGAGGTCGCGTTGTTGGCGGCGCAGAGCGCCGGCGGGTACCCATGCTTCTTCTGCCAGGGGATGAGGACGGAGCCGAGCGCACTCGCATTCGCCACGGCCGAACCGGATACACCGCCGAACACGACCGAGGATACGACCGTGGTCGAAAGCGGTCCGCCCCGCCACCGCTGCATCGCGCGAGAGGCGAGTTCCAGCAGCTGACGCCCCAGTTCACCGCCAAGCATCAGCGTGCCGGCAAGCATGAAGAACGGGAGCGCCAGCATCGGGAAAGACTGGGTCTGGTCGTAGACCTGCTGGGCGACGACAGAGAGCGGAACGTAACCGTTGAACAGGACTCCAATTCCCGCTGCAATGATCAGCCCATAGCCGACGGGGACGGCGAGGACCATGAGGATGCAGAAGGAAATAATCATGACGAGTGTCATAGCGCGATCTCCTCGGGCTTGATCTCGAGGCGGTGATCCCAGCCCAAGCGAAGAACGCGGACGGTCGCGGCGATGGTGACGATGGACACCAGCACCGCGCCGATCGACAGCGAGTAATAGCCGATGCTGTTCGGAAGCTGCAGAACGGGGCTGTGTTCTGCCCCGGCGATCTCGGCCACCACGGTCGCCTGATATGCCAGCACCAGAAATGCGGCGACGCTGATCGCGTTCGCCACGATCAGCGCCGTCGTTCGAGCAATGCCGTCGAGCTTTTCGTAGAGCCATTCGACGGCCATATGCCCGCCCGCATGGGCCGCAATGATGATCCCCCCGATGATGAACCATGGAAACATCAGCATCGGCAGCTCCTGGGCGAACGACAGTCCCCCGCTCGCCGAAACGTATCGAGCCACGACGTTGGCCGTGGTGACCACCGTCAGCGCGATGCCGCTGACGATGATGACCAAACGGGCGAATAAGACGATGATACCGGCGACCAGATCGACGGCTGAATAAAACCTGCTCATGGGGCCTCCGGATCGTGAGAGGAGCCTCAGCCCCTCGCAGCCGCTTCCACCTGGGTGACAAAATCGCCGAAAGGCTTCTTCTTCCAGGTGTCCGCGACGGACGCGGTTGCCTTGACGAAAGCGTCGTGGTCGACGTCCACCACCTCGACGGCGGAGTTCTTCTTGAAGTTATCGAGCACTTCAGCGGCCTTCTCGCTCGAGAGCTTCCGCTGCAGAGCACCCGCCTCCTTTGCCGCGGCCTTGACCGCCTCTAAATCAGACCCCAAGCGGGCCTCAGCGATCTTCGACATCAGGAACGGTGTGGATTCCCATTTGTGGGCGGTCAGGCTGATGTATTTGTTGACCTCGTGAAGTTTCGAGCTTTCGATATTGGCGAGCGGATTCTCCTGCCCGTCGACAACGCCCTGCTGCAGGGCGATGTAGAGCTCGCTGAAGGCGATTTGTTCAGTGCCTGCTCCCAATGCCTGGAAGATATCGATGGTCATCGGATCGGCCGGCGTCCTGATTTTCATGCCCGCCAGCTCAGCAGGCGAAGTCACCTTCCGCTTCGAGTTCGTCAGGTGCCGGATGCCGTTGTCCCACCAGTCGAGCGGTACGACTCCGACCGCTTCGAAGCGGCGGTTGAGCTCGGCCCCCACCGGACCGTTCAGGACAGCCACGGCCTTGTCCGTGTTTTCGAACAGGAACGGCAGGCCGAGCGCGCTGAGTTCCGGTACGATCGCCGAAGTTGCGCCCTGGCTGTTGGCGGTGAAATCCAGCGCGCCTGTCCTGAGACTGGTGAGCATCGCGGAGTCGCTGCCAAGCGTCTCGGCGCCTGCGACATTGATCTGGATACGACCTTCGGTCTTCTCTTTGACGAGTTCCGCGAACTTATCCGCGGCCACGGTTCTGGGATTGCCGGGAGCGGCGCCATGGCCGAGCGTCAGGGTCGTGGCGGCAGCGCTGGCGGATCGGCTTGAAAGCACGATTGCCGGGGCTGCAAGCGCAGCAGTGGCGGTCGCCAGGAAAAATCTTCTGTTCATCTGCAAGCTCATTTCATCCTCCATCACAAGCTTGTTTAAACGGCCGGCGTCTCCTCAACCGGCCGACGTCGTCAGGTCGAGAGCCAGGCCTTGACCGCCTCCGTCACCTTGAGGGTCGACAGGCCGTATTGGTCATGGAGCGTCGGCAAGGCGCCCGCCTCCAGGAACTGGTCGGGCAAGCCGATCTGGCGGAAGGCCGGCGGTGCGACGCCGGAACGCAACAGCGTTCCGGCGACTGCCTCTCCAAGGCCGCCAATGACCGTGTGGTTCTCCGCCACGACCACCAGCCTTCCGCCTTTGCGGCACTCGGCGACGATCGTCGCCTCGTCGAGCGGCTTTATGGTCGGGACGTGCAGGACGGCAGCGTCGACGCCGTCGTATCGAAGCTGTGCGGCAGCCTCGAGCGCGCGCATCGTCATCAGGCCCGACGAGATGATGAGCGTGTCCTTGCCATCCCGAAGGAGCTTGGCCTTGCCGAGTTCGAACTTGTAGCCGTATTCGTCCAGGACCAGTGGAACGTTGCCGCGCAGCAGGCGCATGTAGACCGGCCCCTTATGAGCGGCGATCGCCGGAACCGCCTGCTCAATCTCGCTGGCGTCGCACGGATCGACGATCGTCAGGTTCGGCATGCCGCGGAACATTGCGAGATCCTCAGTCGCCTGGTGGCTCGGCCCATATCCCGTCGTCAGGCCCGGAAGGGCGCAGACGATCTTCACATCAAGCATCTCCTCGGCAATCGCCAGGCAAATGAAGTCGTAGGCCCGCCGGGACGCGAAGACGGCGTATGTCGTCACCCAAGGCTGAAAGCCTTCGCGCGCCATGCCCGCCGCCGACATCATCAGCAGCTGTTCCGCCATGCCCATTTGGTAGAAGCGGTCGGGATGGGCAGCGCGGAACACATGAAGGTCGGTGTATTTCGCAAGGTCGGCGGACATGCCGACAACACGCTCGTCCTTCCGCGCCAGGGCGGCAAGCGCGTTGCCGAAGGGTGCCGGTCTCGTCGGCTGATCGGGACCGGCTATCGATGCGATCATCGCCGAAGTCGTGAGCCGGGGCTTGTCGATGCCGCTTTCAAGATGCGCAGGCCGGATGTACTTCGAACGCCTCATGCTTCCGCTCCCGCATCGATGATTCTGAGGGCCTCGGCCCATTCGTGGGGTTCCACGCGCAGGAAGTGGTTTCGATCGCGTGCCTCCAGGAAGGGCACTCCCTTCGCCATTTTCGTGTCGCAGATGATGATGCGAGGCTTCGCCTCGGCGTGGTGACGAGCTGCGTCGAACGCCTTTACGAGCGCATCGAGATCGTTGCCGTTGACCCGCTGGACGAACCAGCCGAAGGCCTCGAATTTGGGGCCGAGCGGTTCGAAATTGAGGACGCCGATCGAGGGCCCGTCGGCCTGCATCTGATTGACGTCGACGATGCCGATCAGATTGTCGAGCTTGTAGGAGCCAGCCGACATCGCGGCCTCCCAAGTGGAACCCTCGTCAAGTTCGCCGTCGGAAAACAGATTATAAACAAAGGAAGAGGACTTCTTCCGCTTCAGCGCCAAGGCCATGCCGACCGCGATCCCAAGTCCGTGTCCGAGCGATCCGCCGGTGATTTCCATGCCAGGCGTGTAGGCGGCCATGCCGGACATCGGCAGCCGGCTGTCATCCGTGCCGTAGGTTTCCAACTCGTCCTCGGGAATGATCTTGGCTTCGATCAGAGCTGCGTAAAGCGCGATCGCATAGTGGCCGATCGACAACAGGAACCTGTCGCGGCCTTCCCATTCCGGATCTTCCGCCCGGTAGTTCGTGGCGTGGAAGTAGGATACGGCAAGGACGTCGGCGACGCCGAGCGCCTGGGCGATGTAACCCTGCCCCTGCACTTCCCCCATGCGCAGTGCGTGACGGCGGATGCGCCGGGCGCGCTCTGTCAGGCTGATATTGTGGCCGATCTGGCTCATGTCGGTGTCTCTCCAGATGGACCTCAGTGGATCAGCATGCCGCCGTTGACGTCGATGACCGCGCCGGTTACGTAGGCCGACAGATCCGAGGCGAGGAACAGGTAGATATTCGCGACGTCGGCGGCGTCTCCGAGCCGGCTCAGTGGGATGCCCTTGATGATGTCGGCGCGCATCTCATCGGTGAGCTTGCCACCGGTGATATCTGTCTGGATGAGGCCAGGCGTGACGGAGTTGACGCGAATGCCGGCTGGACCGAATTCGCGAGCCATCGCTTTGGCGAGGCCGAGCACACCTGCCTTGGCTGCGGAGTAATGTGGCCCGCCGAAGATGCCGCCGCCACGCTGTGCCGAGACAGAGGACATGCAGGCAATCGATCCGCCACCATCGTCGCGCATGTAGGGGATGAAGGCTTGGCTTAGGAAGAGTACGCCGGTCATGTTGACCGCCACGATCCGCTGCCAGTCGGCTTCGGTGATATCGAGCGTGCCGACCGGCTGAGTGATGCCGGCATTGTTGATGAGCGCATTTACCGAACCGAACGAAGCGATCACCTTGGATGCGGCATCGGCGCAGGACGCCTTGTCGGCGACGTCGCAGCGCAGGCCGACATGGTTGCCGGACTTGACGCTCGGCAGCGCCGCGGCGGCGTCCTCAGCGGCGTCGGCATCGATATCGAGGACGGCGACGCGGGCGCCATGCTCGGCGAAAAGCTGCGCCGTTGCACGGCCGATGCCGCGCCTGCTCGCCGCGCCCGAAATGACCGCGGTCTTCCCATTCAGTAGCATGTGATCTCCTCCCGATGCGTCCCGAGCATCTGGCAAATCTTCGACAAGTCAGTTGGCTTGCGGGATCGAAACTGATCGAGTTGACGCCGTTCGACAAACGCGAAGTTTACAACGGTGGGTGAATCTGGTTCACTAATCCGATGTTACAGATGGCCTCACTTTCCGCGGTCCGCATCTTTGAAGCCGCAGCGAGGCTGGCGTCTTTCCGCGCTGCAGCCGAGGAGCTGCACCTGTCGCCCAGCGCCGTAAGTCACGCCATTGCAAAGCTCGAGCGTGACCTTGGCATCTCGCTCTTCGAGCGAAGCACGCGAAAGGTCACCTTGACTCTGGCGGGGCAGACGCTCCTCTCCCATGCCTCCAACGCCTTTGAAGAGCTTCGTCGCGGTGTTGAGATGATTTCATCCAACAAGACCCACCTACTGCGGGTTCACTGCGCGCCGAGCTACGCAGCGCAGGTGCTCTCGGCACGTCTTCCAGACTTCCTGGGCAAGAACGAGGGGGTTGAGGTCCGGGTGGCGGCAAGCACAAACTACGCGCGTTTCGTGGACGGCCTCTTCGATGTCGACATCGTTTACGGCGAACCATCGAACAGAGAAGATTTGATCGTCGTGCCGCTTGGAGAAGAGATCATTTCTCCGCTGTGTTCTCCAAAAATGGCTGAACGACTGAAAAACCCGCGCGACCTGGCGCGTCTTCCCCTCATCCGCAGCGACCTGAAAAGGATTCAGTGGATCGACTGGTTCGAACTCAACAATCTCGGCCCCCCGCCGCTGCCCGCCATGAGCTTCGATAGAAGCTTTCTGGCAGTCGACGCCGCGGCGAACGGGCTGGGGGTGGCGTTGGAGTCCAACACTCTGGCAAGGCGCGAGCTGGACAGCGGGCGTCTGGTCCGCCCGTTCAGCAACAGCCGCGACAACCGCTACATCGGCCATTACCTCGCCTATCCAAAGGCCGGCAGCCAACGGCGGCTGTCAAAGGTGTTCGCCGATTGGTTAACGTCGCAGACCTTTTGAGAAAAATATTTGTTCGTCCCTAAAGAGGCTGAGCGTCAAACCATTTCTCTGGGGAATCAATTGCGGCCGGCGGCGATCAGGGCGTGAGCGGCATCGCGGAGCAAACCCGTCGCCTCGCCGGGTTCGAAGACCTGCATGCTGACAAATGCGCCGTTGATCAGCACCGCGAGTTGCCCGGCAAGCCGGTCGGGCGCAGCAACCGCCAGTCTCCCGGCGATGGCCTTAAGGCGCCGCCGCATTTCGCGCATATGGGCCTCGGCGACCTTGCGGGCGGGGTGACCGGCTTCCGGAAATTCGGCAGCGGTGTTGATCTGCGGGCAGCCTCGGTAATTGTCCCGTCCGACCCTTTCGCCGATCCATTCGAAATGGGCGTCGAGTTCGGCCAAAGCGTCATCCGCATGCCGCTCGGTTACTCGGTCCCAGGTGCTCCAGAAATCCAGGTCCTCGCGCTTGAGAAAGGCGGCAATCAAATCGTCCTTTGTGCCGAAATGGCGGTAGAGACTAGTTTTGGCGACCCCAGATTTTTCCACCACCAAATCGACGCCGACGGCGCGGACGCCGCGCCGGTAGAAGAGTTCCGATGCCGTCTCGAGAATTCTGTCCCGGACCTCGTTCACGGCTGGGGCAGGTGCGTTCGCTGTGCTTTTCGTCATTCGCTTATCTCCAATTCAGCCACACTAGCAGAAAAATGGTTGGCACGCTACAGACCTGTATGTTTTGTAAGGAACAGACAGGTCTGTAGCGAAGGAGAGAACAATGACCATGCATCAAGCCGCCATCATCAGAACACCCCAGGCCGCCGTCGCGGTTTTCGGCGCGAACGGCCATACCGGCCGGTTTGTCGTCACCGAACTGATGCGGCGCGGGTTGAAACCGATTGCGATCGGTCGGACTGCCGGGCGATTGGCGGAAGCGGGTTTTCCGGAACGTGGCGTCGAATGCCGCGAAGCAGCCATAGAGGATGACGCGGCGCTCGACAGGGCACTCGCCGAAGCGGCGGCGGTGATCAACTGCGCCGGCCCGTTCATCGAGACGGCTGACGCGGTCGTGCGTGCCGCGTTGCGCGCCGGCATCCACTATCTCGATATAACGGCTGAACAGCCGAGTGTTCAGGCCACGTTCGACCGGCATGGGGCTGCGGCCGGAAAAGCAGGCGTAGCCGTCATCCCGGCCATGGGATTTTACGGCGGTCTTGCCGATCTGCTGGTGGCAGCCCTGATGGACGAATGGCAGGATGCAGACACTGTCGAAATCCGGGTCGCGCTCGACAGCTGGCTGCCCACGAAAGGCACGCGCGTAACCGGCGAGAAGAACAGGACACAGCGCCTCGCCGTCAGCGGCGGAGAGCTTCGGCCCGTCCAACAGCCACCGGCGGAGAAGGCGGCCGTTTTGCCGGCGCCATTCGGCCGGCAAACATTCGTCGAGCTGCCATTTTCGGAAGTACCGCTCATCGCCCGCCACGTCCGCATCAGGGAGCTGCACACCTTTCTCAGCACGACAGCCCTGCGGGATGTTCGCGATCCGTCAACGCCCCCGCCCCAGGCCATCGATGAAACCGGGCGTTCGGCGCAGCGCTTCGCCGTCGAAGTGATCATCACGCAAGGCGACCTGCGTCGCCGGCTTCTCGCCCAGGGACAGGACATCTATGCGGTCACGGCGCCGATCATCTGCGAAGCGGTCCAGCGCATCCTGTCGGGCGACATCCGCGACACCGGTGCAAAGCCACCGGCTGCCATTTTTGATGCTGGGAGTTTCCTGCAGGCGCTCGGCTCGAATCTGCTGGTTGAGACATCGGAAACCTGAGATTTCCGCATAATCGGGGGCGTTGCTTCACAAATCCTGAGCTTTCCGCGAGAGATCGCTCAAAAGCGGGTGGCGCGCTCAGGCCGCAAAAAATACTTCCGTCCCGCCTGATATTGCGGGACCTCAGAAGCAGAGACAGGTAGATCTGCCGCCATGACCGGAGCCGCCACTCCTAACGAGCTTACTGGCCAGATTGTTCGTCCAGAGTGGAAAGCGCGTCCTGCAGCCTCAGCGCAGCCAGTGCCTTCGTTGCCTCATCAGGGGACCATCCGGCCTCCAGCGCTGCTGAGAGAACGAGCGATTCCGTTTGAAGTTCGAGCTTCTCATACAGCGGTTCAATGGCCTCGCGTGCGGTGACGACGTGCTGGTCGGGCGGCGTGATGGGTGTCGCAGCAACCGTGGGCATAATGCTCCTCCTTTTGAACGCTAAGGTTCGAAACCCAATTGCAGGCATGCTTGTTCCGCTTACATCGCATTTTTAGCCGTATCACGGCTGACGGAAACTGTTGCGAAACTCTGGACGGTCGCAACGTCGTCCGCCTCGGCGTCTCTGGGGCGCAGCGAAAATCTTCGCTCGATGTGAACGAAACTACAGGCTACCGCACAATTGGCGAAAGCGGAAGCGACTTGCGGTAATCATTGAACAAGGGCGCAGCTATGAAGAACGCCGCCATAGCTGGCGAAACCTCCGCCATTTCAGAAAGGCGCGAATGATAATGGCCGGCGGTATCTTCCTGTGGTCGCCGACGGTCCCCTGCCTGGCGATCGGCGCGTTCGGGTCGAGCAGAAAGGCGACCAGGATGCTTGCGCTCTTCGCCTCTGCTTCGATCTTCCCGTCGGACAGATGCAGCCCCTGCTCGCCTTCGGCAAAGGTCTGCCCGTCGGCGATAACGGCGCCGCTGAAGACGTAGAAGTAGAGATCCCTGCCTTGCCTCCGCGGAAATTCCACGCGTGCGCCCGCGTCCAGTCGGATGTCGAAGATGTCGACGGCGCTACGGACATAAAAGGCCGCGCCCTCTCCTTCCGGGCCGACCAGATGTCGCCACACATTTGCCGTGGCCGCGGGGATCGGGCCGTGTTGAATGTTCGGCGAAAGACCGGCGCCGCGGGGACGAACGAGGATCTGCAGCATGCGCAGCGGCGGGTCGGAGACCAGCGTCTCCTCGGAGTGCCAGAAGCCTGTTCCGGCATTCATCACCATCAGATGATCGCCGTCGACCACCAGCCGGCCGGTGGCCTTGTCGTCGTGGCGCATGACACCATCGGGCACCCAGGAGACGATCTCGTCGTCGCGATGCTCATGCATGGCGATCAGGCGGCCGGGGGCAAGGATGGATTCGACGACCATGGCGAGAGGGCCATGGCCGTGATCGCTCGGTTTCGGCTTTAACCATCCCGGCATGTTGACATGCGCGACGAAGCCTCCCGCATCCCGCACCACGAATGTCCGTTCGCCCTTAAGCAGCATCGCGTCCTCCATGCCTGCAAGGCTGTGACGACACCTACTCTCCGCTGGGAAGATGCGTGAGAACGCCTGCTGCCATCAATCGAACAGGTGCGCCGCGGGGGCCAACAGGCAGGTGGTGGCAATCGTCTTGCTGACGATGCCGATGAATGGCCTTAGTGGCAATCTGAAAACATCCGCCGTAATCGATTCGCTGACGGGATCTCCCATGACCATCGACGCCGCCCGAACTCCGCATCCGATCTATTTTGCCGGCGCTTTCGCCACGGGCGGGCTCCTCACCTTCATGGTGCACCTCAACGGCGAGCTGGCACGCTATGGCAATCCGCTGTTTTCCTCCTGGACCGCGCACGGCACCGGCATCGTCGCCGCCGTTATTCTTATCCTGCTGGTCCACCGGCGGCGTAGGCCAAAGCCGCAACAGAGCCCCCGCGCGCCTATATGGGCCTATTTCGGCGGCATTTCCGGCGCGGCAACCGTCATGCTGACTTCGATGACGGTCAACTCGCCTCTCGGGCTGTCCGGCACCCTGGCGCTCGGGCTCGCAGGCCAGGTCGTCTTCAGCGTCGCGGCCGACAGCTGGGGACTGTTCGGCCTGCCCAAGCGCCATCCCGATAGACGCGACATTGCTGCGCTCGGCCTCGTCGTTGCGGGGGCGGCACTGATCATCTTGTTCGGGCGAGGTGCGGCGTGACGCTCTTCATTCTGTTTGCTTGCCTCGGCGGCGTGCTCGTCGGCCTCAGCCGTCAGCTCAATGGACGGTTGAGCATCTCGACGACGCCGCTGATCGCTTCCTTCTGGAATCACGCCGTCGGCTTTGCCGTCCTCACCGGGCTTGGGCTCTTCGTCGGTGGCCTGCTTCCTGCCGGTGCTGCCGAGGCGCCCTGGTATGCCTATCTCGGCGGTTCGCTCGGCGTTGTCTTCGTGGCGGCCGGCAGCTGGGCGATTGCGCGGATCGGCGCCGTCAATTCGGCTCTGCTGATCATCGGCGGGCAGATGGTAACGGGGGTGGCGTTTGATTATATCAGCGCCGTGCCTGGGTCCTTCTGGGCGAATGCCGGCGGAATTCTTCTCATCATCGGCGGAATGGTGGTCAGCCGGGGAAGGCGCAAGGTCGACCGTCCGCAATAGCCGGACACGACATTTGCCGGGCTGGTGCAGCCCGGCGGGACGGCGGGGATGTCTCCCCGCCCCCGTCATGCCGCTGTTTTATCAGGCAAGGTATTTGGTGAACCAGTCGACCGTTCGCTGCCAGGCGAGTTTGGCGGCCGCTTCGTCGTAGCGCGGCGTGGTATCATTGTGGAAGCCGTGATTGACGTCGGGGTAGATATGGGCCTCGTAGGTTTTTCCGGCTGATTTCAGCGCCGCTTCATAGGCCGGCCAGCCTTCGTTGATGCCCTTGTCCAGCCCGGCATAGTGAAGAAGCAGCGGCGCCTTAATCTTCGGCACGTCCTCGGCGCGCGGCTGCCTGCCGTAGAACGGCACGGCGGCGGCAAGCTCGGGATAGGCGACCGCCGCAGCGTTGGCGACACCGCCGCCATAGCAGAAGCCGACGATGCCGACCTTGCCGGTGGTGAGATCATTCTTCATCAGAAACTCGACCGCCGCGAAGAAGTCGTTCATCAGCTTTTCCGGGTCGACCTTCTGCTGCAGTTCCCGCCCTTTTTCGTCATTGCCGGGGTAGCCGCCGACCGAGGTGAGGCCGTCGGGCGCCAGCGCAATGAACCCGGCCTTCGCCACCCGCCGCGCGACATCCTCGATATAGGGGTTGAGGCCCCTGTTCTCGTGCACGACCACCACGGCGGCGACCTTGCCGGTGGCGTTTTTGGGGCGGACGAGATAGCCGCGGACATCACCGTTTCCTTTCGGCGAGGAATAGGTGATGTATTCGGCTGATATATCCGGATCGGTTGCCTCGACCTGGGTCGCCAGCGCATAATTCGGGCTCAGCGACGCCAGAATGGCGGCCGCGGTCACGCCGCCGACGGCGAATTTGCCGGCCCGGTCGAGAAACTCGCGCTTGGTGATCTTCCCGTGCGCGTAATAATCGTAGAGTTCGAGCAGTTCCTGTGGGAAATCCTTGGCTGTCATGCGGGTCATGATGGCTCCTCCTGGCCGCGGGTTCTCACAGCATCCTACACAGGTAAGCTCTCGGCTCGTTTCAACATTTCGCGAGTTTCGCGTGAGCTTGCCGGCACAATTGCCGTCAGTTGCAATCATGGCCCTTCTTCTGCGCCCCGGGCTCCTACGATGCACCTGATCCATTAGGCGCCTCCGCATCCCTGCCGTTGACCGCGCTGATCGAAAGCCGGCTGCCGATTATGAAAATCAATTTCATGCTCGCGGCGCGATGCCCGTTTTCTATTGACGCCTCCGGATTTTTGTCCCAACTTAAAGAAAATAAATTACTTAATCGGGAACCTGATCGGCATGAAAGTGGGAATCATCGGGCTCGGATTCCGGCTCGGCTATCTCGGCTATGTCTTCAAAGCGATCGATAGCAGCTTCGACATCGTCGGCTATGTTGATCCGGATCCCGCCGGCCTTCCCGGTTTGACGGAAAAGGGCATTTCGGCCGGCAAGGCCTATGCTTCGCCGGAAGAGCTCATCGCCTCCGAAAAGCTCGATCTGCTGATGATCGGCTCTCCCAATCATCTGCATCTCGATCATATCAGGCTGGGGCTTCAAGCCGGCCTCAAGGTCTTCTGCGAAAAGCCGATCGTCACGACGATCGCCGAAAGCATCGAGCTTGCCCATCTGATGGCGAAGTTCGGCCATGAGCGGTTGATGGTCGGCCTGGTGCTGCGTTATTCCCCGCTTTATAAGGACCTGCGCGCCATCCAGGCCGAGGGCAAGCTGGGCCAGATCGTCTCGATCGAGGCTTCCGAACATATCGAGCCCTATCACGGTGCCTTCTTCATGCGCGACTGGCGCCGCTACGAGCGCTATTCCGGCAGCTTCATGCTGGAGAAATGCTGCCACGACCTCGACCTTTATAATGGTGTCGTCGGCGCAAGGCCGGAGCGGGTCGCCAGTTTCGGCGGCCGCAAGAGCTTCATTCCGGCCAATGACCCGGCCCGCGAGGGCATCAACGACCTCGAGCTTTTCCACCGCAAGCCGAGCGGCTGGATGGGCTCGGACAAGGTCTTCGACAGCGATGCCGACATCATCGATTACCAGGTGGCGATCGTCGAATATGAAAACGGCGTCGGCATGAACTTCCACACCAATCTCAACGTGCCCGACCAGTTCCGCCGCTTCGCCATCATGGGCTCGCGCGGCATGGCCGAAGGCGATTTCGTCCGCGGCTATCTCGACGTGCACGAACAGCTGACCGGCAAGAAAGTGGTGGAAAACAAATACGCCGCCACCGAACTTTCCCAGCATTACGGCGCCGATGAACAGATGGCGAGCGACCTCTTGGAAAGCGTGCGCACCGGGCTCGAACTGCCCGTGTCCACGCTGAATGCGCTCGAGGCCGGCATCCTGGCGCTGGCGATGGACGAAGCGAGGATGAAGAAAACGGTCGTCGACCTGCGTCCCATCTGGGACCGCTTCGACGAAGCCCTTCACGCAAGAGCGGCTTGAGGATGGCGGCAAGATGAGTGTCCAAAGAAGCGCCTTCATCTTCGCCTGGATCCTCCTCCTTCCGGCCGTTCTCTATGTTCTCGCCATCGTCGCCTATCCCCTCGTCGATACCTTCATTCTCTCCTTCACCGATGCGTCGCTGAGGAAGACCACCAACTGGGTCGGCTGGGTCAACTACGAGAAGATCTTCAACGCCACCTTTGCCGAGGTCATCTTCCGCACCTTCATCTGGACCTTCTTCTCGGTCGCCCTGAAAATGGTGATCGGCACGTTCGGCGCCTGCATGCTGAATGCCGCCGTGCCCGGCCGCTCGCTGTTCCGGCTTTTGACCATGCCGCCATGGATCGTGCCGATGGCAATCGGCATCTTCATGTGGGGCTGGATGTATAATGGCCAGTTCGGGATGATCTCCGGCCTGCTGCAGCGTTTCGGTCTCGTCGACGGCCCGGTCGCGTTCCTCGCCTATGGCAGCACCGCCTTCTGGGCGACCATCGTCACCGACGTCTGGATCGGCGTGCCGCTGGTGACGATCTATTTTCTGGCGGCGATCCAGTCGATCCCGAAGGACCTCTACGAGGCCGCCTGGACCGATGGCGCCGGCCGCTGGTACCGTTTCCGCCGCATCACCCTGCCGCTGATGGTGCCTGCCATCATCACCATGTCGATGCTGTCTTTGATCGCCACCTTCAACTCGTTCGACATCATCTGGATCCTGACGCAGGGCGGACCGAGCGGCGAGACGACGACGATGATCATCGACACCTACCAGACGGCGATCGGCTCGAAGAAATACGGGGAAGGGGCGGCGCGCGCCGTCTTGATCTGCATCTTCCTGTCGCTCTTCTGCTTCGCCTATTTCCGCGTCACCCGCCGCCTCAACCCGGAGAAGCGCGCATGAGCAGTGCTGCCATGATCGACCGTTACCGCTGGTGGGAAATCATCCTGATCTATTGCGGCATCGCCCTGTTCCTGTTCTTCGTGCTGGCGCCTTTCGTCGAGGGCTTCCTGGTGTCGCTGAAGCCGCTCGCCCAGCTTTTCTCGTCGCCCTACCGCTTCTGGCCGGAGAACGGCTCGTTCGAAGCCTACCGGACGATGTGGATCAGCGTGCCGGGCTTCGGGCGCTATATCTTCAATTCCTTCTTCATCTCGATCATCGTCACGCTGATCGTGCTCTGCCTCGTCATTCCGGCGGCTTACGCCTTCGCCAAGTTCGAATTCAGGGGCATGGGCATCCTGCTCGGCGCCTTCCTGACGGTGAATATGTTCTCCGGCGCCGTGCTCCTGATCCCGCTCTTCCGGCTGATGCGCAGCATGGGTGTGCTCAACACCTACCTCGCCATGATCGTGCCGGGAGTCGCCTTCCTCATCCCGTCGGCGATCTGGCTGCTGCGCACCTATATGATCCGCATTCCCCAGGAGCTCAACGAAGCCGCCTACATGGATGGCGCCAGCCACTTCTACACGCTTCGCCGCGTCATCCTGCCTATTGCGATGCCGGGTATCATCGTCGTCGCCATCACCACCTTCATCGGCGCTTACGCCCAGCAATTCATCTTCGCGCTGACCTTCAACTCGAAGACCGAATACATGCCCTTGCCGGTGGGGCTCTTTGCTTACTTCGGCAAGCAGGAGGTCATCTGGAACGAACTGATGGCGGCTTCCTTCGTCGGCATCGCGCCGGCGATGGTCGTCATCTTCTTCCTTCAGCGTTACCTTGTCGGCGGTCTGACCGCCGGTGCGGTGAAACAATAAAAGCAAAAACGAGTGAACAGCTAACCAAGAATGGGAGTCACGACGTGAGCATAACAATCAAGACAGGCCTTATGGCGCTCGCCCTGCTCGGCTCGACGGCACTGACTGCGGTCACTGCTCAAGCCGCCGACAAGGAAATCAGCTGGATCTATTGCGGCGACACGATCGACCCGGTCCACACCAAATACATCAAGCAGTGGGAAGAAAAGAACGCCGGCTGGAAGGTCACGCCTGAAGTCGTCGGCTGGGCGCAGTGCCAGGACAAGGCAACGACGCTGGCCGCCGCCGGCACGCCGGTTGCCATGGCCTATGTCGGCTCGCGCACGCTGAAGGAGTTCGCCCAGAACGACCTCATCGTCCCCGTGCCGATGACCGATGACGAGAAGAAGTCCTATTATCCCAATATCGTCGACACCGTGACCTTCGAGGGCAACCAGTGGGGCGTTCCGATCGCCTTCTCCACCAAGGCGCTCTACTGGAACAAGGACCTGTTCAAGCAGGCCGGCCTCGATCCCGAGAAGCCGCCGAAGACCTGGGCCGAAGAAATCGAGATGGCAAAGACCATCAAGGAAAAGACCGGCATTCCGGGCTTCGGTCTCTCCGCCAAAACCTTCGACAACACCATGCACCAGTTCATGCATTGGGTTTACACCAACAACGGCAAGGTGATCGACGCCGACGGCAAGGTGACGCTCGACAGCCCCGAGATCCTCGCCGCGCTGAAGGCCTATAAGGATATCGTCCCCTACTCCGAAGAAGGCCCGACGGCCTATGAGCAGAACGAAGTCCGCGCCATCTTCCTCGACGGCAAGGTGGCGATGATCCAGGCCGGATCGGGTGCCGCCTCCCGCCTGAAGGAGACGAAGATCAGCTGGGGCATCACGACGCTGCCGCTCGGTCCCAACGCCAAGGGCCCCGGCACGCTTCTGATCACCGACAGCCTGGCGATCTTCAAGGGTTCCGGCGTCGAGGACAAGGCGACCGAATTCGCCAAGTTCATCACCTCGCCGGATGTTCAGTCGGAATACGAATTGCAGGGCGGCGCCGGCCTCACCCCGCTGCGTCCCTCGGCAAAGGTCGACGAATTCGTCGCCAAGGATCCCTACTGGAAGCCGCTCATCGAGGGCATCAGCTATGGTGGTCCCGAGCCGCTCTTCACCGATTATAAGGGCTTCCAGAACTCGATGATCGAGATGATCCAGTCCGTGGTGACGGGCAAGGCCGAACCGGAAGCCGCGCTGAAGAAGGCTGCCGGCGAAATCGAAGCCTTCAAGTAAGCCCCCTGAATCTCCCTGGGCTCGCGGCACAAGTCGCGGCCCTCCCCTCTATTGAATGTGCGACGAAGGCCGCCGGCGGAGACAGATTTTTGGGACAGCTCCTTCTCAACAATGTTCAGAAATTCTACGGCGACTACGAGGTCCTGAAGGGCGTGCAGCTCGAGGTGCGGAACGGCGAGTTCGTCGTCTTCGTCGGGCCGTCGGGCTGCGGCAAGTCCACGCTCTTGCGGATGATCGCCGGCCTCGACGCGACGACGGCAGGCGATATCATCATCAACGGCGTCAGGGTCAACGACCTGCCGCCGGTCAAGCGCGGCATCGCCATGGTGTTCCAGTCCTACGCGCTCTATCCGCACATGACGGTCTTCGAGAACATCGCCTTCCCGCTGCGTGTCGAGAAGATGGAAGAGGCAAAGCTCAAGGCCAAGGTCGAGAACGCCGCCCGCATCCTGCATCTCGACCAGCGGCTGCAGCAGAAACCCGGCATGCTTTCCGGCGGCCAGCGCCAGCGCGTCGCGATCGGCCGCGCCATCGTGCGCGAACCGAAAATCTTCCTGTTCGACGAGCCGCTCTCCAACCTCGATGCGGCGCTGCGCGCCGATATGCGCATCGAGCTTGCCAAGCTGCACAGGCAGCTGAAGGCGACGATGATCTATGTGACGCACGACCAGGTCGAGGCCATGACGATGGCCGACCGCATCGTCGTGCTCGACGCCGGCAATATCTCGCAGACCGGCGCGCCGCTGGAGCTTTACCACAAGCCCGCCAACCAGTTCGTTGCCGGTTTCATCGGCAACCCGAAAATGAATTTTCTCCCCGTCACCTGCAAGGGCGTCAGCGCCGCCGGCGTCGAAGTCGATTATCTCGGCCAGACCGCCGTCCTGCCGGTGACGCCGCGCGACGGCATGGCCGGCAAGACCCTGACGCTCGGCATCCGCCCGGAGCACATCCAGCTCAACGGCGGCGATATCGTCTTCACCGTCACCCCGACCGTCATCGAACGCCTCGGCGCCAACACGGTCGCCTATGCCTCGCTCAACGGCGAGGCCGAGAACTTCTGCGCCATGCTGCCCGGCAGCGTCGGCATCCGCCCCGATGCGCCGGTTGCCACAGGCATCAACGCCGCCGACTGCCATCTCTTCGATGAGGCGGGCATTGCATTTGAGCGGCGCGTGGAATTGACCGAAATCGATATGAATGTGATCAATCCGACGGCGGCATGAGCTGGCTCTGTTCGAGACATCCCGTCGATCATCGCTGCTGCCTATCACGGACATTCGCGAGGATGGCTGCAATGCTCTCTCATCTCGGCCGTTGATTAGCCCGACCTCGATCCAGACATCCTCCACCCAATGCGGCCCATGAATGGGATTTCCGGGAGTACGCAGCCAACGGCCGCCTAAGGAGAAATCACAACAAGAGCGCTGGAAATTTCCTCGCCTTCCCGGCGGTAACTGTGCGGAACGCTTGAGTCAAAATAGATGGCGTCGCCGGCATCCAGCGCCGTCTCCTTGCCGTCCACATTGACGACAAGCCGACCGCTGAGCACGTAGATGAACTCAGCACTGCCATGTTGATGCGGCTCCGAGGGTGGCGAATCGATCGGGAACTCGGCGTAGAACGCCTCCATGCGGCGGTCAGCAGCGGGATAGTCCAGGCTTTCGAAGAAAAAGGCAGGGCGCTTTTCGCCCGGCGGGCTTGGAAGTTTGAGACGCTGCTCCTTTCGAACGACCGCGATGAGCGGCTCCTCCTTGTCGGCTTTGAAGAAGTGATCGAGGCCGACCCCAAAAACCATGGCGATGCGAAGCAGCGTCGGCAACGTAGGAAACATCTGCCCGCGCTCGATCTTCGAAAGCATCGCAGGCGAGAGCCCTGTATGCCCCGCCAGTTGCACCAGCCCCAGCTTCTTTCTCAGGCGCAGTGCTTTGATACGAGGGCCGATCGCGTAGCGCTGAAGCTCGTTGGAGAGCGTGTCGGAAAGCACGTCGTAAACTCCTTTTCGTTTCGGGAAACTAACATGGCGGCAATTTTCACCACAAGAAAATTGTGTTTGTCCTCACGAAAATTTGAGTGGCAATAAAACCGATGTTCTCCAAATGAAAATGGTGAGGTGCAATGGGCACCCGTCATCGAGAGGAGAATGACATGAAAATGAAGAGCCTTTTGTTCGCTGCAGCGATGGTGTTCGGCAGCAGCTTCAGCGCAGTCGCCGCGGAGAAGGATGTTGTCAATACTGCCGTGGAGGCAGGTAAATTCAAGACGTTGGCGACCGCGCTCGAAGCGGCAGGCCTGGTCACCAGTCTCAAAGGAGCAGGTCCGTTCACGGTCTTTGCTCCGACCGATGAAGCCTTCGCCAAGTTGCCGGCCGGTACCGTCGAAAGCCTGTTGAAGCCGGAGAACAAGCAAAAGCTCACCGAGATACTCACTTACCATGTGGTCGCGGGGAAGGTCATGGCTAAGGACGTGGCCGGTATCGATGAAGCGAAGTCGGTCAATGGCAAAATGATCGACATCGACGTCGATGGCTCCACAGTCAAGGTCAATGACGCCGCCGTCACCTCTGCCGACATTGCTGCCTCGAACGGCGTCATCCATGTCATCGACAAGGTGATCATGCCGCCGGAAGGCTGACCGCGTCCTCGATCTGGAGAACAACCATGAAGATCATCAACATTGTCACGCTCACCCTCCTAGTCGTAGGCGGGCTGAACTGGGGTCTGGTCGGGCTATTTGGCTTTGACCTTGTGGCCGCCATCTTCGGGGCTGGCTCGGCTCTCGCCCGGATTGTTTACATCCTGGTGGGGCTATCGGCGGCCTGGCAGGTCATACCCCTGTCTTCTGCAATGGGCTCCGGCGAGTTTGCCGCTCGCCAGAACCGATAGGATGTTCGGAGGGACCCGCTTACAGCGTGGGCGGTTCCCTCCATTTTTTGGCGGATGGACATGCATTCCCTCCTTGTGCTGGTCGCCTTCCAGGTCGCGAGCTTTGCCGCGGCGGCTACCGGTGTGATGTTCCGGCCAGGCGACTGGTACAAGCAGCTCGACAAGCCGGATTGGCGCCCGCCGGATTGGCTGTTCGCCCCGGTCTGGACGGTTCTTTATGCATCGATCGGATTGTCGGGCTGGCTCCTATGGCGAGAGGCAGGCGTTACTGGCGCAGCACTCCCGCTCGGCGTCTATGCAGTCCAACTTCTGCTCAATGCTGCGTGGTCGCCGCTTTTTTTTGGACTTCACCGACCCGGGCTAGCCGCGGCGGAGATCATGCTGCTTTGGGGTGCGATTCTGGCGACAATCATCCTGTTTTACCCGGCGAATGCGGCGGCTGCCTTGTTGCTTGTTCCTTACCTTATGTGGGTGAGTTTTGCAGCGGCACTGAACCTCTCGATCTGGCGGCGCAACCGCTCGAAACCACTATTGGAGGGCGCCCGATGAAGGTGCGGTGGCTCGTCGTGAATGATCGGATGCAGCAAGGCTACCGATACGCTCTCGCTGCACCAATCGGCAGCAAGTTTCATCCCGATTTCCGGCCGGAGCTGACACCCGCCGAGATGCTTGCGCTTGGCGTGTTCGGCGGCAAGTACATGACGGATTGTCGCGACGAATTCCCGGAAAGTTGGTTTGCAGAGGCCCGTCTGTCGTCGCTGCGAAAAGATCCGTCGCTGAATTGCTTCGGTGTCGACGCCAGCCAACCGCTCAGCGTCTGGCGGGCCAAGGGATGGATACACCCCGACGATCCGCGTGGCTGGTTCCAGTGGTACTGCCGCTATTACCAAGGTCGCCGCATGCCCGGCGAGGGCGAGCGGCAGATCGCCCGTTGGAAAGCCATTCGCCGTCATGTCGCTCAGCTTCGCCGAGCCTGCGAGCCTGGAGATTGCTGGTGCCGGCCGCGTCAGCGCCAGGCTCTGATGCATTGGGCATATGACAGCCGCTCGAATTTAATAATCCATTTGCTGCTGCAGGGCATCGCCAGCGACGCGTGCAACTGACCGATATGGACGTGATCAACCCGGCGGCGGTCCGAACGGCTCGTTCGGCGCCGGCGGATCGGCCTGGCCGAATTGACTCGCGTGGCGCTTCCACGGCCAGGACGCCGCCGGCTGCGGACTTCGGTCGTATGGCTGCATTGCGCCGCTCGATCAGTTCTCTACGACGTCGACGCGACGGGTGCTCTAGTACGCCATCTGCGCGCGTAGGCGCGGCACGATCCAGTCGAGGAAGCAGCGCACCTTCTGCGACAGGGGATCGGCTGGCCCATGCATCACGTTCACCGGCAGCGGTTCCGGCGCGAACGCCGTCAGTAATTCCTTCAGAGCGCCGGAGCGCAGCTGATCGGAAATCTGGTAAGATAGGACGCGGATAATGCCGATTCCTGCGAGTGCAGCCTGAACGGCCGCCTCCGTCGTGTTGACAGCGAGTTTGGGGCGCGGCTCGATGCTGAAGGCTGGACCGTCCCGGCGATAGCGCCATTCCGGCGCGGTCGCAAAGCCCTGGAAGCTGATACCGTCATGTCCGACAAGCTCTTCCGGCTGCCGCGGGACGCCTCGGCGCGCGAGATAGTCGGGGCTGGCGCAGATCACCCGGCGGACACTGCCGACGCGCGTTGCGATCAGTGCACTGTCCGTCAGGTGGCCAATTCTAAGAGCCACGTCAACCTGCTCGTCCGCCAGATTGATCTGCCGATCAACCAGCGTCAGGCGCAGATTGATATTGGGTTGCTCCTTCAAGAATTCCAGCGCGATTGGCAGCAGATGACGTTCGCCGAAAGCAACAGGTGCGGTCACATGGAGCCCACCACGCAGCGCGCCATGGTCGCCGCTCGCCTGCCGCTCCGCCGCATCCAGCTCATCAAGGATACGCCGCGAGGCGGCGACGAAGGCGCGCCCCTCCTCGGTCAGCGAGAGGCCCCGGCGAGTGCGCAGCACCAAGGGCACGCCGAGATGCCTTTCAAGATCGGCGACCTTACGGCTGACGGTGGCAAGCGGTGCATGCAGTCGCCGCGCCCCGGCAGAAAGGCTGCCAGCGTCGACCACCGCCAGCAGCACCGTCATCGCGTCAAAACGGTCCATCCAAATCCTTCCGCAATCTGGGAGGAAAGTTCCCAAAATGGCAGGATACCCTACTGTTTGTGGATGTCATAGCTTCACCTTCGTTCAAGGGCGCTGCCCGGTTCCCCATATTCCAAATGATCAGGAAGGACGTCATGCCCAAACTTTCGCGTCGTGCCTTTGCAAGCGCTCTCCCTCTCGGCCTCCTCGGGGGAAGCCTCCTCGGCGGAGGAATGATTGAATGCTCGTCTGCGCTTGCCGCGACACAGGATACCGGTAAAGCGCCGGTCAGTGTTACGCCGCTCGCGCAGATCCGCATCGGTCGTTTCACGGTAACGGCGGTGACGGATGGGTATGCGGATATGCCCTACAATTATTTTCCCGGGCGCACCGCGGCGGAGGTTGAACAGGCGGCAGTCGCGCAGTTCACCGCTCGCCCCAGCGGGGTGCGGTTCCTCTTCAACCAGTATCTCGTCGAGGATGGCGAACGCCGCATCCTCATCGACGCCGGTGCGGCAGGCTCGATCGGGCAAACCGGCCGACTGCCGCAGGCGCTCGCCGCGCTCGGCTTGCAGCGAGACCAAATTGACGCGGTGATCGTGACGCATATGCATCAGGACCACATGGGCGGGCTGATTCTCGGAGGCAAGAACAACTATCCCAACGCGGAACTCTATATAGATCGGCGCGACGTCGCCCATTGGACCGATCCGGCCAAGCGCAACGGCGCGCCCGATTATCTGCAGACCAGTTTCAAGATGGCCGACGAGGTCGTGCGCCTCTACCCCAGACTTCAGGCGATCGACGGAGAGCGAGAAATCGTGCCGGGCGTCTCGATCGTCGACCTGACCGGCCACACACCAGGCCATATCGGCGTGCGGGTCGAGGATGGCGGACAGAGCCTCATCATGGTTTCGGACATGATCTTTCCCGTCGTTCATCCTGGGGCGACCGATGTGTTCTTCCTGTTCGAGCAGGATCCTGCGGCGGCCAAGTCGATGCGCGACCGGTTTTTCCCTCGCGCCGCTTCGGAAGGCGCCCTCATCGCCGCCACGCACATGCCCTTCCCAGGGCTCGGCCGTGTCGTTGCCGACCATGGGCAGATGCGCTGGCAGGTCGCGGACTGGGGTTTGCAGAACTGAGGTCCGCTCCGGCGGTGGTCTCGGCAACGAAGGCTTAGACGGCGGTAGCCGATTGCGGCTTCGAAGCCGCCCCCTCGGATGTCTGCACGCACCAGCGGCCGCCGCCGGTAGCGATTCGACAAGCACCGCGTGCGGCTTGTTGCCGGAGAAATGCGCCGACGGATCCCGTCGCGCGATTGGCGCGGCGCGACTGTTGAACTGCGGTCAGGCGGGCACGGGCGCATTCGCCAAGATGAGTTTGCTTTCGCGCAGTTCATTCCAGAAAGACTTGGGAATGCTGACCTTCATCGGCTGGATATTCGCTTCCATCTGGCCCGGTGGCGGAGACGATCGAGGGTGCGGCGGCAAACTGCAGGGCGGCGGTGCGGATGTCGATGCCATGACGCCTCGCGACTTCGGCGAGGCGCGCACGTTTTTCGACCACGCCAGCAGGCAGGTTCTCGCTGAAGTGATAGCGGTTGCGACCACCGAGAAATCCACCGTTCAAGGGAGTCCCGACGGTGACCGTGATGCCCTTGCTCGCCAGAGCGGGAACGTCTCGGTTAACGCTTCCTCGTGATCGAGGATGCTGTATTGGCAGGCAAGAAGGACAATATCGGGCGTCGCTGGTTGCTGCCATCACCGCTGCTTCCGGAGGATACAGGACGACCGGCGTCGTGCGTGCGCTGGAGTGGCTCAAAGCCAATTACACCAGGCCCTTGCGGGTCGAGAAGCTTGCAGAGCTTGCCGGAATGGCGACCTCTACCTTCCACCATAATTTTCGAAACCTGACAGGGGACAAGCCCGCTTCAGTACAAAAAGACCCTGCGTCTTTATGCAGCCCGCAATGTCATGTTGACCGACCGCATGGACGCCAACAGCGCCGCAATCCGGGTAGGCTATGAGAGCGTTCAACAGTTCAGCCGCGAATATTCCAGGCTGTTCGGCGCCCCGCCGAGGCGCGATGTCGAGAGGCTTCGCCGAAATTGATTGCCTGCATCCAAGTTTGGTGGAGAACGTCGTTCAAGCGCGCTCAGTTGGTCAATGCGGCATCGATCTGTTTGCGCATCTGGCGGATATCGCGGGCGGGCGGCGCGCCGAACTGTCGGAGGTATTCGCGGCTGAATTGGGATGCGCTCTCATAGCCGACCGCGAAGGCGACGGCCGAGGCGTTATAATCGCCTCCCAGCAGCAGCCGGCGGGCCTCCTGCAGGCGAAGTTGCTTCTGGTATTGCAGCGGGCTGAAGCCGGTGATCGCCGAAAAGTGCCGGTGCAGGCTCGCTCGGCTCATGCCGCTCGCCTCGCACACGGCATCAATCCGCAATGGCTGGTCGTGATTGTCCCTGATCCATGCAATGGCGCGGCGGATGCGGGTCAGCGGCCCCTCGGGCTGCGCGATCTGGCGGAGAAGGCGCCCCTGCGGGCCTTGCAGGAGACGATATAACAATTCCCGCTCAACCATCGGCGCGAGAACCGGGATGTCGGCGGGCCTGTCCAGCAGCGAAAGCAACCGGAGCAGCGCATCACGAAGCTCGACCGTCATCGGATTGATCGACAGACCGAGCTGCTCGCCATCGGTTTCCCGCTTGGGCGGCATGGCAGCGGCCAGTTCTGCCAGCAAGGCGGGATCGAGTGTCAATGAGACGGCGACATAAGGGCGATGCTGGCCGGCGTCCAACACCTGCCCCATCAGCGGCAGATCGAGGGCGCTCACCAGATATTGCGAACTGTCGTAGCTCAGAAGGCTGTCGTTGAAGGCGACGCGTTTGGAACCCTGAAGAATGAAGCAAACCATCGACCGATAAAGGCAGGGCGTCTCACCGGTCGGGCGATCGCCGACCAGCAGCTCGACGCGCGGGATCGGCGTGAGCAGAGTATCAGGCTTGGCGTGGCGCAAGGCGATCTCAAGATGCTGTTCGAAGACTTCGGTCATTCCGGGACTATGTCAGTAGCTTTGGCATCGAGCAAGCCGGTTGAGACAATTGGGCAAGATGTTGATCCGATCAGGCGGGTTTGGGTGACGGCTTGTCGCTACCTTTGAGAAGCAGGCGGCGCTCATCGTGAGCGGCCGTTCGCCGAACAATCTCTCTCGAAGGCAGAACATGACCAACAGAATCGCTCTCATCACCGGCGCCAGCCGCGGTCTCGGCCGCGCCATGGCGCTCCACCTCGCCGACCGTGGTGTCGGCATCATCGGCACCTACCGCACGGGCGCCGCCGAAGCCGATGCGTTGAAGAATGAAATCGAAGCAAAGGGCGGCAAGGCCGCCATGATCCCGCTTGATGTGACCGACACGTCGGGCTTTCCGCTTTTTACCGAAGCAGTGGCCACGGCGCTGGACGGCACCTTTGGCCGCCAGCAGTTCGACTATCTCGTCAATAATGCCGGCATCGGCCTCTTCGCCAATTTCGGGGAGACGACGGAAGAACAGTTCGACGCCCTGGTGGCGACACATCTGCGCGGTCCGATCTTCCTCACCCAGAAGCTTTTGCCGCTGATCCAGGACGGCGGCCGTATCCTCAATGTCTCTTCCGGCTTCGTCCGATTCACCCTGCCCGGCTACAGCGTCTATGCGGCAATGAAGGCGGCGACCGAGGTCCTCACGCGCTTCATGGCCGTCGAACTGGGTGAGCGCAGGATCCGGGTGAATGTCATCGCTCCCGGCGCGATCGCCACCGATTTTGGCGGCGGCGCGGTGCGCGATAACGAGGCTGTCAACGCTTTCGTCGCCCAGGGTATCGCGCTCGGCCGGGTCGGTCTGCCGGACGATATCGGCAGCGCTGTCGCCGCAATCCTCTCCGACGACATGGGCTGGGCGAACGGCACCTGCTTCGACATCTCGGGTGGCCAGATGCTGTAACTGCGGCCATGGCTGCGCAAGGAGTGCGTGGAGCGTTCATCGTACCGAGGCTTATTGCCTCGGTACACTGAATTCACGGCGAACCGCAATCCATCAAGCAAGCGTTAGGAATTTGAAAGGTCGAAACGTTTGACGTGATCAATGAAAGCCCGCAGCTTGGGATGAACCTGGGAGCGCTGCGGATAATAGAGATAGACTCCCGAGCTGGTCCCGGTGAACCGGCCGAGGATCACTTCGAGCTTGCCGCTCCTCAGCTTGTCGCTGATCGCCTCTTCGGGACTATACACCACGCCCAGGCCCGCGACAGCCGCGTCGATTGCCTGTAGCACATCATTCAAGATCAGCGGCCCCTTCACCTGGACCTCGAACTCCTTTCCGTCGCTCTCGAATTCCCACCGGTCGTAGACGCGGCTGCCGGCACCCGCACAGATGCACGGATGCCCCAGCAGCTCTTTCGGATGCTCCGGGCGCCCATGTTCCGCGAAGTAGGAGGGTGCGCCGGCAACAACCCAGCGAACGGGACCGAAGAGTTTAACGGCCACCACGTCTTTTGCCAGGATGTCGGAGACGCGGATCCCGGCATCGAAGCCCCTCTCGAAGATGTTGGTGGCAGCGTTTTCGAAGAAGATTTCCACCGTCACATCGGGGTACTTCTTGATGAAGCTCGCGACCGCGGGCTTGAGGAAATTCGGGTAAACCGTCTGCGGGACATTCAACCGTAAACGACCTGCGGGTTTGTCGGCGGCATTTCCCGCGTCGCTCATCGCGGCCAGGATCGTTTCCAGCGCCGGCCCTGCCTGTTCCAGCAACTTCTCCCCGGCTTCCGTCAGGCTCGTCGCTCGCGTGGTTCTTGTCAGCAGGGTGACGCCCACACGCGCCTCCAACTGCCGGATGGTCTTGCTGATGGCCGGCGGAGAGATCCTCAGCGCTTCGGCTGCCGCCGAGAAATTCCGCTTCTCGGCGACAAGGGCGAAGGCCAGCAGACCATCGAGCTGATCCTTATCCATTATGAACTCCTGGTTAATGACGCATCAACCAGACTGCCATTTTTGGAAATTTTAGACCAGCGTAATCTCCCGCCAGTTCTCGGAGGCGTAGCGGCTCAGCGGTGCGCCGAGGCATGTTGCAACCCTACCGGAGGTGCAGACCCATGAAACAGCACACTGACCACGGACTTGAAGCCGATGCTCCCGCAATGCCGGACCGTCGGAAATTATTTGCCGCAGGCCTCGGCATTGCCGCAGTCTCTATGCTGCCGCTGACCGCCGCCAGAGCCCAATCGGCGGCGACGGCAGCCGCTGCAACAGCGGCAAAACCAGCAGGCGTGCAGCGCCGCAAACTCGGTTCACTGGAAGTTTCCGCCCTCGGCATGGGTTGCCAGAACTTTGCCGGCATGTACGGCCCGCCCACCAACAGGCAGGAAGCGGTCCGGATCATCCGCGCGGCTTACGAGCGGGGCGTGACGTTCTTCGACGTCGCAGAAGTCTATGGACCGTTCCTGGGCGAGGAAATTACCGGCGAAGCACTGTCGCCGATCCGTGATCAAGTCGTTATCGCCACCAAGTTCGGGTTTGACATCACGCCGGAAGGTCAGGTTCGCGGCGTCAACAGCCGCCCCGACCATATCAAGCGGGTCACCGAGCAACAGCTTCGCCGGCTGAAGACCGACTACATTGATCTTCAGTACCAGCATCGCGTTGATCCCAGGGTGCCGATCGAGGACGTGGCCGGCGCCGTGCAGGATCTGATCCGCGAAGGCAAGGTCCGGCACTTCGGCCTCTCTGCTGCGGGCGAGGCGACCATTCGCCGGGCGCACAAGGTACAGCCGGTCACAGCGGTGCAGAATGAATATTCCGTCTGGACGCGTGATCCGGAGATGGAAGTTCTCGCCACCTGCGAGGATCTGGGCATCGGCTTCGTGCCGTGGAGCCCGCTCGGGATGGGATATCTGACCGGTACCGTTACCCCGATGATCGTCCACGGCCCTGCCGATCTGAGAGCCAACCTGCCCCGCTTCACGCCAGAGGCGCGCCGCGCCAACTGGCCCGTGGTCGAACTGCTGCAGCGCGTGGGCGCGCGTCATCAGGCTGCGCCCGGACAGGTCGCCCTCGCCTGGCTGCTCGCCCGCAAGCCGTGGATCGTTCCTATCCCCGGGCCGACGACCCAGGACCAGATGGATCAGAACATGGACGCGCTTCAGGTCCAGTTGAGTGCCGCCGACATCAAGGAGATCGATGATGGTTTCGCTCAGATCAAGGTCCAAGGCGCGCGACTGAGCCCGCCGATGCTCGCGATGATCGATACCGGCGCCAAGCTTGGAACGAGCTCCAAGGGCGGAAGCGGGATGTCGCCCCTTCGGTAACAAGCTGAGGAGCCGGTGGGCTTAATGTCTGTCGGTTCCATCCCGGGGCGCTGCAGCTGCGCCGCCGCTTCTGCAGTCGGGCGGTCCGGCATTCCGGATCGGTATCAGGCCAGACAGAGCAGTAAAAGGAACGATATAGCCATGACCAACACCAATCGGGTTGCAGTGGTAACCGGGGCTTCCTCCTGATCGGCGAAGCGCTTGCCCGCCGTTCAGGCGATGTGAGGCGCCTTTCCGTCGGCCGCACAAGCGGCCATGGATGGATAACAAACAACAAAAGGGAATACCCGATGCGTAACGACGTCTGGTTCATCACCGGCGCAGGCCGTGGCCTGGGCCTGGACATTGCAAAGGCCGCACTGGCGGCGGGTCACCGGGTGGTCGCCACCGGGCGCGATCCAGAGAAGGTGACGAAGGCCGTGGGTGTTTCCGAACACCTGCTTGTCGTTAAGCTCGATGTTACAAGCGCCGCCAATGCGGAAGCCGCTGCGCAGGCGACGTTCAAGCGGTTCGGACGGATCGACGTGTTGGTCAACAACGCGGCGAGCTTTTATGCGGGGTATTTTGAGGAGTTGTCTCCCGAACAGATGGAGCTGCAGCTCAGTACCAGCCTTGGTGGCCCCATGAACGTGACTCGCGCCTTTCTGCCGGCCATGCGCAAGCAGCGCTCGGGCAAGATCATTTCCATCTCTTCATCAGCCGGGCTCATGGGCTTCGAGTTTAGCTCCGCCTACTCGGCTTCCAAATTTGCCCTTGAGGGCTGGATGGACGCTCTGCACGCCGAAGTCAGCCCGTTCGGCATCCAGACGATGATCGTCAATCCCGGCTTTTTCCGAACGGAACTGCTCACTGAGGCATCCACCAATTATGCGGCGCCGACGATCGAAGATTATGCCGAACGCCGAAGCCAGCAGACTGCGTTCTATAAAGGACAGAATGGCAAGCAGGGCGGCGATCCCACCAAGCTCGCACGTGCCCTGATCACGCTCTCGGCCCAGGACCAACTCCCACAACGTTTCATCGCGGGTGCTGACGCCATCCAGGTTGCTGAGCAGAGGATAGCCTTCCTGCAGCAGCAAATCGAGACCTACCGCCAGCTGTCGAACTCGCTCGCAATCGGCGAATACAGCAACGGCTAAACCGTCAATCAAACAACCGCAACGGCGTTCGGCACCGCCGGAGCCGCCCCTACCAGACGAGGCCGCGGGCCGCGACCTCCTCGACGCGGGTCACCACGCCGCCGCGATGAAACACCATCGTGTCGAACAGGTTGGAAACCACGCAGGTGTGGTTCGGGATGATGAAGAGCTTTTCGCCGATCTGCGGCCGAGGGCCGGTGCAGGTTGAGAGATCGATGACGCCGTGTTCTTCCGAGAGGCTGGTGATCCGCGCCTGGGGATAGCCGACGATCAGGCCGTAATCGCTGAAGCCCTGGAGGTCCGAGGTCAGCGCCTTCGAGCCGGCGTCGATGACGGCGCGGTCGGCGGTCGGGCGGGAGACGACGGTGGCGAGCACATGCATGGCGCAATCGTCCTCGGTGCAATGGCCCATGCGCACCATCTGGCGGTCGTTATAGATATAGGTGCCGGCGCGGTGTTCGGTGGCGGATTTCACGAGATGCGCCTCGAACAGGCTCGGCGTTCCGCCATTGCTGACGATCGGGCAGGCAATGCCGTCCGATTGCAGGCGCTGCAGCGTCTCGACGATGAAGGCCTCGACGGCGGCGGCCGATTGCGGCTTCGGATAGGTGACGATGCCGCCGAAGGTGAGGCCGTCGGCAGCGGTGATGCGCCTGGCGAGCGAGGCCGCCTCATCCGGCGTCTGCACGCCGCAGCGGCCGCCGCCGGTGTCGCATTCGACCAGCACGGTCAGCGGCTTGTGGCCGGAAAAATGGGCGGCGAGCTCGTCGACCGTCACTTCGCTGTCGGCGACGACCTTGAGGGCTGAAATGCGCGCGTTCAGCCGGGCGAGGCGCTCGAGTTTCTGCTGTCCGAGGATGTTGAATGTGATGAGGATGTCGTTGAAGCCGGCTTCGGCGAAGACTTCCGCTTCGGTGACCTTCTGGCAGTTGATGCCCTTGGCACCGGCGGCGACCTGGGCGACGGCGAGCGCCGGGATCTTGTGCGTCTTGATATGCGGGCGGAAGTTCAGCCCGTACTCGTCCATATAGGATTGGACGCGGGCGATATTGGCGGCCAGCCGGTCTTCGTCGATCACGGGGCGCGGCGTCGAGAGATCGGCGATCCGGTCCCCTGCCCTGGCGACGACGGCAAAGCTGCGATCAGGCATTCAGGCGGCTCCGCGTTTTAACCCATGTGGATCGGCCACGATCGGCCAAATCGTCTTCGGCGCCCGCCGGTACGGCGTCGTCGCCGGATTATTGGGATAGGGCGTTCCGGCGGAGCAGTAAAGGATTTCCGCGGCGATCTTCGAAAAGGAGGCGAAGAAATGATTGGTGGATTTGATCACCAGGATCTTCTGCTTGGTCGGGTCGATGCCCATCACCGAAAACAGGCTCGGATCGAAGCTCTGGGCGCGCGTCGAATTGAGGATGATGTCGATGCCATCGAGAACGATATGGGCGGCATCGCCGAAGGGCGCCAGGCTCTCGCCGAACTGCATCTCGGCATTCCTCACCAGCCTGACGACCTTGACCGTGCCGTCGATCGGATTGCCGGTGCCGGGCGCCGATTTGGCGCCGAAGCGCAGCGGAATATCCGCCCCCTCGCCCGCCGCAAAACAGATCTGCACCGCCATCGGATCCCAGATGGTGCCGATTGCGGCACTCCTGACGCCGCGGGCCATCAGCTCGCCGAGGATGACGGTCGCATCACCCGCTGTGCCGCCGCCCGGATTGTCCCAGACATCGGCGATGACGACGGGCCATGCGGTGGCGGCGATGGCGCGCGAGACGGCTTGCCTCTCGTCGATCTGCGGCACCATGAAGGTGCCGCGCTTGGAAAAGAGTTCGAGGCCGAGCTCGCGCGCTAGGGCGGCGCCCTTTTCCGGCCTGTTGTCGGAGACGACGAGCAGCTTCGTTCCCATTTCGGGAACATCGCCGACCATGAAACCGTGGATCACCGAGATCGACAGGATCTCGGGATCGTCCTTTTCGATCCGCATGATCTTGTCGACGAAGGAGCGCATCGGCTCGCGCGAGGTCGGGAAGACGTCGATCATGCGGCAGTCGAACACTGACATGACAGGCTTGACCCGGCCTTCCAGCGTGTCGACGGCGATGCGCCAGAGATCCTCGGCGCGGTCGACGAAATCGGTATGCGGAAATTCCTTGAAATAGACGGCGAAATCGAGCGCCGCGACGCGCTTGGCGGTGAGATGGCTGTGCGGATCGAGTTCGGCGCAGATGAGGATATCGGGGCCGACGATGTCGCGCATGCGGGAGAGAAGGTCGCCTTCCGTATCCTCGTAGCCGGCCGCCACCATGGCCCCGTGCAGGCCCATGACGACGGCATCGACTGGCATGGCCGCGCGGAGCTGGCCGAGGATTTCGTCGCGCAGCTCCTCATAGGTCGTCCGGTTGACGAGACCCGCGGGATCGGCCCAGGTGGCGGTGCCCTCGATCAGCTCCCAGCCCTTTTCTCTGGCGACGCGCCGGCCGACGGTGATCGGCGCGGTGCAGAGCGTCGGTGTATCAGGATGCTGGCCGGGCGGGGCATAAAGCGAGGCTTCGAATGCGCGGCGATCCACGCAGATCGGGGAGAAGGTGTTGGTCTCGGTCGCCAGTGCTGCCGTGAATATGCGCAAGAAAGTGGCCTTCGTGTTGTCGGCCCCGCTTCACCCCATCGGGTTCGGCAGGTAGCCGGTGAAACCTGAGATCTTCCAGCGTCCCTGCTGCAGCCGGCAATAATAGAGCGTCTGCCATTGCAGGACATCGCGGGTGCCGTCGGCCTTGGTGATGCCGCCGTCGAATTTCTTGCGGACAAGCGCTGTCTCGCCTTCGATCTCGATATCTTCGAGCGTCGTCGTGGTGAAGATCGCCGTGCGCGGATCTTCGGCGAAGCTCTGCCCGGCGAAATCTCTCGCCTGCCTCAGCCACTCCTCGCGATAGGCCGAAAGCGAGGGAAAGGCGAGCCGCCATTTATCGGGGTTCACCTCCTTGCGGCCGTCGATGCCGATGAAGCCCTCTTCGACGAAATCATCCTCGACCATCGACCAGTCGGCGGAAAGAAAAGCATCGATATCGCGCGAAACGAGCATTTCCCAGATCGCCTGCCGGGCGCCGTCGGATGGGAAGGGGTTCTGAAAAGGATCGCGCATGTGTGCCCCGGATTGAAATTCTTTTCATAAATCGCGTTTTTCACTGGTCAAATTCTGCTTTCTATGGTCATTTGTCAACGTATCAAGAAAATAATTTGCAAGGACTTCAGCATGCCCATCAAGCGCTATGGCACGGTTCAAACGGGCGCCGGCGGCAAGACGCTGCCATTCGCGCGTGCGGTCGAAGCCGATGGATGGCTCTATGTTTCCGGGCAGGTTGCGATGGAAGACGGCGAAATCATCGACGGCAATATCATCGCCCAGACCCACAAGACGATCGCCAATGTGCTGGCGATTCTCGATGAGGCCGGCTACGGCGTCGAGCATGTCGTGCGGGTCGGCGTCTGGCTCGACGATCCGCGCGACTTCTGGACCTTCAACAAGATCTATCAGGAGTATTTCGGCGAGCATCCGCCGGCACGCGCCTGTGTGCAATCGTCGATGATGGTCGATTGCAAGGTTGAGATCGACTGCGTGGCCTATAAGAAGAAGGACGCATAGGAAAAATCGGTGGGAGTCGGTTTGGATATCTTTTCGACATTGCAGGAAGATAAGAGCCGGCTTTCTCCTTCGGAAAACCGCATCGCGGAGATCATCGTCAACGATTTCGAGTTTGCGGTGAACGCCTCGATCATCGAGCTCGCCGAACGGGCCGAGGTCTCGCCGCCGACCGTCACCCGCTTTTGCCGGCGGCTCGGCTGCGAGAGCTTTTCCGATTTCAAGGTGCAGCTCGCCCGCACCGCCCATATCGGCGTGCGTTATCTGAAGCCGGAATCGAAAAGCACCGAGCCGGCCGATGTCGCCCAGGATATCATTACCAAGGCGCAGAACGCGCTGTTTCTGCTGCACCGCTCGCTCGATCTGGCGGCGATCGAAGCGGCGGTTTCCCATATCGCCAAGGCCGACATGATCTATGCCTTCGGCTCGGGCGGCAATTCGTCGATGATCGCCGACGAGCTGCAGAACCGGCTCTTCCGTCTCGGGCTGCGCATCACCGCCAGTTCCGATCACAGCATGCAGCTGATGATGGCGGCCGCGGCCCGGCCGGGCGACGTGCTGATCGGCTCGTCCTTCTCCGGGCGCAATCTGGAGCTGGTGCGCGCCTTCGAGCTTGCCCGCGGCGCCAAGGTGAAGACGATCGCGCTCACCCAGACGGCAAGCCCGGTTGCCAAGGCCGCCGAAATCGTCGTGCCGATCGACCTTCCCGAAGGCAACAACATCTACCGTCCGACCTCGACGCGCATTGCCTACATCGCCACGGTCGATATTCTTTCGAGCCTGGTCGCCTACGCCGTCCAGCCAAAGGCGACGACCACGCTTCGGCGCATCAAGCAGCAGCTCGTCATCCACCGCGACGGCGACGACCGGCAATTGCTTGGAGATTGAACCCATGAGCGGGAGCGACGGACAATGACCCAATCGGCAGCCATCGTCACAGGGGCGGCGGGCGATATCGGTGCGGCGATCGCCGTCCGGCTTGCCGATGATCATGACGTCGTGCTGCTCGCCGACATCGATGCCGCGGCTGCGGCCGCCGTCGCCTCGAGGCTCGGGCCGGAGGATCGCTTCGTCGCCGTCGGCTGCGATGTGACCAGCGAGAGGAGCATATCAGAACTGGCAAAACGCGCGGCTGATATCGGCGTGGTGCGAACCCTCGTCAACAATGCCGGTGCGGCCCGCGCCACCAGCCTGCACGACACGACGCCGGAGATCTGGCGGGCGGACAATGCGCTCAATCTCGAAGCCGCCTTCCTGTGTTTCCGCGCCTTCGAGCCGATGCTGAAGGTCTCCAAAGGCTCCGTCGTCAACATCGCCTCGGTCAACGGCATGAACGTTTTCGGCCACCCGGCCTATAGCGCCGCCAAGGCCGGGCTTCTGCATTTCACCCGGCTTGTCGCTGTGGAATACGGCAAGTTCGGCATCCGCTCCAATGCCGTCGCCCCCGGCACCGTGAAGACGCAGGCCTGGGAGGCGCGCGCCGCCGCCAATCCGAATGTCTTCGAGGAGGCGCGCCGCTGGTATCCGCTGCAGCGCGTCGTCGATCCCCGCGATGTCGCCAATGCCGTGGGCTTCCTTGCCGGCCCGCTCGCCGCCGCCATAACAGGGGTCTGCCTGCCCGTCGATTGCGGGCTGACGGCAGGCCAGGCCGAACTGGCGCGGACCTTCTCCCAATCGGAGCATTATTGATATCAGGCGCTCCGATCTGAGCCGACAAGACAGCATAATTTGACCTTTTGGACTGCCCGCCGTGGCCGCGCCTGCCGATTTTCCTGACGATTGATGATCTGATGAGCCGCCTCTTCCCTGAAGTCTTCCGCAATCCGGCGATCCGCGCCAGCATGATCGCCATTTTCACCTTCGGCATGGCCGGGGCGATGACGGCGCCCTATCGTTCGATCGTCGGCATCCGCGAGCTGGGGTTGAGCGACGGGCTCTATTCGTTCCTGAGCTTCGCCTCGGCGGCGGTGAATGTGGTGATCAGCGTCCTGCTCGGCAATCTCGCCGACCGGCTCGGCGAATACCGTTCGGCGATGATCGGCACCTGTCTCTTCGGCATCGTCGGCTACGGCATGGTCTATACGTTTCCGAGCGCGGCCACCTTCGCCGTCAGCGCGCTGCTGCCGATGCCGATCTACGGGGCGCTGAACTCGCTGCTGTTTGCCAATGCGCGCGCGGCGATGCAGGGCATGAGCCGGAACGACGTGGTGACGGCCAATTCAGGCGTGCGGGCGATGATCTCGCTCTCCTGGGTGCTGATCCCCGGCATGACGGGCCTTGTGCTTTCGGGTGCATCGAGCATGCTGCCGGCCTATCTCTTCGCCGCCATCGCGTGCGTTCTATGCCAGGGCATCATCCTCTTCGCTTTGCCGAAGCGGGTCGGAACGGAAATGGCGGCCGTTCACCATCTCACCTATCTCGGTGCGCTCAGGCAGGTGGTATCGCCGCGGATTTCGGCGCACATCGCAGGTGTGGCGCTGATCACCAGCACGCTGCATCTGAACGACGCCCTGCTGCCGCTGATCGCCACCGGCGCGGCGCATGGCCGGCTCAGCGATGTCGGCATCCTCGTCGGCATCGTCGCGCTTCTGGAGGTCGTCTTCATCATCGTCTGGTCGCGGATCGCGCGGAAGACCGGGCAGATGACGGCGCTTGCCGCCGGCACCATCATCTACGCGCTGTTCCTCAGCCTGCTCGGCTTTGCCTCCGCGCCATGGCACCTCTATGCACTGACCCTGATCGCCGGCATCGGTGCTGCGGCGATCATCAGCATTCCGATCACCTATCTGCAGGATCTCATTGCCGATCGGCCGGGGCTCGGCAGCGCCCTGATCTCCGTCAATATTTTTGCGAGCGCGGGGATCGGCGCTCTGGTCTTCGCCGCCGGCACGTGGCTTAGCAATTATTCCGGAACGGCCGTTCTCAGCGCCGTCACCGGATTGTCGGGGATCGCCCTCCTCGGCCTGCTGCAGCGCCGCCCTGCCGTTGCCGCTGCTGACACCGAGGTTCAATAGGCCGAAGGAAGAATGTGGCTTTCATCCCTACCCGTCTTGTGACAAGGGTGGTGAGGCATATCCTCTGAAGGCGACATGAAGGCGATCTCCGGCACGAATCTCGAGCAGGCCAAGTCTCACAATCGGCGGGTGGTGATCGAGTTGATCCGCACGCATGGCTCCCTGTCGCGGGCGGCAATCGCCCGGATGACGGCGCTGACGCCGCAGACCGTGTCGAACATTGTCGAGGAGCTGGAGAGGTCGCATCTGCTTGTCGCCGCCGAGGCGCAGAAGCTGGCGCGCGGCCAGCCGATCATTCCTTATTCCATCAATCCGGCCGGCGCCTATTCGATCGGCCTCGAACTTGGCCGCCAGCGGGCGAGCGGCGTGCTGACCGATCTTGCCGGCGCCGTCTGTGCGCGCGTCGAACGCCAGATCGAACACCCCGATCCGCAGCGGGCGATGCCGGTCCTCCAGTCGATCGTCGAGCATCTCAAACAGGCCTCCGCCTTCGATCAGGAGCGGCTGCTCGGCGTCGGCATCGCTCTGCCCGGCCGCTATGCCGAGGGCGGCACCACCTCTTTGAGCCCGCAGAGCCTGCCCGGCTGGCAGGGGTTTCCCGTCGGCCACGAGCTGAAACAGCGGCTCAACGTGCCGGTGCTGGTCGAGAACGATGCGACGGCGGCTGCGATCGGCGAGCGGCTTCACGGCGTCGCCCGCGGCCTCGCCAGCTTCGTCTACCTGTTTCTGGCCGGCGGCGGCGGTATCGGCGCCGGCATGTTTCTCGACGGCCATCTCTACAAGGGCAGCCGCAACAATGCCGGCGAGATCGGTCACGTCATCGTCGAGCCGCATGGCAGGCTCTGCAGCTGCGGCAAACGCGGCTGCCTGGATCGCTATATCTCGGCGTCGGTTGCCTATGAATTCATGGGCATTGCCAATGCCGGGGAAATGTCTTCAGACGATCTCGATGCGCTGATCGCCAAGGGCGGCGAGGGTCTGGACGCCTGGCTCGATCAGGCCGTCCAGCCGCTGCGGCAGACCGTCGATTTCCTCGAACTTGCCTTCGATCCTCAGACCATCGTGCTCGGCGGCAGCCTGACGACCTCGCTGATGCGCCGGCTTGCCGAACGGCTGGAGCCGCTGCACGATCCGATCGACCCCGCCCGGCAGCGGACGGTGCCCCGCGTGATGATCGGCATGACCGGCAAGGACACCGCCATCCTCGGCGCCGCCGCCCTGCCGATCTTTTCCGAAACAAATCCGCGCTTCGACGTGCTGCAGAAGCCGGTCGGCTAAAAAGGTTGGCCGATATTTTGACGATTTCCCGTTAGCTTAGAGAGTAGGTCAACGGCCACGGGATATGCCCCTCACCCTAGCCCTCTCCCCGTTATGACGGGGAGAGGGGACGTGCCCTGCGAGAGGTTGGCGAGGGACGGAGGGGTTGCGGCATCTTCCCTTCTCCCCGCGGGCGGGGAGAAGGTGGCGGCAGCCGGATGAGGGGCAGCCCTCTTGAGAGGGCGCGCAAAGATGATCACGTTGCCGAGAAGCGTCAGCGCCAGGCCGATCAGGCCGAGACCGCTCCAGTGGTAGCCCTCGAAGACCGTCGACAGCGACAGGGCGACGATCGGGAACAGCACGGTCGCATAGGCAGCCCGTGAGGAGCCGATGCGCGACACCAGCATCAGGTAGGTGGTGAAACCGATCACCGATCCGATCGCCGAGAGATAGAGCAGCGCGGCAAGATAGGTGATGCCTGATGGCGCCACGATCGGCGTCTGCGTCACGGCAATCAGCACGAGGAGGACGATCGTGCCATAGGTCATGCCCCAGGCATTGGCGGTCAGCGGTGAGATGCCGGCCGCGCTGTTGCGGCGCGATGCCATGTTGCCGAGCGAGAAGAACAGCGTGCCGAGCGCTGCGAGCCCGATCCCTTTCAACGTGCCCATATCGAAATCGACGACGACCTCCTCTCCGAACAGCAGGAGAAGGCCGGTGGCGCCGAGCGCCGCGGCGAGCAGCGTGCGGCCGGTAATGCGGTCGCCGAAGAAGAGGCGCGCATTGACGGCATTGTAGATCGTCGCGAGCGAGAAGATCACCGAGATCAGCCCTGAGGGAATCGAGGCGGCGGCATTGTAGAAACAGATGAAATTGAGGCTGAACAGGCAGAGCGCCTGCGCAAGGATGAAGGGTTGATCGCGCAAGGCAGGGAGCTTGAGCCTCCGCATGACGGCCAGGATGGCAACGAGGATCACGGCTGCCAGCGCAAATCGGTAAAAGACCGAGACCAGGACCGGCACCGGACCGACCTGCATCGCTATGGCGATCCAGGTCGTCCCCCATATGAGAACGGTCGCGATGAAAAGAACGGCGTTTGCCATGGAGTAATCCTCGTTTTCTCCACGAATAGGCAAATCGTGAGCAGGTCTCTTGCAGATTCTTGCTATGAAATCGATGTGCCCGGACTTCCCTCTCGCCATATCAGGCGTCTCTTCGTATTGTTCTGAAGGCGTGGCCAGCTGTGGGAAAGAATTGGTGAAAGATAGCCGCCTCTCGGTATTCAGGTTTTTGTCCGCCTCTCCCAAGGCGCGGATGTCACAGTCGATCGATCTCGGTTTCGGGCGATCGGCTGCCATCTGGAGCAATGCGCATGACCGGATGCGCTATGAGCGGCCGGACGGTCATACGTTCAGTCTTTATTTGAGCGGCGGCGCCGGAACGCGTCGGCTGGATGGCGGCCCCGACGCGCGCGGCCGTCCTGGTGTGCTGTGCATCATGCCGCAGGGGCACTCGTCCGAATGGGAGATCACCGACTTCTTCGAATTCGTCCATCTGTATGTTCCCGACGATCAGATGCGCCGGATGTTTGCCGAGACCTTTGACCGCGATGCGCGGTTCATGGCTCTTGCCGAAGTGACCTTCGCCGATGCGCCCGCCTTGGCGCGGAGGCTTCGGCAGATGACGGAAGCGATGTTGGCGGGCGGCCATCTGCTGGCCGAAGAAGCGATGACGCAGGCGATCCACGACCTCTTCGTCGATCCGCGCTATGGAGGCATGCGTGCCCGCGCGATCAGCGGCGGGCTCGCGCCGCATGTGCGGCGCCGAACTCTGGATTATATCGAGGCCCATCTCGGCGAGACGATCCGCTTGCAGGATCTGGCTGATATCGGCCAGCTCAGCGCCTTTCATTTTCAGCGGATGTTCCGGGCAAGCTTTGGCGTGTCGCCGCATGGCTGGGTGGCGCACCGTCGTGTCGAGCGCGCCAAATCGATGTTATCGGGCATGGAGCCGATCGCGCAGATCGCTTCGGCCTGCGGCTTCAGCAGCCAGAGCCACCTGACGCGGGCCTTCAAGCTGGGCACTGGCGTCACACCCTCTGCCTACCGGCAGCGGCAGTGAAGGCCGGCGCTAAAGCGTGTCGCGATCTTTCAGATTCGCTTGTCACGCTTTAGGTCTTTGCTTTTACGCATGTCTTTATCGCAAAACCGCTGCACACTTTTGCGAGACATGCCTTACGACTGTTGCAGCCCGTAAAGCAGCGGCATCAGCCCTGCGAGCGCCTTGAAGCGCTCCCAGGATTTGGCCGGCGGCTTCGTCCAGCCGGTTTCGGCAAGCCCCGAGATACGCGGGAAGACGAGGCGGTCGAAGACGGCGCGGTCGGTCATCGGTTCCGACCATATGCAGGCCTGGATGCCGAGCAGCTGCTGTTTCTGCGCCGCCGTCCAGCCGCCCACCGGATCGAACTTATAGAGCTTTTCCGCGTCCGAATTCCCCGCCCAGCTGGCGCCCGGCTCGTCCCAATCGGGCCTCAGCGCCATGTCGAGGTAGTAGACCTGGCCGGGGCAGACGACCATCTGATAGCCGCGTTCGGCGAGTTCGGCCGAGACCTCGACATTGCGCCAGCTGCAGAGATAGCTCTTCTCCTTGTCGATGACATCGCCGTGTGCCGCTTCTTCCCAGCCGCCGGTGATGCAGCCCTTGCTTGCCAGGAAACGCTGCACGCGCTCCAGGAACTCCGCCTGCAGGATCGCTGCGCCCGAACCGTGAATATCGTCGGCGCCATGGGTATTGGTCACGACATTCAGTCGCTTGGCATGCGCATCGGCGACCGCGTCGCCGGCGACGGCGCGCAGGCGATCGAGTGCTGCCGGCGAACCGGACCATGCCCCGAGCGGCACCTCGTCGGCGCCGAGATGGATGACCTTGAACGGGAAGAGCTCGATCAGTTCGGAAAGGATGGTCTCGACGATCTCGTAGGTCTGCTCGCGGGCCGGATTGATGCAATTGTCGGGAAAGCCCTGGACCGAGTAGTAGCTGCCTTTCTCGGCCGGATCGCGCAGCTCCGGGATCGCCTGCTGCATGGCGTAGCAATGGCCGGGCATATCGATCTCGGGCACGATCTCGATGCCGAAGCTCTTCGCCTGGGCGACGATCTCTCGGATGACGGATTTGGTGTAGTAGCCGCCGGTTCGGGCCGGGCTCGACCCCAGCAGCGGCGGCACGGCAAGACCGTGGCCGCGCCAGGCGCCGATCTCGGTCAGGGCGGGATAGGCGTCGATCTCGACGCGCCAGGCCTCGTCGTCGGAAAGGTGCCAGTGGAAGCGGTTGAGCTTGTTCCAGGCAAGCACCGCCAGCAGCTTCTTGACCTCGGCGGCGCCGTAAAACTGGCGGGCGACATCGAGATGCAGGCCGCGCCAGCCCATCGCCGGCTCGTCGACGATCTCGCCGGCTCCAGGAAACTGGAAGACGCCGGGATGCAGCCTGGCGCCGCGCCAGATCTGGCCGAGCGTGACGAGGCCGTAGAGGAAGCCGGTGCGGCTGCTCGCCTCGACCGTCAGGGTCTCGTCGTCGAAGCTCAGCCGATAGGCTTCGGGGCCGAAGCCGGCGGCATCCTTCAGCATGACCGGGACCGCGCCTTCCGCCGCGCTTCGGACAATGCCCTCGACGGCGAAGAGATGGTCGACCAGCGTCGTGAAGCTTTGCGCCGCCGCCTCCCCTTCGCCGCTCTGCGCCAGCGGGGCAAAGCCGGCCGGCAGCGGCCGGCGCGAGGCGACCGCGACGTGGTTCGGCCAGGGGATGACCGAAATCTGAACGGGCGCGTTGGCGGGAACAGGATAGATCTCGGCGCCGCGCTTCAGCGCTGCATTGCTGACCGATGAGCGCGTCGGCTCGACACCCAGCACGATGGTGCTGCCATCCGAAAGCGCCAGATAGGCGCTAGTCGCGCCGTCCGTCCAGTGTCGGAACTGCCAGCTCAGCGCATAGACGGAGATCGTCCAGGTCTCGCCGGCGCCGAGCACGAAACCGGCCGGCGGCTGGAATTCGGTGAAATTCGAAAGCCGTTGCGAAACCGTCGCGCCTTCGACGCGCCCGGCGGGATCGACACGGCCCGGGCCGCTGACGCAGAGGGAAAAACTCGAAAGCGGTTCGCTGCCGAGGTTCTTGAGGCGCAGGACGTAGGAAAATTCCTTGCCGTCGGCAGGCGGGTTCCAGAGGGTTTCAAGCCGCAGGGTATTCGGTCGCGGTGTCGACATCATCACTCTTCCTTGAGGGGAAAACCAGGTTTTCGAGCGTTCCGGCACAGCGCCGGGATCGGCATGGCGTTGAAGTCAATCAAATTGATTTAATATTGATAGTCGGTTTTTCGCCGGGGCGTCAATCGCCGATGCGGAATTTCTGCGGCCGACCCCAGGGCCAATGCCGGCCGCCGATCGCGGATAATCCTTTTGGCCGAGGTGCATTTCGGGAAAAAATTTCGGCTGGCCGCCGTGCGTTAACCATTAAGGTACCTTTAAGTACAATAATTGATCCAACGATGGCGAATTGACCGCCCCATACGGGTCGATAAGCATGAGGCTGCTCGCCACGGCCCGGATGTTCCCGGGATGCAACCCATCCAACTTCCGAACCAGGCGAATTTCCAATGACGAGCATCAATACGAACAATTCCGCGATGGCTGCCCTCCAGACGCTGCGCAGCATCAACTCTAACCTCGAATCGACCCAGAACAGCGTTTCGACCGGTTATCGCGTCGACACCGCATCCGACAACGCCGCCTACTGGTCCATCGCCACCACGATGCGCTCCGACAACAAGGCGCTTTCGGCCGTCTCCGACGCCCTCGGCCTCGGTGCGGCAAATGTCGATACCGCTTACACGGCAATGGAAAGCGCCATCGACGTCGTCGACGAGATCAAAGCCAAGCTGGTCGCCGCCACCGAAGACGGCGTCGACAAGTCCAAGGTCCAGGAAGAAATCAGCCAGCTGCAGGAGCAGCTGATGAGCATCGCCCAGTCGGCGTCGTTCTCGGGCGAGAACTGGGTCGCCGGCGAGAGCGGCACGAAAAGCGTCGTCTCGTCCTTCATCCGCGACGGCTCCGGCGCCGTGTCCGTCAAGATGACGGAATATGCATTGGACACCAGCTCCGCCGGCAATGTGCTGTTCGGGATGAGCAGCGGGTCGATCGAAACCTCCTCGGGTATTCTCGGAACGGCGGATGCAAACGGCGATTCCGTCTACTCGCTCGACATTACCGACTTTACCACCGGTCAGATCCAGTCGGCGCTGTCGACCATCGAATCGGCGCTGTCGGCGATGACCTCGGCCGGTGCGCAATTGGGTTCGATCTCGACGCGCATCGAACTGCAGGAAGACTTCGTCAGTGCGCTTTCGGATTCGATCGACTCCGGCGTCGGCCGCCTGGTCGATGCCGACATGGAGGAGGAGTCGAGCAAGCTGTCGGCCTTGCAGACCCAGCAGCAGCTGGCGATCCAGTCGCTGTCGATCGCGAATTCGTCGTCCCAGAACATCCTGTCGTTGTTCCGCGGCTAATTCTGGTCGATGCAAAGGGAGCCCGGCGCATAGAACGCCCGGACCACATTCGCTGATCGAACCCCGAGCCTGGCCTTCCGGCCGGGCTCGGTTGCGTTTCGGGCAGGGAGCCGCATGTCACGATCCCTTGTCGATCTGCCGATCACCGGTAAGATTTCCCTCACTCTTTTTGCGCCATCCTCTGATTCCCCTCTGACATCAATTGACGAGATCTCCATGGCCCCCAACCGGACGCGCAGCTTGCAAATGCCACGACGCGAAGAGCTTGGCCTCTTTGCGATCAGCAACGGATCCGGCCTGTCGATATCGGCGCTGCCGAACGGGACGCTGTTTGCCATCGACTATGCCGACGACAAGGGATCGGTGCAGATCAACCAGATCCAGGGCTCGCCGCTCATCGGCGGCATTGGCCGTCTTTATCTGCGCGTCGGCGGCGCTCGCCCCGATGTCGTCGAGATCGTCGGCCGCCGTGCCGATGGCAGTTTCGCCTATGATGCGACGAGCTTCTCGTGGAGCGGCAAGACAGGCGATATCGCCTATGACGTCCGCCTCGCGCTTCACCCCTCCGAAACGGCATGGTTCTGGCGTGCCTCGATCCGGCATCTGAAGGATGGAACGCTGCCGGCGGATCTGGTGCTGATCCAGGATGTCGGCCTCGGCGACCGCGGCTTTCTGATGAACAGCGAGGCCTATGCCTCGCAATATGTCGATCACCACATTGCTGATCACCCGGCCTTTGGCTTCGTGGTGATGAACCGGCAAAATCTTAAACAATCAGGCGGCCGCAATCCGTGGCTGGCGCAAGGCTGCCTCGACGGGGCTGTCGCCTATGCCACCGATGCGATCCAGCTCGTGCAGGCAAAAGATCGGCTCGAGGACCTGCTGGTCGGCCCTTTCGGCACCCGGCTGCCGAGCGAACGGCGGCAGCAGGAGACCGCCTGCCCGGCCGTTCAATCGAGAACGCTGTCGGTCACACCAGATGGCGCGACGGCGACCTTCTTTGCCCTGTTTGCCGCAGACCATCCCGAGGCTTCAAGCGATGCCGACCTTGCGCTGCTCGACGGGATCGAGCTGCCGGAGGAGGCGCCCGCCGATCGAAAGGCGGCAGCACCGGTTCGCAGCCTGCTCCAGGACGCTCCCCTGCTGGAGGTCGAGACGCTCGACAAAAAGACGATCGGCCGGCTCTATCCCGAGCGGAGCCTGGAAGAGCGCGGCCACGGAAAGCTTCTTTCCTTTTTCGTGCCGGACGGAGCTCTCAACCGCCACGTCGTGCTGCGCGACAAGGAGCTCATCGTCGCGCGGCGCCACGGCGCGATCGTCCGAAGCGGTCAGAACATGCTGCTGGATGATGCCACGCTCGCCGCCACCTGCTGGATGCAGGGGATATTCGCCGCGCAGCTGACGATCGGCAACACGTCCTTCCACAAGCTCTTTTCCGTCTCGCGAGATCCCTACAATATGACGCGCGCCAGCGGGCTGCGCATCATGGCCGATCTCGGCATGGGCTGGCAGCTTCTGGCGGTGCCGTCGGCCTTCGAGATGGGTTTGAGCGACTGCCGTTGGATCTATCAATGCCCGGAGCAGACGATCATCGTGACGGCCGTCGCCTCCGGCGAGGATGCGGCGATGCAATGGAGCCTCTCCGTCGAGGGCAAGCCGTGCCGTTTCCTGGTCTTCGGTCATATCGTGCTCGGCGAGCGTGAATATGACGCCGGCGGGCAGATCGACTTCGACCCCGCGCGCAAACGCATCTCCTTCCGGCCCGACCCCGCCTGGCTCTGGGGCGAGCGTTACCCCGATGCCGTCTATTGGCTGGTAAGTTCGACGCCCGACGCCATCGACGAGATCGGCGGCGACGAGCTGCTCTATACCGATGGTCTTGCGCGCAACGGCGCTTTCGTGGCTCTGCGCTCACGGCCGACGCAGGCCCTCTCCTTCGCCGTCGTCGGTTCGATGACCGATGCCGACGACGCCGAGCGGCTGGCGCAACGGTATGAGGCCGGCGTCAACGATGCAGCCATGCTCGCGCCGGCATCGACATTCTGGCGCAACGCCGTGCGCGGCATCGGGATCGACAGCGCGTCGCCCGATCTTGCCGCCCAGGCAACCCTCCTGCCCTGGCTTGCCCATGACGCCATCGTGCATCTGAGCGTGCCGCATGGGCTGGAGCAATATACGGGTGCTGCCTGGGGCACGCGCGACGCCTGCCAGGGGCCGATCGAATTCCTGCTTGCCTATGAGCATGACCGCGAGGCTAGACAAGTGCTGAAGACCGTCTTCAGCGAACAGTACCTGGAAAAAGGCGACTGGCCGCAATGGTTCATGCTGGAGCCCTACGCCAACATCCGGGCGGGCGACAGCCATGGCGACATCATCGTCTGGCCGCTGAAGGCGCTCTGTGATTACATCGAGGCAACCGGCGATCTCGCCATTCTCGATGAGAAGGTGTCCTGGCGCGATGAAAAGACCATGCAGAAGGCGCCGGAAGTCGACACCATCGCCATTCATGTCGAGAAGCTGCTCGATACCGTCCGCGAGCGTTTCATCCCCGGAACCCATCTGATCCGTTATGGTGAGGGAGATTGGAACGATTCGCTGCAGCCGGCCGATCCGCATCTGCGCGACTGGATGGTCAGCAGCTGGACCGTCGCCCTGCTCTACGAGCAGATCGTCCGCTATTCCGCCATCCGCCGCCGCCTCGGTCACAAGGGCAAGGCCAAGGCGCTGAGCAAGATCGCAACGGCGATGCGCCGGGATTTCAATCGCCATCTCGTGCGGGACGGCGTCGTTGCCGGCTACGGCATCTTCGATCCTGCCCATGACAGCGTCGAATTGCTGCTGCATCCGAGCGACACGCGCACCGGCCTCTCCTTCTCGCTGATCGCGATGACGCAGGCGATGCTCGGCAAGCTGTTCACGCCGGCGCAGAGGCGCCATCACATGCAACTGATCGAGGAGCATCTGCTTTTCCCCGACGGCGTGCGGCTGATGGAAAAGCCCGCGACCTACGCCGGCGGGTCTGAAACGCTGTTCCGCCGGGCCGAATCTTCCTCTTTCTTCGGCCGCGAGATCGGGCTGATGTATGTGCATGCGCATCTGCGTTATTGCGAAACGCTTGCCCTGGACGGAGCGGCGGACGCGCTCTGGGAGGCGATCGCCGTCGTCAATCCGATCGCCGTCACGACGGCCTTGCCGCAGGCATCGCTGCGCCAGCGCAACACCTATTTCAGTAGCAGCGACGCGGCCTTCCCTGACCGCTATCAGGCGGCGGATGATTGGGCGCGCGTCAAGGCCGGAAAGGTCGCCGTCGACGGGGGATGGCGCATCTATTCGAGCGGACCCGGCCTCTACACCAGGAGCTTCGTCGAAAATATCCTCGGCTTCAAACGACGCTACGGCCGGCGCAGCCGCAAACCGCTTCTGCCGGCGGCGCACGCCGCCCTCGATCTGTGGACGGATCATGCCGGCTGGCGACGGTTGATGAAGCCGAAGCCGCAGATGTGAATTCAGGATAAGTTGGTCGCGTCGCGCAGCTCTTCGAAGCGCGCCGCACTCTTCGACAAGTGGCTGCGGATCGCGCGGCGCGCGGCCGCTTCGTTGCCGTCGCGGATCGCCGCGAAGATGGCGTGGTGTTCCCGGCGCATGCGGGCGGCATGGCGCTTGCGCTCGAAAGCCGTCGTCTTGTCGAGGCGCGCCCATTGGCGCGGCACCATAATATCGCCGAACGTGTCGAAGAGGCGGCTGTAGTAGGAATTCTGCGTCGCGACCAGGATCGACCGGTGGAAGGCGTAATCCTCCTGCGCGCCGTATCCGCCCTTTTCCAGCGCCTTGTCGAGGGCATCGAGGCGGTCCTGCATGCGCTCGACGTCCTCCGGCGTGCGCCGTAGCGCGGCAAGACCGGCGGCTTCGTATTCGACCCCCATGCGCAGTTCCAGCACACGCAGAACCTCATCGATCGACTGCAGATCGTTGGGAATGATCGAGAAGGATCGCGGGTTGGGATCGTTCGAAACGAAAGCGCCGAGGCCCTGATGCGTGGTGATCAGGCCTTTGGCGCGCAGCGTGGCGAGCGCCTCGCGCACGATTGTCCGGCTGACGCCGGTCGCCGCCATGATCGCCTGTTCGGTCGGCAGGCGCTGGCCGGGCTTCAAGTCGCCGGATTCGATCTGCGCCATCAGCGTATCGGCAAGGCCGCTGCGCAGGTTCGGCTGGCGAATGGTCGTGAAGAGCGCGTTGTCCTTGTCCGTCATCCTGGCTCGATCCTGCCGTCGATCATTTGCTTTTGCTAACGCATGGCGGCTGGAAAGGCAAAAGGACGTGCGCCACAGCAGCACCCGGTCACTGGGTGGCGCGGATCACCGCGCCAGCCAGCCGCCATCGACGGGCAGCACCGTCCCATGCACATAGTCGGATGCCGACGATGCCAGGAAGACGGCCGCACCGCCGAGTTCATCGGGCTTCCCCCAGCGCCCGGCCGGAATGCGGGCGAGGATGGCGGCATTGCGATCCGGATCCTCGCGCAGCGCCGTCGTATTGTTGGTGACGAAGTAACCCGGCGCGATGGCGTTGACGTTGACGCCCTTGCCGGCCCATTCGCAGGCAAGCAGCTTGGTCAGGCCGGCAAGGCCGCTTTTCGAGGCGGTATAGGAGGGGATGCGGATGCCGCCCTGGAAGGACAGCAGCGAAGCGATGTTGATGATCTTGCCCCTGCCCTTGTCGACCATGTGACGGCCGGCCGCCTGCGACAGGAAGAAGGCCGTCTTCAGGTTGACGTCGATCACCGCGTCCCAGTCTTCTTCGGTGAAGTCGAGCGCATCGGCGCGGCGGATGATGCCGGCATTGTTGACGAGGATGTCGAGGCCGCCGAAGGTCTGGATGGCTTCAGTGACGATCCCCTTGACCGGTTCGATCGTGCCGAGATCGGCCTTGATGACGTGGAAGCGGCTGCCCGCTTCCTTCACCAATGCCTCGGTTTCGTCCATCGAGGAGCGCCCGACGGCGACGATCGAGGCGCCGGCCCCGGCGAGCGCGGCCGCGATCGCCTGGCCGATACCGGTATTGGCGCCGGTGACGACGGCCGTCTTGCCGGAAAGATCGAAGGGATTGGCCACGGCGCTCACCTCAGATCCGCAATGGCGATGTGATCCATGTCGGTGAAGCTCTTATTGTCGCCGGCCATCGCCCAGATGAAGCTGTAGTTCTTGGTGCCGGCGCCGGAATGGATCGACCAGGGCGGCGAGATGACCGCCTGCTCGTTGGCGACCAGCATATGCCGGGTCTGCTGCGGCTCGCCCATGAAGTGGAAGACGCGCTGCTCGGCTTCGAGATCGAAATAGAGATAGGCCTCCATGCGCCGGTCATGCGTATGGGCCGGCATGGTGTTCCAGACGCTGCCCGGCTCGATCATGGTCAAGCCGAGGGTGAGCTGGCAGGACTGGCAGACCTCCGGATGGATGAACTGATAGATCGACCGCTTGTTGGCCGTCGCGGCTTCGCCCGGCGTCAGGTGGCGGGCCTTTTCGCGGGTGAGCAGCACGGTCGGATGCGTCTGATGCGCCGGCGTCGAAACCAGATAGAACTTGGCCGGATTGGCGGCATCTGCGCTCTCGAACCTGACATCCTTGGCGCCCTTGCCGGCGTAGAGGCAATCATATTTGGCAAGGTCGTAGCTGGTTCCGTCGACGATGATGCGGCCGGCGCCGCCAATGTTCAGCGCGCCGAGTTCACGTTCGGCAAGGAAGGTTTCCTGTCCGATCGCCGTCGGCGCCGTCAGCGTCAGCACGGTGCCGAGCGGCGTGACGCCGCCGATGACCATGCGGTCGTAATGCGAATAGGTCAGTCGGATCTCGCCGCCTTCGAAGATGGTTTCCACCAGAAAGTGACGCCGCAGCGTTTCGGTGTCGTAACCGCGCACGGCCTCGGGGTGGGAGGCGTGTCTCACGTCGATCTGCATGTCAATTTTCCTTCAGCTTCATTGTCGTCAGGCGGCACCGCTATAGCGGGAAAGCTGGTCATATCAGACGTTTTTCCGCTGCGGTGGTATCCGTCTGGTTACATAGTTGTACGACAAGTTCGGTGTCAACAGCTTTGTCCGCGCTTGGCCGAGCAGAGCCTAGCATTCAAGCAGAGTTGAGAACAGACAGGAGAATTTGGCTGGGATTGGTGACGACATCCCCCCGCAAGCGGCCGCTTTCGGCGTGGTCCGGCGGCCAAAACGAAAAAGCCTGCCGCGGGAGGAGGTGCGGCAGGCTTTTCGAAAAGAACCGAACTACAGCTGGGAGGAGGAGTGCTGTCGTTCCCGCAGGCGACCCTGGGAGGAGGACGGGCGCCTGCATATCGAAGGGATGCGGGAGGAGATGCATCGCTTCGATGGAAATAATCATACTTATTTTGTGCCCAGTTGATAGGCATTTCTTTGCAATGCAGCCATGCATTATGCGAAATGCTCATGGCTACAGGCACCGCAAAAGCAAAGCGCCCGCTCGGGAGAAGCAGGCGCTGGGCAAGGCTCGAAGTTGGTCGTCTGTCAGGCCGTTATCGGCCGATGGCTGCACGAGCGATAGTGCGGATTTCGCCGCGGCCGATGCCGAGGTCGTCCAGTTCGCGCGTGGTCATACGGCCCAGTTCAGCGACCGTCTGACGGTACTTGCGCCAATTGTTGAAAGAGCGTGCTACGTTCATGATGATCCCCTTTCCGTGGGCTTTCGAAGCCTAGCTGCCAGTCCTTGGCGCTTCGTTCGCTTCGATGAGCCGTATATAATTTGGGACCCGCGGTTGTTGCAGCGCCAATGCAACACTGCACCTATGCGGCTCTTGCATGGGTCGTCGCGTCAGATGGGCTCAGGATCTGTAGCGGTCGAAGGCCGTCAGCCGCACGGTCGGCGGATCCGCCTCTCTCCATCGGTAGATTTCCGAGCGCAGATAGGAGAGTTCGTCACCGAGATCATCTTCACCGACTTCGATCCACCAGGACTTCAGGCGGCCGTCGCTTCCGTCAGACCAGCGATAGCCCCTCGCCTTCAGGTGGTCCTTCATTTCGAACGGGCTGTGTTCGGCGAAGATGCGGATGCGCGAGCGCTGGCTGGCCCGGTAGAGCTCGGCAAACGGGCTTTCACCCTCACCTTGCTGCCGGTCGAGGATTTCCAGGAGCGCGTGGCAGTCGTCCACCGCGCGATGGCCCTCATGGAAATAGCCGGCCTGGCCGACGAGGTAACCGAGCTTGGTGCCCTCGAAGCCGCGCGCGCTCCAGTCGATTTCCGACACCGAACATGCCCAGGCCTTGCCGGTGAAGAGCGGCGAGAAGGCCTCGCAGAACGGCCGGTCGAAACCGGCATTGTGGGCGATGATCAGATCGGCCGGCTCGATCAGGGCGCTCAACGACCTCATATCGATGACCTGGCCTTCGACCATCGCATCGGTGATCCCCGTCAGCCGGGTAATCTCCGGCGGTATCGGCCGCGACGGCTGTTGCAGGCCGCCATAGATGCCGACGATATCGCCAATCGCGCCGTCGTCGTCGAATGTAAAGGCGACGGCGCCGATTTCGATGATCTCGTCGCTGCGATGGTTGAGACCTGTGGTCTCCGTGTCGAGAACGACGCCGAGCCGCGGATATTCCGGCCGCCTGACAGGTGCAATCGGCCGGGCGGTCAGTTTCCTGAGGATGCGATAGTTGCCGCTCTCTTCCAGTGCGCGTGCCATGTCTTCATCAGAACGGGCGGCCGGTTGCGACGGCGGCCGGCGCGATGGAGCGCGCGCCTTGGCGACCGCCGGCGACGGCCTGAAAAACATGTCGAGTTGCGAATCTCTCTGCACGCTCATCGGACCTGTATGTCACGTGGACGCGGTTTAATCCATCGCGCGGGGCGCTATCCCCAGCCCTTGTCTTTTATCGAGATGAAAGTTTAGCTGAGCGCGAGCGGCCAAAGGAGAAGACATGTCCGGTGACAATGGCAAGGGCGCCGACGTAGACGTCGTCATCATCGGCGGTGGCGCTGCCGGCATTGCCGCCGCGCGGCGCGTGCAGGCCATCCGTCCGGATCTTTCGATCCTGCTGCTGGAAGCCGGCGACCGTCTCGGCGGCAGGGCCTGGACGGTCGGGCTGCCGGGAGCAGCCGACGCCGTGCTCGATCTCGGCTGCGGCTGGCTGCATGGGGCGCGGACCAATGCCTGGACTGATATTGCCGCGGCGGTCGGACTGACGGTCGACCGCACACCAGCGCCCTGGAGCGGCGGCCGGCGGCTGCAGCGGAACGATGCGGAGACCCAGGCCGCGCAAGAGGCGATCAGCGCCTATTTCGAACGGCTCGACAGCCATGAAGGCGATGATACCGATCTGGCGGCTGCGCTCGAGCCCGGAAATGCCTGGAACGGCCAGATCCGGGCAATCGGCACCTACATCACCGGCGCCGAACTGGAACGGTCTTCCGTCGTCGACTACAACAGATATGATCCAGGCCCTGGTCCCGACTGGCGGGTGCGCCAGGGTTATGGAACCTTGATTTCACTTTATGGCAGGCCGGTTCCGGCAAGGCTCGGCGTCGAGGTCAGGCGCATCGACCACCGTCACGCCGGCCGGGTCGGCATCGTGACCAATCAAGGCATTCTCAGCGCCCGTGCCGTGCTGGTGACCGTTTCGACCAATATGCTTGCGGCTGAAAAGATCGCCTTCGACCCGCCCTTGCCTGATAAAACGCAGGCCGCCGCCCGTTTGCCGCTCGGGCTCGCCGACAAGCTCTTCCTCGGACTTGCGCATCCGCAGGCGCTGCCGGCCGACACCCATATGCTCGGCTCCATCAGCCGCGGTGCAACCGGCACCTATCAGCTCCGGCCACTCGGCACTCCTGTTGTCGAAGCCTATTTTGCCGGTGACCTCGCCCACGATCTGGAGCGAGAGGGCAGCGAGGCTGCCTTTTCCTTCGCCGCCGATGAGCTGGCGGGGCAATTCGGCGGTGATATCCGCAAGGAATTGTCGCTGGCGGCGATCTCGGCCTGGGCCGCTGCACCCCATATCGGCGGCTCCTATTCCTATGCCGAGCCTGGCGCCTCCGATCTGCGCGCTGTGCTCGCAGCACCGCATGACGAGCGGATATTTTTTGCCGGCGAAGCCTGTTCGCGCTCGCGTTACTCGACGGCGCACGGCGCCTACGACACCGGTGTCGCCGCAGCCGATCGGATCGCCGGCTCGTTTTCGAGAAAAGCATGACCAATCCCAACTGCGCGGCAGGCGGGAATATGTTTTCCCACTTGTGGCACGGGGGGGATTGGCTATGCTGCGCCTGCCCCTGCGCCAGATGAGCCCAGGGCGCCAGACGTCATCCGGCGGCAGCGGCCGCCTCAAGCTCGATATTGTCATTAGATTGCGGAAGCCCCGGCTTCTACCCCGACGATTTTTTCGCGTCGGCTGCGGGTATCCGCATGAGGAGGAAGAAATGGATTATCGCAAGCTCGGTCCCAGCGGGGCCGTCGTCACCGCCTATTGCCTGGGCACCATGACCTTTGGTGCGGAGGCCGACGAAGCGGCTTCGCACAAGCTGCTCGACGATTATTTCGCCTGGGGCGGTAATTTCATCGATACCGCTGATGTCTACAGCGCCGGCAAGTCGGAAGAGATCATCGGACGTTGGCTGAAGGCGCGCCCGACCGAGGCCCGCCAGGCGATCGTCGCCACCAAGGGCCGTTTTCCGATGGGCAACGGACCAAACGATATCGGCTTGTCGCGCCGGCATCTCGGCCAGGCGCTCGACGATTCGCTCCGCCGGCTCGGCCTCGAGCAGATCGACCTCTACCAGATGCATGCCTGGGACGCGTTGACGCCGATCGAAGAGACGTTGCGTTTCCTCGACGATGCGGTTTCGTCAGGCAAGATCGGCTATTACGGCTTTTCCAACTATGTCGGTTGGCATATCGCCAAGGCATCGGAGATCGCCAAGGCGCGCGGTTATACGCGTCCGGTGACGCTGCAGCCGCAATATAATCTGCTGGTGCGCGACATTGAGCTCGAAATCGTCGCGGCCTGCCAGGATGCCGGCATGGGTCTGTTGCCGTGGTCGCCGCTCGGCGGCGGCTGGCTGACCGGCAAATATAAGCGCGACGAGATGCCGACCGGCGCCACCCGCCTCGGCGAAAACCCCAATCGCGGCGGCGAATCCTATGCGCCGCGCAATGCCCAGGAGCGCACCTGGGCGATCATCGGCGCTGTGGAGGAGATCGCCCGGGCGCGCGGCGTGAGCATGGCGCAGGTAGCGCTCGCCTGGACGGCGGCGCAACCAGCCGTCACCTCGGTCATTCTCGGCGCCCGCACCCCCGAGCAGCTCGCCGACAATCTCGGCGCCATGAAGCTCGAGCTTTCCAAGGAAGAGATGACCAGGCTCAACGAGGTCAGCGCTCCGCAGCCTCTGGATTACCCCTATGGCAAGGGCGGTATTGCCCAGCGCCACCGCAAGATCGAGGGCGGTCGCTGAGCCTTTCGGCCGGACAGATCGACGCAAAAAGCCGCCATGTTTTCATGGCGGCTCAACCTAGGCTTTTTCGGCATGCCCGGGTTTGACCCACGGCTGTCAGGTTCGTACGGGGCTGTACCGGCGACTGCCCCTCACCCTAGCCCTCTCCCCGTAAACGGGGCGAGGGGACGTGCCACGCGAGAGGCTGGAGAGAGACGGAGATCGCGACTTGTCCCCTTCTCCCCGTTTACGGGGAGAAGGTGGCGGCAGCCGGATGAGGGGCTGCCCTCAGCGATCTCCTGGCGCCAGATGGCCGTCAATACCAGCGTCGTTACCTTCAAGCCGCCTGTACGGCCGCGTTCAGCGGGATTTCGACGTCGATCTCGAGGGTCGAGACATATTCGTTGCGGTCGATCGTCACCTGCACCTTGTCGTGGTCGAGTTCGACGTGCTTGGCGATGACAGCTAGGATTTCCTCGCGCAGCAGGGTGACCAGGTCCGATCCTGCCGAGGCGCGCTCGTGGGCGAGAAGCACCTGCAGGCGTTCACGGGCGGCGGGCGCGGTTCTTTGTTTGTTGAAGAGACGGAAAATATTCATGCCGCCCTCCGTCCGAAGATCTTGTTGAAAATATTGCGCTTTTCCTCGGGGATCGCCATCGGCAGGGTCTCGCCGGCGAGTCGGCGGGCGGCATCGAAATAGGCCATGGCGGCCGGGCTGCGGCTTTCAGCCAGCGTGACCGGCGCCCCGACGTTGGAGGCGCGCAGCACGTCCATGCTTTCGGGCACGATGCCGAGCAGCGGGATGGACAGGATTTCCAGGACGTCATCGACCTTCAGCATGTCGCCGCGCTCTGCGCGGTTGGCGTCGTAACGGGTCAGCAGCAGGTGCTTTTCCATCCGCTCGCCGCGTTCGGCTTTGGCGGTCTTCGCATCGAGCAGGCCGATGATGCGATCGGAATCGCGGACCGACGAGACTTCGGGGTTGGTGACGACAACGGCAACATCGGCGTGACGCATGGCGAGCGTTGCGCCGCGCTCGATGCCGGCCGGGCTGTCGCAGATGATCCAGTCGAAATAACGCTTCAGGTCGTTGATGACGCGCTCGACACCCTCGGCCGTCAGATTGTCCTTGTCGCGGGTCTGCGAGGCCGGCAGCAGGAACAGCGTTTCCAGCCGCTTGTCGCGGATCAGCGCCTGCGTGAGCTTGGCGTCGCCCTGGATGACGTTGATCAGGTCATAGACCACCCGGCGCTCGGCGCCCATCACCAGGTCGAGATTGCGCAAGCCGACGTCGAAATCGACGACGACGACCTTTTCATTGCGTTGCGCCAGCGCCGCGCCCAATGCGGCCGTCGAGGTCGTCTTTCCGACCCCGCCCTTGCCTGACGTGACGACGATCACTTTCCCCATTTCTCTCTCCTTTGCCGTGCCGCAGTAATTCAAAGTGTTGCGCCGCTGCGCCGTAGTCAGCTCAGTTTTTCCGCCATGATCGCATCGTCTTCGAGCCAGAGCTGAACAGCCTGTCCGCGAAGATTGGGGGCCATGTCTTCCGCCATTTTGTAGACGCCGTCGATTGCCACCAGCTCGGCCTCGAGCTTGCGGCAGAAAATCCGCGCCGATGCGTTGCCGATGGATCCTGCCATGGCGCGGCCGCGTAGCGCCCCGTAGATGTGGACCGAGCCGCCGGCGATGACCTCGGCGCCCGAGGCGACCGACCCGACGATGGTGACGTCGCCTTCCGGGAAGATCACCGATTGCCCGGAGCGCACCGGCTCGCGGATGACGATCGATTGCGTCGTTGCCGGGCGGATCTCGGGAGCTGCCGGCTTGCTCGACGCTTCGACAGGCTCGCTCGCCTGAACCTCAATGTCGGAAGCGGAGCGGCCGCCTTTGAGCGCCGGCGGCATGCCGGAGCCTAGAAGGGACGGCCGAGCGCCTTCGATGCCCATGATGCTGACATTGCGCTTGGCAAGCTCGGCAATGAGCTCCTTCAGCTGCGGCTTGTCGATTTGCAGGTCTGACAGGTCGAGCACGACCGGTCGTCCCAGGAAGAAGCCGGCCGAACGCGCGGCCAGATCGTCAAGCCTCGCCAGCCAATCGTCGAAAGGAAGGTCCGGAGACAACATGACGGCCAGGAAGGAGCGGCCCTTGATGCGGATAGAGCGAGCGTCTGTTAGCACTTTGGTCATCTGTGTGAAGAAATCGTTGACCATGTGTACCGCTGACATGGTTAACAAAAAGTTAACGCGGCCTGGAAATTCCCTAACGTGATGTAGCCGATTTCGATCGACAATTTTGTCTATACTGTTGAAAACATGTGGGCTTATTCAAATTATGAATAATCCTCACATGTGACCGGAATGAACATCCGTTGCCGAATATCTCGTCGACGGCCTGGTTGCGGTTCTTGCCGCGGCGTTAACCTCTCGGCGACTCACCCCATGCGTTCGGAGGCGTAGCTTCCGGGGCTTGCCGGGAAGACGACGGTGCGGTTGCCGTTGATGAAGGTGCGGTGGTGGATATAGGCGTGGATGGCCCGCGCCAGCACCTGGCTTTCGACGTCGCGGCCGATCGAGACATAGTCGTCGGCGCTCTGGGCATGGGTGATGCGCGCCGTGTCCTGCTCGATGATCGGGCCTTCGTCGAGATCGGCGGTGACGTAGTGGGCGGTGGCGCCGATCAGTTTGACGCCGCGCTCATAGGCCTGCTTGTAGGGGTTGGCGCCCTTGAAGGACGGCAGGAAGGAATGGTGGATGTTGATGATCCTGCCCGACATCTGCTTGCAGAGCTGGTCGGAGAGGACCTGCATATAGCGGGCGAGCACGATCAGTTCGGTGCCGGTCTGGTTGACGAGCTCGACGAGCTGGGCTTCGGCCTGCGGCTTGTTCTCCTTGGTCACCTTGATGTGGTGGAAGGGGATGTCGTGGTTTACGACGACCTTCTGGTAATCGAAATGGTTGGAGACGACGCCGACGATGTCGATCGGCAGCGCCCCGATCTTCCAGCGGTAGAGCAGGTCGTTGAGACAATGGCCGAAGCGCGACACCATCAGCAGCACCTTCATGCGGCTTTCGCTGTCGTGGAACTCGTAGTCCATTTCGAAAGGTGCGGCGACGGCGGCAAAATCGGTGCTGATCGCCGAGCCGGACAGCCCCTCTTCCGAAATGAAGCTGACGCGCATGAAGAACTTGCCGGTATCAAGATCGTCGAACTGTGAGCTGTCGATGATGTTGCAGCCCTTCTCCGCCAGATAGCTGGAAATCGCCGCAACGATGCCACGCGTCGATTTGCAGGATACGGTGAGTACGACGTTTTTCATGGCTGTCTCTTCCTTGGCCAGATCAGGTGTCCGGGGATGCGACGCCGAAGCTTGTCAGCCCCGGCGTGTCGGTGGTCATTGATGCATGTCGCCGGTACGTGTGCAGCGGTTCCCGGATGACCATGCACAAAAGCAAAGAGCTTTAGGAAATCGGTCGCCCTTCAGATGTCGAGCGTGCTGTCGCGTTCCCACTGGGTGAAATGCGAGCAATAGGCATTCCATTCCCGATGTTTGAGCTTGAGGTAGGCGGCGGAAAATTCCGATCCGATCGCCGCCTTCAGGCCCTCGTCGGCATCATAGGCGCGCAGCGCATCGAGCAGGTTGAGCGGCAGCCGCGGCGCGTCTTTCACCAGATGCCCCTCGGCATACATGTCGATATCGTGGTGCGGGCCAGGGTCGGCTTGGCTGCGGATGCCGTCGAGGCCGGCGGCGATGATGATCGCCTGCAGGAGATACGGGTTGACCGCCCCGTCCGGCAGGCGCAGCTCGAAGCGTCCCGGCCCCGGCACGCGCACCATATGGGTGCGGTTGTTGCCGGTCCAGGTGACGGTGTTCGGCGACCAAGTGGCGCCCGAAGTCGTGCGCGGCGCGTTGATGCGCTTGTAGGAATTGACCGTCGGATTGGTAATGGCGGCGAGCGCCGAGGCATGTTTCATGATGCCGCCGAGGAAGGTCTTGCCCTGCGCGGAGAGACCGAAAGCCATTTCCTTGTCGGCGAAGGCGTTGACCTTGCCGTCGACGTCCCAGACCGAAATATGGGCATGGCAGCCGTTTCCGGTCAGGCCCTTGAAGGGCTTCGGCATGAAGGTGGCGCGAAGCCCGTGTTTTTCAGCGACCGACTTGACCATGAACTTGAAGAAGGAATGCTTGTCCGCCGTCTTCAGAACATCGTCATATTCCCAATTCATCTCGAACTGACCGTTCGCATCCTCATGGTCGTTCTGATAGGGCTTCCAGCCGAGTTCGAGCATGTAGTCGCAAATCTCGGCGATGACGTCATAGCGGCGCATCACCGCCTGCTGATCGTAGCAAGGTTTTTCAGCGGTATCGAACTGATCCGAGATGACAGAACCATCGGCAGAGATGAGAAAGAATTCGGGCTCGACGCCGGTTTTCACCCTGAGCCCCTCTTTCGCAGCCTCAGCGACCAGTCTTTTCAGCAGCACACGCGGCGCCTGTTCGACGGGCAGATCGTCCATGACGCAGTCGGCCGCGACCCATGCGATGTCTTTCTTCCAGGGCAGCTGGATGACGGAGGAAGCATCGGGAACCGCGAAGAGGTCGGGATGAGCGGGCGTCAGATCAAGCCAGGTGGCAAAGCCGGCAAAGCCTGCGCCATCCCTCTGCATATCGGCGATGGCTTCGGCCGGGACCAGCTTGGCGCGCTGGCCGCCGAACAGGTCCGTATAGCTGATCATGAAATATTTGATGCCTCTCTCGGAGGCGTATTGCGAGAGGTCGAGTGTCACGTTTGTCCCCTTATGTTGATCTTAGACACTTGATGATGAAGCCGGCCGCATCCTCCCAAACGCGCCCGGCCGGGTGTTTTTAAAAACCGGTCTTGCCGGGGATCCAGTTGGTGCCGGCGAGCGGCACCTGCGCCATGGCCGATGCCTCGATCGTCAGTGCGACGAGGTCTTCCGGCTCGAGGTTGTGCAGATGGTTCTTGCCGCAGGCACGAGCGATGGTCTGCGCCTCGAGCGTCATCACCTTCAAGTAGTTGGCGAGACGGCGGCCGGCCGCGACCGGGTCAAGGCGCTTTGCCAGCTCCGGGTCCTGGGTGGTGATGCCGGCCGGATCCTTGCCTTCATGCCAATCGTCATAGGCGCCGGCCGTCGTGCCGAGCTTCTGATATTCCTCTTCCCAATGCGGATCGTTATCGCCGATGGCGACGAGGGCTGCCGTGCCGATCGCCACCGCGTCGGCGCCGAGCGCCAGCGCTTTGGCGACGTCGGCGCCTGAGCGGATGCCGCCCGACACGATAAGCTGCACCTTCCGATGCATGCCGAGATCCTGCAGCGCCTGAACAGCGGGGCGAATGCAGGCAAGCGTCGGCATGCCGACATTCTCGATGAAGACATCCTGGGTCGCCGCCGTGCCGCCCTGCATGCCGTCGAGCACGACGACATCGGCGCCAGCCTTCACGGCAAGGGCGGTGTCGTAATAGGGGCGCGCGCCGCCGACCTTGACGTAGATCGGCTTTTCCCAATCGGTGATCTCGCGCAGCTCCATGATCTTGATTTCGAGATCGTCGGGGCCGGTCCAATCCGGATGGCGGCAGGCCGAGCGCTGGTCGATGCCCTTCGGCAGGTTGCGCATATTGGCGACGCGGTCGGAGATCTTCTGGCCGAGCAGCATGCCGCCGCCGCCGGGCTTGGCGCCCTGGCCGACCACGACTTCGATGGCATCGGCGCGGCGCAGATCCCTCGGATTCATGCCGTAGCGGGACGGCAGGTACTGGTAAACAAGCGTCTGCGAATGGCCGCGTTCCTCATCGGTCATGCCGCCGTCGCCCGTTGTGGTCGAGGTGCCTGCAATCGTCGCGCCACGGCCGAGCGCTTCCTTGGCATTGCCGGACAGCGCGCCGAAGCTCATGCCGGCAATGGTGATCGGCGTCTTCAGCGTGATCGGCTTCTTGGCGAAACGCGAGCCGAGTACCACAGTCGTGTCGCACTTCTCGCGATAGCCTTCGAGCGGATAGCGCGAGATGGAGGCGCCGAGAAACAACAGGTCGTCGAAATGCGGAACCTTGCGCTTGGTGCCGGCGCCGCGGATGTCATAGATGCCGGTCGCCGCCGCGCGGCGGATTTCGGCAAGCGTATAGTCGTCGAAGGTCGCAGACTTGCGTGGCGGGGTGTAGGGGTTGTGATAGCTCATGAGTGTCCCTCGCCTTAATACGCGTCGGCGTTGTCGATGTTGAAATTGTAGAGCTTGCGGGCCGAGCCGTAGCGCTTGAACTCTTCGGGCCTGACGTCCGTGACCCCGGCCTTGTCCAGCAGTTCGGCAAGCTTCTCCAGATGCTCGGGCCGCATCTCCTTCTCGATGCAGTCGGCGCCCAGGCTCTTGACCGCGCCCCGGACGAAGAGCTTGGCTTCGTAGAGCGAATCCCCCAGCGCATCGCCGGCGTCACCGAGCACGACGAGATGGCCGGACTGGCCCATGAAGGCCGACATGTGGCCGATGCTGCCATGCACGACGATGTCGATGCCCTTCATCGAAATGCCGCAGCGCGAGGCCGCATTGCCCTTGATGACGAGCAGGCCGCCCTGTCCGGTGGCGCCGGCATACTGGCTGGCGTCGCCTTCGATGACGACGGTGCCGGACATCATGTTTTCGGCAACGCCCGGACCGGCGGACCCATGAACCGTGACCCTGCCTCCGTCATTCATGCCGGCGCAGTAATAGCCGACCGATCCTCTGACGGCGACCGTGACGGGGCTGTCGATGCCGACGGCGACGGCATGGCTGCCGCGCGGGTTGATGACCTCGAATTCAGTATCGTTGGCGCCTTGGGAAAGGGCGTGCAGCGCGCTGTTCAGTTCGCGAAGAGGGGTGTTGGAAAGATCGAATGTCGGCATTGGTTCCTCGTTGATCTGGGAGGCGGGTTCAGCGGCTCCTTGCTTTCAGGTGCCCCTCAGGCGGCCTTGTCGTGATCCCAGAAATAAACGGTTGCCGGCTCCGGCTCCCAGACGCGGGCATTCTCGATGCCGGGAAGGTTGACCAGCGCGCGGTATTCCGAGCCGAAGGCGACATACTGGTCGGTCTCGGCCATGACGGCGGGCTTGCAGGCGATCGGGTCGCGCACCACGCCGAAGCCTGATTTGGTGCCGACGACGAAGGTGAAGAAGCCGTCGAGATCGTCGAGCGCGCCGGTCAGCGCCTGGCCGAGATCCTTGCCCTTGGCCATTTCGGCCGTGAGATAGGCGGCGGCGACTTCGGAATCGTTCTGCGTCTCGAAGGTCATGCCTTCGCGGATGAGTTCGCGGCGCAGATTGTTGTGGTTGGACAGCGAGCCGTTGTGCACGAGGCACTGGTCGGCGCCGGTCGAAAACGGATGGGCGCCGAGCGTGGTGACGGCGGATTCGGTTGCCATGCGGGTATGGCCGATGCCGTGGGTGCCGCCCATGGTGCGGACGTCGAACCGCTTCACGACGTCTTTCGGAAGACCGATTTCCTTATAAATCTCGACGCTTTCGCCCGATCCCACCAGGCGGACCGACGGGCGGATCTCTGCAAGCGCCTTGCGCACGGCGCCAAGCTTGGAGGCATCAAGCTCGATCACCGCATGCGTGCTCTTGATCGATACCTCGGCTCTGATGCCGGACTTCTCCAGGTCGCCGGCGAGGCCTTCGAAATCGACGCCAGGGTTGGCGGACTGGATGGTAATCTTCGCCCTGCCCTCGGCAGAACCGCCATAGATCGCGATGCCGGCCGAGTCCGGGCCGCGATCCGTCATGGTGATCAGCATATCCGAGAGCAGATTTCCCAGTTGGGGTTCAAGGCTCTTGTCCTTGAGGAACAGTCCAACAATGCCGCACATAGCGTGTGCCTCCGTTCATGGTGAGAAAGGAGTAACAGCTCTGTTTGCGGTCTTCAACTGGGAGGAATAAATTTTTCTTTTAAGGCAACATCAGCCTCTGGTGACTTGTTGGGGATAGCTGATGATCGAGAGATACCGGCTCGGCAGTTTCACCAGTTGCTCCGGCCCATGCGGCGCATCGGCGTCAAAGAACAGGCTGTCGCCCGGCTGCATCTGGAAAAGCTGGTCGCCGTGGCGATAGACCACCTCGCCTTCGAGCATGTAGAGAAACTCCATGCCCTCGTGCTGGAAGGTCGGGAAGATGTCGGAATCGGCCGTCAGCGTGATGAGGTAAGGCTCGACGATGACGCCGCTCGAATTGTTGTCGATATGGCCGAGCAGATTATACTGGTGGCCGGCGCGTGTGCCGCGGCGTTCGAGCTCAATGCCCTGCCCCGCCTTGACGAAGACGGCATTGCGCGGTTCCTCAAAGCGGCGGAAGAAAGCGGTCATCGGCACGCCAAGCGCCCGCGACAGCGATTGCAGCGTCGTCAGCGACGGCGAGATGTTGCCGTTCTCGATCTTCGACAGCATGCCGAGCGAAATGCCGGTCGCGGCGGCGAGATCGGTGACCGTGATGCCGAGTTTCTTGCGATAGGCCCGCACCTCATGGCCGATCGCCATTTCCAGGTTGTTTTCCTTCGGCTCCCGAACGGCGTGCGGGTCCTGGGAAAAGGGCGCGCGTGCGCCATGTTCCGCTTGCTCTGCCGTTTCACGCTTGGTTTTCATGAATGTCCCGCCGCCTGGTTTTTCCCGATGGCAACCTATCGCCCTGGTGAAAGTTCCTCAACCGTGGAGAAAGCTAATCCCGCCTCGCCTGCCGCGGCGCCATGCCATAGAGGGCGCGAAACATCCGGGAAAAGTGGCTCAGACTGGAAAAGCCGGTGGCGACGGCGATCTCGGAGACGGAAAGCGGGCTCTGTTTCAAGAGGCGATGGGCATGCTGAAGCCGAATCCGGTGATATTGATCGAGGAAGGTGATCCCGAGATGGGCTGCAAACAGCCGGTCGAGATGACGGGCAGAAACACCGGCGATGCGCGCCATGGTAGCGCGGCCGAGCGGCATCTCGATCGTCTCCTCCATACGTTCCAGAACGTTCAGCAGGCCGGGATGGTGGACGCCGTAGCGTTCGGCGAGCGAGGCGCGCTGGGGTGCGGCGGGCTCGTTGACCTCGGTATGAAGATACCAATCGCTGACGCGGCGGGCGAAATCCGGCCCCATACGCTCGGCGATCAGCACATGCATCATGTCGAGCGGCGCGATGCCGCCGCCGCAGGTGATGCGGTTGCCGTCGATCATGAAGCGCGCCTGGCGCGGCGTGAGATCCGGGAAGGCTTCGAGAAGGGCGGCCGCATGTTCCCAATGGATGGTGAAGTCGCGGCCGGCAAGCAGCCCAGCCGCGGCCATCAGATAGGGGCCGCCTGAAATGCCGCCGATCCTCACACCCTCGCGCGACAGCTGCCTGAGGCAGGCAAGCACGCCGGGATAACGCCAGTCGCGCGGCGAACCGCCGGCGCAGACGAAGGCCATGCCGAGATCGGAGCCCCTGGCGGGAAGAGGTTCGGCCGGCACAAGCACGCCCGAGGAGGAGAGCACCGGCGCGCCATCCGGCGAGAAGATCGACAGGCGATAGATTTCTCGCCCGGCCAGAAGGTTTGCCGCCCGCAACGGCTCGGTCGCCGAGGCATAGGACATTAGGGCGAATCCTGGGATCAGGATGAAGGCGACCTCCTGGACATTTCTGCTATCGGATGAGGACATGTCTCTTTTCTAACCATTCTTGTCCCTATTGTGCAAGTCGCGCGTCGCCTTTCTGGCATCATGCGGACGTTCCATTCGGATTGACCCATGCGCTATTCCGCTCTTTCGATTTTCCTCAACGGCCTTCGCGGCAATAAAAGCTGGGCGCCCGCCTGGCGCGACCCCGCGCCGAAGCCGCATTACGACGTCATCATCGTCGGCGGCGGCGGTCACGGCCTTGCCACCGCCTATTATCTCGCCAAGGAATTCGGCGTCACCAATGTCGCCGTGCTCGAAAAGGGTTATCTCGGCTCCGGCAATATCGGCAGGAATACGACGATCATCCGCTCGAACTACCTGCTGGCCGGCAACAATCCCTTCTACGAACTGTCGATGAAGCTTTGGGAAGGGCTGGAGCAGGACTTCAACTTCAACGCCATGGTCTCGCAGCGCGGCGTGCTCAACCTCTTTCACTCCGATGCGCAGCGCGATGCCTATACGCGCCGCGGCAACGCCATGCGGCTGCACGGCGTCGATGCCGAGCTTCTCGACCGGCAGGCGGTGCGCTGGAAATTGCCCTTCCTCGATTTCGACAATGCGCGTTTCCCCATCATGGGGGGCCTGTTCCATCCGCGCGGCGGTACGGTGCGCCACGATGCGGTCGCCTGGGGTTATGCGCGCGGCGCAGACAGCCGCGGCGTCGACATCATCACCCAGTGCGAAGTGACCGGCATCCGCACAGAAAACGGTGAGGTGACCGGCGTCGAGACCAGTAGGGGCTTCATCGGCTGCGGCAAACTGGCGCTGGCGGCGGCCGGCAATTCCACCACGGTCGCCGAAATGGCCGGTCTTCGCCTGCCGATCGAAAGCCACGTGCTGCAGGCCTTCGTCTCCGAGGGGCTGAAACCCTTCATCGACAATGTCGTCACCTTCGGCGCCGGACATTTCTACGTCTCTCAGTCGGACAAGGGCGGCCTCGTCTTCGGCGGCGATATCGACGGCTATAATTCCTATGCCCAGCGCGGCAACCTGGCGACGGTCGAACATGTCGCCGAAGCCGGCGTGGCGATGATCCCGTCGCTGTCGCGGGTGCGTTTCCTCCGTTCCTGGGGCGGGGTGATGGATATGAGCATGGACGGCTCGCCGATCATCGACCGCACCCACATCGACAATCTCTATCTCAACGCCGGCTGGTGTTACGGCGGCTTCAAGGCGACGCCCGCCTCCGGCTTCTGCTACGCCCATCTGATCGCCCGCAACACGCCGCACCAGACGGCCCGCGCCTTCCGGCTCGACCGTTTCGCACGCGGCTATCCGATCGACGAAAAGGGCGTCGGCGCCCAGCCCAATCTGCACTGAGGACATTTGACCATGGCGAGCCTGATTTCCTGTCCCCATTGCGGCGCCCGGCCAAAGGAGGAATTCGCGATCCGCGGCGATGCCGGCCTTATCAGGCCAGCGCCGGACGCCGGCGCGGAGGCCTGGTTCGACTATGTCTATCTGCGCGGCAATCCGCGCGGCCGCCACAGCGAATACTGGCACCATTCCTCCGGATGCCGCCGCTGGCTGATCGTCGAACGCGATACCGCCACCCATGCGGTCCATGGCGTCAAAGACGCCGCCCTTGCGAAGCTCGGCGGAGAACCGGCATGAGCTTCCGTCTTTCCTCGGGCGGCCGCATCGACCGCGCCAAGACCCTCGGTTTCAGCTTCGACGGCAAGGCGCTGGAAGGCTATCCGGGTGATACGCTCGCCTCGGCGCTGCTTGCCAACGGCGTCCAGCTCGTCGGCCGCAGTTTCAAATATCACCGACCGCGCGGCATCCTGACGGCGGGTGCTGCCGAACCGAACGCGCTGGTGACGACAGGCAGCGGCGGGCGCACCGAACCGAATACGCGCGCGACGATGATCGAGCTCTACGAGGGGCTGACAGCCAGGAGCCAGAACCGCTGGCCCTCGCTCGGCTTCGATATCGGCGCGGTCAACGGCCTGCTCTCGCCTTTCCTCAGCGCCGGTTTCTACTACAAGACCTTCATGTGGCCGGCAGCGCTCTGGGAAAAGCTCTACGAGCCGGTGATCCGCAAGGCAGCGGGCCTCGGCAGAGCCTCCTACGAGGCCGATCCCGACACCTATGAGAAATGCTGGGCGCATTGCGATTTGCTGGTGATCGGCGCGGGCCCTGCCGGTCTTGCCGCAGCACTGACCGCCGGCCGCGCCGGCGCCCGCGTCATTCTGGCCGACGAAGGCTTCGAGCTTGGCGGCAGCCTGCTTTCCGAGAGCGGCACGATCGACGGCAAGCCGGCCGACACCTTCCTCGGCGAGCTGCTGGCCGAACTTGGGGGGCTAGCGAATGTGCGCCGCCTGCCGCGCATGACCGTCTTCGGCTGGTACGACGACAATGTTTTCGGCGCCGTCGAGCGTGTGCAGAAGCATGTGGCGATGCCCGATCCGGACCGCCCGGTCGAACGCTTGTGGCGCATCGTCGCCCGCCAGGCGATCCTGGCGACGGGCGCCGAGGAGCGGCCGCTCGTCTTCGGCGGCAACGATATTCCGGGCGTGATGATGGCGGGCGCCATGCGCAGCTATCTCAACCGGCAGGCTGTCGCGCCGGGCAGAAGCACGGTGGTCTTCACCACCAATGATGCCGGTTACCGCACCGCCGCCGATCTTGAGGCCGCCGGCCTCGCCATCACGGCGATCGTCGACAGCCGCGCAGACGGGGGAAAGACTTGGGAGGGTCGCGCCGAGGTGCTGAAGAGCGCCCGGGTGATCGATGCGCTCGGCGGCCAGCACCTGCGTGGCGTCAGCGTCGAAACCGCAAGCGGCACTCGCCGCATCGAAGCTGATGCGCTTGCCATGTCGGGCGGCTGGAGCCCGATCATCCACCTTGCCTGCCACCGCGGCGGCAAGCCGCAATGGTCGGACGAGGTCGCGGCCTTTCTGGCGCCGGCCGCGCAGGGCGGTCTTACCGTTGCCGGCTCGGCGGCCGGCCTCCAGGAAATCACGGCCTGCCTGGGCGATGGCGCCGCAAAGGCGGCCGTCGCCCTGAAGGCGATCGGCTTTGCAGCGGCGGAGCCGGCCTTTGCCGCTGCCTCGGAGATCGCGGCACCGACAAAACCGCTCTGGTCCGTCAAGGGCTCGAAAGGCAAGGCTTTTGTCGACTATCAGAACGACGTCCATCTCAAGGATCTCGGTCTTGCCGTGCGCGAAGGCTATGGCCATGTCGAGCTTGCCAAGCGTTATACGACATCAGGCATGGCGACCGACCAGGGCAAGCTTTCCAACATCAACGCCATCGGCATTCTGGCCGAGGCGCGCGGCGTGTCGCCGGCCGAAGTGGGAACGACGACCTTCCGGCCTTTCTATACGCCGGTCTCTTTCGGCGCTCTGACGGGGGCGTCGCGCGGCAAAGATTTCCAGCCGGCGCGCAAATCACCGCTGCATGGCTGGGCGAAAAAGAACGGCGCGGTCTTCGTCGAAACCGGCTTGTGGTACCGTTCCTCCTGGTTTCCGCGCGCCGGCGAGACGACGTGGCGCGACAGCGTCGACCGCGAGGTGCTGAATATCCGTAGGAATGCCGGCCTCTGCGACGTCTCGACGCTCGGCAAGATCGAAATCTTCGGCCGCGATGCCGCGACCTTCCTCGACCGGATCTATTGCAACGGCTTCGCCAAGCTTGCCGTCGGCAAGGCGCGTTACGGCATCATGCTGCGTGAGGACGGCTTCATCTATGACGACGGCACCACCAGCCGCTTCAGCGACGAGCACTTCTTCATGACGACGACGACGGCGCTTGCCGCCGGCGTGCTGACCCATCTCGAATTCTGCGCCCAGACACTCTGGCCGGAGCTCGACGTCTGCTTCGCCTCCTCGACCGATCAATGGGCGCAGATGGCCGTGGCCGGGCCGAAGTCCCGCGCCATCCTTGCCGAAATCGTCGACGAGGATATCTCCGATGCCGCCTTCCCTTTCATGAGCGCCCGCAAGGTTTCGCTATTCGGCGGCCGTCTCGAAGGCCGGCTGTTCCGCATCTCCTTCTCCGGCGAACGCGCCTACGAGCTGGCAGTGCCGGCCGGCTATGGCGAAAGCGTTGCCGACGCCATCATGGCATCAGGCGAAAAACACGGCATCTGCGCCTACGGCGCCGAAGCGCTCGGCGTCCTGCGCATCGAGAAGGGCCATGTCACCCACGCCGAGATCAACGGCACGGTCACCCCAGGCGATCTCGGTTTCGGCCGCATGGTGTCATCGACCAAGCCGGATTTCATCGGCAAGGCGATGCTCGCCCGCGAAGGCCTGCAGGATCCAGATCGGCCGCGCCTCGTCGGCGTCAAGCCGCTGAACCCGGCCAGCGGCTTCCGCACCGGCTCGCATATCCTTGCCGAGGGTGCGGCGGCGACGCTCGAAAACGATCAGGGCTATGTCACCTCAAGCGCCTTTTCGCCGACGCTCGGCCATAAGATCGGTCTGGCGCTCGTCCGGCGCGGGCCGGAGCGTCTCGGTGAGAAGGTGACGGTCTGGAACGGGCTGCACAATGAATTCACCGAGGCGGTGCTCTGCCATCCCGTCTTCATCGATCCCGAAAACGAGAAGCTCCATGCCTGATCTTCCCCAGCACAGACCGGTTCTCGCCGGCGCTAGATATAACGGCATGACAGCGGCCGCCATCCGGCTGGAAGCCCTGCAGGAAGGCCATCTGCTGCACGTGCTCGGCGCGATCGAACCGGCGGCACTGGCCGCCGAGCTGGTCAAAGCCGGCCTCGCGAACAGTTCGATCCGCAAGGCCGGCTTCCGCCAATGGTTCGTCGCCGGCGACGAGCCGCTTTCCTCAGCCGCTCTCGAAGCCCTAGCGGCAGCGCTTGCCGGGAAAGCCGTCGTCATGGACCAGAGCCATGGACGCGTCCGCATCGGCATTTCCGGCCGATCCTCGCGGCTGCTTCTGTCAAAAGGCACAGCCGTCGATCTCGATCCCGCCGTCTTTCCGGAAGGCGGTTCGGCGATGACGATGATCGGCCATATCTCCGTGCAGATCGTCCGAACTGGCGATGACAGTTTCGAACTGACGGTCCTGCGCAGCTTCGCCGAAAGCCTGTGGGACGAACTCAGGCATATGGCGGCGAGCGCCGAAAAGGATAGCGTGTAAAGGCTACCGCCATGGGTTTGTCCTATCAGCGAAAGTCGTTCACGCGCAGCACATAGCCTTTATCCCGTTTTCCTGATGTCCTCGAATCTGAGACTGAAGCGCGCGAGATACTTACTCAGGCGATCGGCGTCGTTGCTGCTCTTTTTCTCCGTTCGCGAGATCGCAAACAAGGCCCTGCCCGCAGCACTTGCCGTGGCGTGTTGACGGCACGTATGAAGAACGGTGGCAAGCTGGGCTGCGTCAAAGCGATCGAGGCGAGTAGCAGCGTCTGCACCGAGCACTTCTTCAATGATCAGATCCACCCTGCCGTCCTCACTCGAACTGCGCCAGAACGCATTCAACCGTCGGACTTCATCATCGACGACGTCGGTCGTGATGCGTCCATGCGGCGCGAGGGTCGCCATGCGGGTCACCGAAGCCGACAGGTCGCGAAAGTTGGCACTCCAGAGGGCTTGCGGGCCGGTTGCGAAAGTCAGGTAGCGTTCGCGTGCTTCCTTGTTGAACGTAACATTTTCGCCTTCTCGTTCCAGATAGCGCCGGAGCTCGAAGTCGAGATTGGGTTCTATGTCCTCCTTGCGCTCGCGCAGGGCCGGCAGTTGGAATGTCCAGAGGTTCAGGCGGGCATAGAGATCTTCGCGGAACCTGCCTTTGCGGACATCCTCGCCAAGATCGCGGTTGGTGCCGGCAAGCAGCTGGAAGTCCGCGGACGCCTCCCGATCAGCGCCCACGGGCAGGAACTTCTTTTCCTCGATCGCGCGCAGGCACATGGCCTGTTCGTCAAGGCCGAGTTCGCCGATCTCGTCGAGGAACAGCACGCCTTTGTCGGCGGATTTGAGCAAACCGGCACGCTCGCCGGCAGCGCCGGTAAAGGCGCCTTTCACATGGCCGAACAGGGTGGACATGGCTTGGTCGCCGCGCAGGGTCGCGCAGTTGACCTCGATGAACGGACCGCTGACCTTGCGCTGGCTCTTCTTCAGCTCGTAAATCCTGCGGGCAAGTTGCGACTTGCCGGCACCGGTCGGTCCCGTCAGGAGAACGGGCGCGGTCGAGCGGATCACCACCCTCTCGATCTCGTCGATCATTCTGTTGAAGGCGGCGCTGCGGGTCGAAATCCCCGATTTCAGGAAGGAGGCGGCGTCTTCGCGCTCGGAGGCGAAGCGCTTGGCGATCTCGTCATAGCGGGACAGGTCGAGGTCGATGATCCGATGCGTGCCGGCGAAATCCTGCTCCGGCTCGCGGTCGCGCGGCGGCGAGAGCTGCAGCAGCTGGCCGGGAATGATGCGGGCTTCGGTCAGCAGGAACCAGCAGATTTGCGCGACATGGGTGCCGGTGGTGATGTTGACGAGATAGTCTTCCGTTTCGGGGTCGAAGTTGTAGTTGCGGGCAAAGTCCCGAAGGTGCGTGTAGACCTCCGAAAAATCCCAGGGATCCCGGAAGTTGATGATATTGCACCGCACCTCCGTTGCCGGAGCCACGGTTTCGATGTCGGCAACGATACGGTGACAGAGGGCTTGCGAGTGGTTGTCGAGGATCAGCTCCACCCGGTCGATGAACAGGCCCGGCTGCTGGCAGAGTGCAACATTGGGCCGCCAGCGGCTCCAGCGATTTTCCCATTTCCCTGCGTCCAGGGTGGTTCCCAATATGCTGATGGCGACACGGCGCTTCATGACTTATCCAAAATTATAAAGCTATATAGCTTACGATAATATAACCGGGGCATAGATTTTCGCAATTCCTGATTGTGCGTAAAAGCTTCGAAAAATTTGTTGTTTAAACACAAAGCGTTAAAACAAAAAATCAGGCCGGACGTGTTCTTTTCTCCAAGCTGGCACGCGTCTTGAAAGGTATCTGGCACGAACACACAAGAGGGGCTGTCATGGTCAACAAGGCGATCTTCAAAACCTACCTCGGAAAACTGCTTCCGGGAACGGACACAAAAAATCATGAAGCAGCCCCGGCCTACCAGCTGACGCCGCGCGAGGCGCTGGCGCAATATGCCGTGACCGGCACCTTCAACGGCACCTTCTATGCCGAAGGAGCTGAGCAGCTGGACGCGGTAAAGACGCTTGCCCTTCAGGTCGAGCCGGAATTTCTCGCCAAGCTGGCTGTTTACGCCGCTGAAAAGGGTCACATGAAGGACATGCCGGTGACGCTGCTCGCCATGCTCTCCGGCCTTCAGAGCGATGCCTTCGTCCGTGCATTCCCGCGGGTGGTGAAGAGCGGCAAGATGCTGCGCGGCTTCGTGCAGGTCATGCGCTCCGGCGCCACGGGTCGAAAGTCGCTCGGCACACGCCCGAAGAAGCTGGTGCAGGCGTGGCTCGAACGAGCGAGCACCGAGCAGATCCTGCGTGCGATGGTCGGAAACGATCCTTCGCTTGCCGACGTCATCCGCATGGTGCATCCGAAGCCGGCCACAGGGGAGCGCAAGGCGCTTTATGCCTGGGCGATCGGCAAGCCGCACGACTACGCGGCACTGCCTGAGCTCGTCAAGGCATTGGAAGCGTTCCGGCGTGACCAGACAGCGCCGGTGCCGGATGTCCCGTTCCAGATGCTGACCTCGCTGCCGCTGACGCGGGAGCATTGGGTCGAGATCGCCCGCAAGGGCGGCTGGCAGATGGTGCGGCAGAACCTCAACACCTTTGCACGCAACGGCGTGTTCGAGGTCGAGGGTTTTGCCGAGGCGCTGGCGGCGCGGCTTGCCGATCCGGAGGAAATCCGCAAGGCAAAGGTCTTCCCCTATCAGTTGATGATGGCGTGGAGGATGGTCGACGGCCAAGTTCCGGATGTCGTGCGGGATGCGCTTCAGGACGCTATGGATATCGCAATCGCCAATGTGCCGTCCCTGATGGGCAATGTGGTGCTTTGCCCCGACGTATCGGGCTCCATGGGTTCGCCCGTGACCGGTTACCGGAAGGGTGCGACGTCTTCGGTTCGTTGCATCGACGTCGCCGGTCTGATGACCGCGGCGTTCCTGCAGCGCAACCCGAAGGCGCGGGTGCTGCCGTTCGAGAATGACGTGGTGCGCGTCAGCCTCAACAAACGGGATTCGGTGATGACCAATGCCGGTAAGCTGGCGAAAATCGGTGGCGGCGGAACCAACTGCTCCGCACCGCTGAAGATGCTGGCAAAAGAGAGGGCCAAGGTCGATCTCGTCGTGTTCATCTCGGACAATGAGTCCTGGGTGGATGCGCGCGGCAGCGGAAAGCCGACGGCGGTAATGACGGAATGGGCCAGGATCAAGCGGGTCAACCCGGCTGCAAAGCTGGTCTGCCTCGACATCCAGCCCCACGCCTCGACGCAGGCGCCGACACGGGAAGACGTGCTCAACATCGGTGGCTTCTCGGATGCCGTCTACGGGGTGATCACGGCTTTCGCGGCCAATAGCAAAGGAGCGGATGGCTGGGTGAAAGCCATCGAAGCAATCGAGCTCTGACGGGCTCACAGGAAGCAATATCCTCGCGCCGCCGTGAACGGCGCGGGGAGCCGTGACGAATGCCGGATGAAACTACAGATCGTCAATCTCCAGGTCGCGGGTTCGAATCCCGTCGGGTCCTCCAGTTTATGGACCCGTAGCTCAGCGGATAGAGCAGGACGTTTCACCACACCTCGTCGTCACGGACGAATGGAATGACATGGCGAATGCATGGGGAACTACATCTGTGTCGCGAGTTCGATTCTCGCCAGGGCCTGGTCCTGTAGCTCAGTTGGTAGAGCAAGCTGTTCCTCGCACACTTGTCGCCATGACGAAGATTGCAGTGGCGAATGCCGGACGGAACTACAGCCTCCAAAGTTGGATGGTCTGGCAGGTTCGACTCCTCCTGGGCATACGCTCTCTGGCACGAGCGGGGCCATCCGGTTTCGTCCATCCTCGTCGCCGCTGCGACCCTCCTGCCATGCAGGAAACTACCCCGGCGAATGCCGGCAGGACTACAGGTAGAGCGGCCCGTCGGATTTCCGGCGGGCAGGTCGGATGTTCAAATCATCCCGTGTTTCCGAAGGGAGCACGTAGCTCAGTAAACCGTCCTGCCAAATCTCGTCGCCGGGACGATGGTAAGGCTCTGGGCGAATGCCGCCGGTGATTACAGGGGCCGCATCGCGCCATGATCATGGAATGCGTGCGGTGAGATAGATCTCCGGCAATGCTCGTCGCTCAGGCGGTGTGAAGAGAAGCAACTGAACAAGAAGGACTGCAGACGCAGAAAAGACAATGATAGCGGTAATGAGCGGATAGGATTTGATCGATGCCGGCATGAGCCAGGGGAAGTGGTTTCGCCCGGCTCTCAACGCGGCCAACGCGGTTTTGAGCCAGGGTGGCTCGGCGACCGATGCGCTGGAGGCGGCAAGGGCCTTCCAGCCCGGGCCGACGCTTGCCTTGAAAGCCGATAACGATATCGAGATCTATTCCAACATCCGCGCCGAGAATGCCTTCGAGCAAGATAATGTCGAGAAGGTCAACGCGACGATGCGGGCGCTGGTGCGCACACCGGTCGTCCGTTCCGCGGCGATCATGCCGGACGCCTGCCCGGCGGGTCCGGTCGGAACGATCCCGGTCGGTGGCGTGGTGGCATCCGAAGCGATCCATCCCGGCATGCACTCGGCCGATATCTGCTGCTCCATGGCGATCTCGATCTTTCCTGGCGTGGATCCGAAGTCGCTTCTGGATGCCGTGCACGGCGTGACGCATTTCGGTCCCGGCGGTCGGCCCCGCGGCGCGCAGCTGAAGCCTTCCGAGGCGACGCTTTCGGCCTTCGAGCAGAATCCCTATCTGCGCGACGGCGTGCTGAGCGCTGGCATCGAGCATTTCGCCACCCAGGGCGACGGCAATCATTTCGCCTATGTCGGAACGATGAAATCGACCGGCGAAACCGCGCTTGTGACCCACCACGGATCGCGGGCACCGGGGGCGCGGCTATACGACAAGGGCATGAAGGTCGCCAACCGGTTTCGGGAGCGCATTTCGCCCGAGACGCATCGGGAAAATGCCTGGATTCCGGCAGATACCGAGGAAGGTGACTTTTACTGGTCGGCGCTGCAGACGATCCGCCAGTGGACGAAAGAAAACCACTATGTCCTTCACGACATGGCGGCGGAAAAACTCTCGGCCAAGGTCGCGGACCGCTTCTGGAACGAGCATAATTTCGTCTTCCGGAAGTCGGACGGGCTGTTTTACCACGGAAAGGGTGCCACCCCTGCCTTCGACAACTGGGCGCATGACGCGACCGATCTGACCATCATTCCGCTCAATATGGCGGAACCGATCCTGATCGTCCGCGGCTCGAACGCTGCCCATGGCCTCGGCTTCTCGCCGCATGGCGCCGGCCGCAACTTTTCGCGCAGCGCGCATATGCGGCAGCTGTCCGCGGAATATGGGGCGGATTCGCGAGGTCTGAGCCCGAACAACATCGCGGCTATTCTGGAGAAGGAAACAAGCGGTCTCGACGCGCGGTTCTTCTCCGGTTTCGCCGATGTGTCGGAACTGCCGAGTGCCTACAAGAGCGCCGCGAACGTGCGCGCGAAGATCGAGCACTACGGTCTCGCCGAAGTGGTCGACCAGGTGATCCCATACGGGAGCATCATGGCCGGCGACTGGCAGCAGAATGCGCCCTGGCGCAAAAAGCGCCGGTAAACACCGGGGAAGGCAACCAGGCTTGCCTTCCCTTAAATGCAGGCTCAGGCATATGACGCAGCACGAGCTTCCCGAGATCCAGTCGGATTGCGACGTGACCTTCCTTGCATGGCGTCCTTTTCGATAGGCGTGGCGCTTGTGCCAAGGCCGTGATTAGCTGGTTATCCGAGGCGCGCTGACGATCTTCAGGAATAAGGCCTTCATTGCCGCTTCAATGCCTTCGGTTGGACTAACTGCGAAATAGAACCCGGGGGTTGCGCACTCTTCCATTTTTGCGGCGATTTTCGTCTCGAACGGCTTGACCCAATCCTTATAAAAACCGTTGTCGGGCAAGGGTAGATATGTCGTATAGAGGACGGCGACTTTGATGCCGCGATCTTTGAGTTTCTTGCAATAAGTGGTGTCAATCGGTTCGATACATCGTCCGCCGTTTGCTCCCTTCGGGCTGGTGCAGCCGGACGGCTTATAGCTATCGGCAACACCGTCGGCGACAAAAAACACGATCTTCTGGCGATCGGCATTGCTCGTGCCCTTGCCGATGTTGCCCGTGATTTCCCCTTCTATACCTTTCAACGCTTCGTCAAAGCTCGTCTGCTGGTCGTTGTAGTAGTTCTGATAGGGAATGCTCATCAGATTTATCGTGTTCGTCGCGACTGCCACGGCGCCAAGATCGTAATCCAGGCCGGAGACCTTAAAGAGCTTCGCAGCTTTGGCGTCCTGAGCAGTCTTGCCGAACGTGTATGCGGCGACCCGGAATTGGCTCGGCATGGACTGCGTGTCCTTTGCTTTGGCCATCAAAGCTTTAACGGCAGCGGCTACAACATCGATGCGGATGGTTACCCCATTATTGCGCGCGACATTGTAGTAGCTATTCTTATCCTCTACGCCCTTTTCAGAAACGATATGGCATGCAAACGCGCAGTTTTTATCTTTGCCGCCATCGTGGCCCTGAGCTGTCGCTTTTTTCATGGCGGTTATGTCATCTGCGGTGGCTCCAACGCCCATTGATGGCGTATTGTCCAACAGCATGAAGAAATCCATGTAAGACGGCGTCTCGTATTGCGCTGTTGCCGTTCCGGAAACATCGAGTTGATGAAATCCCATCACCTGCATGAATGTCGTGGACATCGTTGCGCTGAAAGATACGGTCGAGCTGAGAGTGCTGCCCTGTTTTTGAACGCTGATGTTGACGGAAACGGGCACTTCGGCCTGATTTATCGACATCTGCGAAAAGAAGATCTTCTGGGCTTCGGATGTTCCGAGCGTGAGTGAGCCATCGCCTGACATCGTGGCTGCTTGCTTTGCCGCGTCTGAAGTCTGTGAGATGGATCCCACGGCTGCCGCGTCCGCCGCGGCATAGAGTTCGGTCCGAAGCGAAAGGGCTCTGCCGAAATCTATGGCTGTGCCCGCCGCACCCAGTAGGGGTACGACAAGGAGCGCCGTCATAATTCCGAAGTTGCCGGATCGGTCAAAAACGAAACGATGCAACATGCGAAGGCTGCCTTCCCGGTGTCCGTAGGTAGTGGCCGGTTCCCAACCAGGTGGCCACAACGATGACAAGTAGCAGCGGAACATCAACCAAAGGCAAAGACGTATGGTTGTGTTCTCGTTAAAGCTGGATAATTCGCTAGCGGAGGAAGGTCTGTCACAGGCCGGTGAGCAGCACAGCCTGGGCACGCTCACCAGTTGCTGAACTAAGGGAAATGAGTTGTTTGGAGACGTGCCGCTCCAGCGGGGGCGTCTCCCCCTGCAAATCCCTGTCAGCTTGCCGGATTGCGCGCGGTGACGATCCATGCCGCGCCGTCGATCATCACCGACCGCTCACCGGGGCAGCCCGCGAAGACGGCACGAACCGCAGCCGAGGCGCGGGCGCGGATATCGTCGGGCTGATCAGCGAGAGCGCGCGACAGCGGGCCGACCTCGAGTGTCATCTTCACCGCGTCGTCGAGCGCTGCATCCCGCGTCTCCCCCTTGCCGAACGGGATGGAGGCATCGAATGGCGCGATAGCGACATCGGTGAAGCCGGCGGCCGTCAGGACACGCGTCACCCGCCCCTGGTCGCCGAACGAGAACGGGCCGGGCGCCTCGGGACCGGGCGGCGTCGTCGGCGGGAGGATGCCCTTGATCGCGCCCATCGGCAGGCGCACCCAATCGTTCTCGGCCATGCCGCGCCAGCAGACGAAAGCGACCCGCGCGCCCGGCTTGAGCGCACGGCGCATATGCGCGAACGCCGCCGTAGGATCGTCAAAGAACATCACTCCAAAGCGCGAGAACAGGATGTCGAACGCGCCCTCGGGGAACTCGGCGCTGCTGGCGTCGGCCACCTTGAACACGGCCGGCGTATCCTGCGGCGCCAGCGCGCGCGCTCTATCGATCAGTGGTTCGGATATGTCCACGCCCAGCACATGCCCTCCCGCACCGACGCGGGCGGCCAGATCCAGACTGGACGCCCCCGCGCCGCAGCCGACGTCCAGCACGCGTTCGCCCGTGGCGGGCGCAGCGGCTTCGATCGCGGCCTGGCCGAACACCGCCATCATGGCGTCGAGCCGGGCCTGATAAGCGACCCAGCGCTCCCCGCTTTGGCCTTTCCAGTCGGCGACCTGAGAAACATTTTCCTCTGTCATACTTTGTCCTTCGTCTGGTCTGTTCCGACCCAGCTATCCGCCTTCGCGTTGTTGCCACCGTGAGCGGCGATGAACATGGCGACGGCCGACCGGCAATAGGATTCGATTTCGTTATCGTCCGCTGCTCTCGCCTCATCGAAGCGGGCGATAATCAGGAGATCGGAGCCTTTGAAAAGCGCGGCAAACAAGCGGGCGGACTGGCGAGGATCGGGTACGTTCAGAACCGCATTCGCATGCAGCTGACGTAAAAGGTCCTCTATCTGGGCGATGACATGGACGGGGCCGCCTTCGTAAAAGAGCTTGCTTAACGATCTTTGATTCGTCTTGTCGGCCATGACCATGGCTTCGACATTGCGGACGTCCGGGTTCAGCAGCGTGCGAAGCAGGGATGATCCCACCGCCATTAGCTGATCTTCGGCCGAACCGTCGACGCCTTCAAAAAGGGCCTGTGATGTAAACTGATGGCAGTGGGCCGCGATCGCCGCGCCGAACAGTGCCTCCTTGTTCTCGAAGTGCCGATAGATGCTGAGCTTGGATATCCTCGCTCTCTGGGCGACCTTGTCCAATGTCGTCGCTTGAAAACCCAATTCCACAAAGAGTTCGTATGCGGCGTCGACTATGGTTTGGCCAAGCGCCTCGTTGGCGGGCCGGCCGCGCCGGACTTGACTAATTTCGTTCACGACAATTCTAGTCCTTGACAGTATCCTAAGTCCTGAATTAGGATACCATGACGTATCGGAAATATGCAAGCCAAAGAATGAATTTAAAACACGAGGGTGCCATGCAACGACGAACACTGCTGAAGCTGGCCGTGCTTACCGCCATCGGCCTCCCCCCGTGCCCAGGCCACCGCTACCCCAACCTCCTCTATCCGCAACACGGAGCCCCTCACCATGGATGACGTCATCATCATCGGCGGCAGCTTTGCCGGTCTCGCCGCCGCCCTGCAGCTCGGCCGTGCCCGCCGCAAGGTCACCGTTCTCGACACCGGCCTGCCGCGCAATCGCTTCGCTGGCCACTCGCATGGTCTGCTCGGCCACGATCACAAGCCACCGCTGGACATCCTGGCCGAGGCGCGGCAGCAGCTGACGCGTTATCCCACGATAAGGCTGATCAATGCCCGGGCCGACAGCATCTCCGGCACTATCGACAATTTCTCCGTCCTTACTGGCGACGGCGAGAGCCTTGGCGCGCGACGCCTGATCCTGAGCTATGGCGTTGTTGATCAGATGCCTGCTGTTCCGGGCTTTGCGGAAAGCTGGGGCACATCCATTGTGCCCTGCCCCTATTGCGATGGCTTTGAAGTCGCTGGCCAGCATTGGGGCCTCGTCTGGTCCGGCCCGCAGTCGATGAATCAGGTCAGGCTGTTCCACGACTGGACCGACAGGTTGACGGTCTTCGCCGATGGTCACGACATTGCACCCGATATCCGGGCCGATCTGGCGGGCCGCCACGTACCTGTCGTTGATGGCCGGATCACCGAGATCGCCCGTCATGGAGCCCATAACGCCATCGTCAAGCGCGATACCGGCCCCGATGTCGCGGTCGACATCCTGTTCGCGCATCCGCGCAACAAGCCGTCCGCAAGCCTGCATGAATCGCTGGGCCTCGCCACGGTCGATACGCCCCTCGGCATCATCCTCAAGGTTGACGAGCGCCGTCAAACCAGCATGCCCGGCATCTACGCCGCCGGCGACCTCGCCAACCCCCTCACGCCGCCATCGGTCACCCTGGCATCGTCGCATGGCGCGATGGCGGGCATCTTCGCGCAGCAGTCGATGCTGGTTTGAGAGCAGAATTTGCGTTCTCCGGTCCCAATTAGCCAACCCGACCGGCGGCGCTCCAATCTAAAGCAAGAAGGGAAGTGATCCTCATGAATACGACCAGTCCTGGGATGAGCGTCAAACTTTATGGGACGGCAGGTAGTCCCAACGTGCGGGGGGCGATGCTTGGCCTCGCCGAGAAAGGTGTGGAATACGAGTTCGTCAGCTTGATGCCGCCGGCATGGAAAACGCCGGAGCATCTTGCGCGGAATCCGTTCGGCAAGGTTCCGGTGCTTGAGCATGATGGCTTCGAAGTCTTCGAAACCCAGGCCATCTTGCGCTATCTGGACCAGACGTTTCCTGGTCCGGCGCTCCAGCCGACGAACGCGCGCGAAGGGGCGCGTATGAATCAGATCATCGGCATTATCGACTGCTACCTGGGGCCATCCTGGGGCGGTATTGGGTTCGAGCGAGTGGTCGCGCCAACCTTCCTCGGCCAGCCGACCAACATGGAACGGGTCAACGCGGCCGTGCCCATGGCACGTAGCTGCGCTGAGGCGCTTGAGCCTCTGATTGCGGCACCCTACCTCACCGGCGAAACCTTTAGTCTGGCCGACATCCGCCTCATGCCGCATTTCGACCGGCTGCGTATAACGCCAGAGGGCGACGCGATCCTCGATGGCAAGAACAAGCTCGTCCAGTGGTTCGCCCATGTGAGCGGACGCCCGAGCGCCAAACAAGTCCTGCGGTAGTAATTCGAGGCGTTGTTTCTGGGGCCGCCGTTTTGAGAGCACAGATTGGAGATGAGCATGGCCGTCGAACCGGACAGCGCGGGTGTGCGCTTCCCACCGCCCTTTATCTATCTGGGAGCGCTGCTGTTGGGGCTGGCGGCGGAGCAGTTCGTCACCCTGCGCTCTTTCGGCATCGACTGGCGATTGCTGGTCGCGGCGGGCGCGCTGCTGTTCGTTGCCGGCGCGGCGATGATGCTTGCGGCGGCGGGGCTGTTCCGGCGGCTGGGCACCAACATTCCGCCGTCGCAGCCAGCGACCCTCATCGCAACGACAGGTCCGTATCGGTGGACCCGCAACCCCATGTATCTCGGCATGGCGCTTATCTATGCCGGTCTTGCGATCGGCTTCGACGGGCCGATCGCCTTCGCCTTGCTCCCGTTGGTGCTGATCGTGATCCAGACGCAGGTGATCGCCCGCGAGGAGCGCTATCTCGAAGCGAAGTTCGGCGACGACTACCGCCGCTACAAGGCCGAGGTTCGCCGCTGGCTCTGACTATTCCGCCGCTGCCGCTGCGGGGCCTTCTGATAAACCAGCACCGGCTTCCTTGCCGCTAGCGTTTCGTCGAGCATCGCCGGGGCGCGTGGACTGAACCGCTTCACGGTGATCTCGCTAGGCCGGGTGTATGTCGCAGTCTGGCGCGGACGAGCGCGCCGCCGGCGCGGGTTCCTCAGCCTTGAAACATATAGCTGCTGATCGAAGCCGGTTTCATCTCGATGGAGAAGCCCGGCAGGGTGGGCGGCATATAGGCGGCGTTCTCGATCCGGCAGGGGTCGAGGAAGTGTTCGTGCAGGTGATCGACATACTCGATGACGCGGCCGTCCTTGGTGCCTGACACCGCGACGTAATCGATCATCGACAGGTGCTGCACATATTCGCAGAGGCCGACGCCGCCGGCATGCGGCCAGACCGGCAGGCCGAACTTGGCGGCGATCAGCAGCACCGACAGGACCTCGTTCAGCCCGCCCATGCGGCAGGAATCGATCTGGACGATGTCGATCGCGCCCTCGGCGATGAACTGCTTGAACATGATGCGGTTCTGGCACATCTCGCCGGTCGCGACCTTCACCGGCGCGATCGCCTGGCGGATCTTGCGGTGGCCGGCGACGTCATCGGGGCTGGTGGGCTCCTCGATGAAGAAAGGCTTGGCGAAAGCAAGCGCCCTGACCCAGTCGATCGCCTGGCCGACATCCCAGACCTGGTTGGCGTCGATCATCAGGTAGCGGTCGGGGCCGATCACCTCGCGGGCGATCCTCAAGCGGCGGATATCGTCATCCAGATCGCGGCCGACCTTCATCTTGATATGGTTGAAGCCGGCGTCGATCGCCTCCCGGCAGAGACGACGCAGTTTCTCGTCTTCATAACCGAGCCACCCGGCCGAGGTCGTGTAGCAGGCATAGCCCTCCTTTTCGAGGAGAGCGATGCGTTCGGCCTTGCCGGCTTCTGCCTTCTTGAGAATAGCGATCGCTTCATCGCGCGTCAGGACGTCGGTGAGGTAGCGGTAATCGACGATATCGGCGACTTCTTCCGGCGACATTTCGGCGACCAGCCGCCAGACGGGTTTACCCGCCTGCTTGGCGAGCAGATCCCAGACGGCGTTGACGACGGCGCCGGTCGCCAGATGAATGGCGCCCTTTTCCGGGCCGATCCAGCGCAGCTGGCTGTCGCTGGTCAGATGCCGCCAGAATTTGCCGGGATGGGCGAGCACCTCACTGAGCTCGGTGCCGACGACGAGGTGGCGCATCGCTTCGATCGCCATGCAGCAAATGTCGTTGCCGCGGCCGATGGTGAAGGTCAGGCCATGGCCGGCAAGATCAGGCGCATCCGTGTCGAGAATGACATAGGCGGCCGAATAGTCCGGATCGGGATTCATCGCGTCGGATCCATCCAGGCTTTGCGACGTGGGAAAGCGGAGATCGAAGACGCGAAGGTCGGTGATGCGGGTCATGTTGTTCCTCCCAATTGTGATAGCCGGATCGGCCGGCAGCCTGCCGGCGCCTCATCGGCTCAAGCGCGTTGCGATCTTTCCGATTCGCTTCTCGCGCTTTAGGTCTTTGTTTTACCTATGCCGTCGTCGCAAACCGCTGCACAGTTTTGCGCGACATGCGCCGGGTCAGATCGTCCAGCCGCCGTCAATGGCGATCGCCTGGCCCGAAGTATAGGTAGCGCCGGCGAGATAGACGGCGAGATCGGCGATCTCCTCCGGCGAACCGAGCCGGCCCATCGGCTGGCGGGCGATGAAGGCGGCGCGGGCCGCATCGTAGTCGCCGCCGGCGCGCATGCGGTCCTGCAGCGACGGGCTTTCCACCGTGCCGGGGCAGATGGCGTTGCAGCGGATGCCTTCGGCGACATAATCGGCGGCGACGGATTTGGTCAGGCCGATGACGGCGGCCTTGGTGACGCCATAGGCGAAGCGGTTCGGCACGCCCTTGATGCTGGAAGCGACGGAGGCCATGTTGATGATCGCCCCGTCCTTGCGCTCCAGCATGCCGGGCAGCACGGCCCGGATCGTGCGGATCATCGCCTTGACGTTGAGATCGAGGGCAAATTCGAAATCGGAATCCTTCATCTCCAGGATCGAGCCCGCATGGACGAAGCCGGCGCAGTTGAACAGCACGTCAACAGCGCCGATCTCGGCGACGAGGGCCTTGACCGCATCGTCGTCGAGCACGTTGAGTTTATGGGTGGATACCCCGGTTTCCGCCGCAAGCGTCGCCAGCGCCTCGGTGTTGATGTCGGTGGCGTGGACCTTGGCGCCGGTCGCGGCAAAGGCTGCCGCCGTCGCCCGGCCAATGCCCTGGCCGGCGGCGGTGATGAGAACGGTTTTGCCGGAAAGTCTGTTTGTCATGTCACGGGCCTTTTCTGGAATTGTCTACGCGGGACGGTACATGCGGTCATATCTTGGCGAAGGCCGGGCTGAGATGGAATAGCTTGTCCATCAGCGCCTGCCATTTTCCTTCTTTGCGCGTTGCGGCCCGCCTGAGGCAAGGCGCGATGCCAGCCTCCTGTCGTTCCCGCTGATCCGCTGTCTTCAACAGTGATTTGTCTGTTTATAGACAAACAGACGATTGACCAAGGGTCAAGCGCGAAGTTTTGCTTTTCCGGCCGCGGTTCTGCGTATATGCAGAATACTATTCACAGGAGGATGGAATGGAGCCCGACGAGTCAGACCGCTACCGCGCTCCTGCCCTCGACAAGGGCCTCGACATCCTGGAACTGCTTGCCGGCGTCGACAGCGGCCTTACTCAGGCGGAAATCGCCAAGCGGCTCGACCGCAGCCCCAACGAATTCTACCGCATGCTCGACCGGCTGGTCCGTCGCGGCTACGTCACCCGGCTGGACGGCGATCGCTATTCGCTGACGCTCAAGCTTTTCGGGCTTGCGCAACTGCATGCGCCGGTGCGCCGGCTCGCCTCCTACGCCACTCCGCTGATGCGCGATCTCGCCCAACGCGCGCGTCAGGCCAATCACCTCGCCGTCTTCGATCGCGGCGCCGCCGTTGTCATCGCCCAGCAGGAAGCGCCGGATTATTGGGGATTTTCGATCCGCATCGGCGCCCATATTAGCCTCTTCGACACCGGTTCCGGGCATGTGCTGCTCGCCTTCCGCAGTAACGAGGAGCGGGAGATGATGATATCGGAACATGTGCGCAATCGCGCCGATATCGAGCTCGGCGGCGAATTCTACGATCGCCTCGATCAGATCCGCGAGCGCGGCTACGAGATGATGGCGAGCGCCCAGACATCCGGCGTCTACAATCTGTCGGCGCCGGTGCTCGGACCGGATCGGCGCTGCATCGCCGCGCTGACCTGTCCGTTCATAGCGCTCGTCAATGCGCCGTCGGCGCCCGACATCACCCAGACGATCATGCTGGTGCAAAAGACCGCCGCCGAACTCTCGCAGCTTGCCGGCGCCGACGTCACCATCCCGGCCTGAGCTGACGAATTTCTATTTGAACAATCCATTCACTGGGGATAGCTTGCCGCAAGCCAGCCTTGGAGGAAAACGTGCTTATCGACACCCATCTGCATGTCATCGATCGCTCGGCGCTCCCCTACCCCTGGCTCTCCGGCGTGCCAGCTCTCGACCAGGATTTTCTTTACGAGACCTATGCAGCCGAAGCGCGCCGCTGCGGCATTACCACGGCGCTGCATATGGAAGTCGATGTCGATCCGGCCGCCATCCAGGCCGAGACCGACCACATCGCCGCTATCGCCCAAAAGCCCGGCAGCCTGATTGCCGGCGCCATCGTCTCCTGCCGGCCGGAGGATAATGGCTTTGCCGCCTATCTCGAGCGGCAGAGGGCCAATCCCTTCGTCAAGGGCTTCCGCCGCGTGCTGCATGTCGTACCCGACGACGTCTCGGAAGGCGCGCTGTTTCGCGAAAACATCAGGCGCATCGGCGGCAGTGGCCTGACCTTCGACCTCTGCACATTGCCGCATCAAGCCGGCCGCGTCGCTGCTCTCGTCGATCTCGCGCCGGATGTGCAATTCGTCCTCGACCATTGCGGCGTGCCCGATATCCGCTCGGATGCCTTCCAGCCGTGGAAGGCGGGCATATCGGAGATCGCCCGGCGGCCGAACGTCATCTGCAAGGTCTCCGGCGTCGTCGCCTATGCCGATGCCGAGACATGGACGGCGCAGACGCTGCGGCCCTATATCGAACATGTCATCGCAAGTTTCGGCTGGGACCGTATCGTCTGGGGCAGCGATTGGCCGGTGTGCACGCTTGGCGGCGGCCTTTCCACCTGGGTTGCAGCGACCCATGCCGTGCTCTCCGGCAGCAGCGAGGCGGAGCGCTCCAAGCTGCTCTTCGCCAATGCCCAGCGCCTCTGGTCGTTGTAACATTTCGTTTACGCCGTTTCCGGTTGCTTTGCTTGGGGAGTTCGCCGCAAACTTGCGTGCACCATGTTCAGCACCCTGAAATCGGATGATGTACCCCCCAAAAGTGCTACTTTGGCATGCTTTTTGCTGCTGCTAATATGAAGCGACGCAATGTTTCGGTTTGGGACACCTACTGCCGGACAATTGCTAGCTTTGCGTAACTCAGGTAAAAGTTGTCAGACACGGATATGGCGAATAACCTCATCTCCGTGTCCTCAGGAGGGAAAACAAAATGAAAGAAGAACCGCACGCAGTGGATGTTCATGTCGGGAAGACCATCCGCATACAGCGTCTGCTGCGGAAAGTTTCGCAGACGGAATTGGGCGATCGCGTCGGCGTGACATTCCAGCAGATCCAAAAATACGAAAAAGGCTCCAACCGCGTTTCCGCCAGCATGCTGGTTGAAATCGCCGGCGCGCTGAAGGTCGACGTCAGGACGTTCTTCGACGACCTGTCCACTCCTGATACTGCCAACGACAACCCCGCTCCCAGCGAGGAATTCGTTATTTCGCGCGAGGGCGTCCTTCTCAACGCGGCGTTCTTCTCGATCAAGAACGAAGCGCTTCGCAAGAAGATCCTGAAGCTTGTCCAGGCAATCGCCCACACCGAACAGATGGACGGTGAAGCGGCCGAATAGGCCGGATCCCTTCACGCGATCCGAACGGATGCATGAAGGTCAATGGCGATCGATCAGGATCAGATTATCGCTGGCGTCCTTCATTGCGATCTTGGCCTTGCTGCCGAGCAGTTTCTCGAGGTTGACGTCTAGCTCCCTGTCCGGATCTATGCCGTCCCAATCGATGACGACCTGCAGCAGCGCCATGTTCGTCAGGTGCATCAGATTACGCAGCTGAAGCTTTTCAGCCTCCTCCTTGGCTGCCGACAGCAGCCGGAAGATCCTTGCGTATTCACTGCCTGTACCTTCGTTATGTTGTTCAAACATTGTCCCGCCCCTTTGGCCGTGGAGGCCTCAGATTCCATCACCACTGCATCTTTTCGCCGTGACCGTTATACAAGCGTTACAGGAGTCGCATTGCGCGTGACTTCGGCGTGCAAAAGCTCCCAGTGAGAGGTCGCGGCAAAGTGCCAGTCACGGTTGACAGGCAGGAATTCGTCACGGCGCAGCCATTCCAGCACCAGTCGCGCGTCGTCCCGCTTGCGTTCGACCCGGTTCTTGCGCAGGGCGGCGAGCAGATAGTCGCGGCGCGCCTTGCGGAAATGGCACTCGTCCACCACCCTCGCATAGGTGCGCTCGGAGAAATGCAGGAAACGACCGGAGAGCAGCAGTTTCTTGCGCTCGCCCGACGAAATCTCTCCGCCGGCATGAAGCGCGTTGATCGTCGGTTCGAAATCGACCCAGGGCACCGAAAGCGGCAGCCAGCCGAGCGCCTGCGGCGCATGCACCAGTGCAACGGCCTCGTCGTCGAGCAGTCGCCCGGACTGGTAATCTTCGAAGATCGAGCCGAGCCCGACCATGCCGAAAGGCGCGCACTCGGCCGCCCGCAATGCGCCCATGCTGGCGCCGCCGGCAACGGCGACATCCTGTTCGAGCGCGTAGAGAATCTCCTTGTGCCAGACCGACGGCAGCTCACCGAAATAGCCGTCGACCAGGCCGATCGCGGTGGCCCCGTCTTCCACCGCCTTGAGAATGTCGCCGCAGGCGGCAGGCGGTCGGAAATCGATGCAGGGGGACATGTTTCTCGCTGCGGCAAGACCGCCACCAAGGCTCGGACCGACGAATAGAACCTTCATGATTGGGCTCCTCTCATGGTGTTGACGGCGCGCATGCCGAGCTGGATGTACTGACCTGATATATCGACCTCCAGGCCGGGTACGATCACCCTGACGACTGAGACAGGCAGAGCCTGATAATGCGGGAACGGCACGACGACGATCTGCTCGACCCCGGTCGCCGTCAGCCGGTCGGCAATATGGCCGATGGTCTCCTGGATGGTTGCGGGACGGTGATGGCCGGGCTGGAAGGCGCGCATTCGGCTATTGCCCTCGCAGAGTTCGACCACCTGCTGCATCGCCGCACTCTTGTCGAGCCGCTGATAGATGCGCGGCGAGAAATCATCGCGGCTGCCGGCGATCGCCGTCAGCCGGCTCTGCGCCGCCTCCGTGATGGCGCGCAGTACGGCGCGCACGGGATCGGGGTGGCAGCCGCAGCCGCCGCAGACATGGGTCCAGCGTGCATCGACGCGGTCGGACAGATTGCCCGGCATGATGACGGCCAGAAACGCCGGAACGCCGATATCCGTGGTCATGTCGAGCAGCAGCAGCCGCATGCCGGCGCGCGTGATCCGGTCGGTCATGACATCGATGATCGCATCGCCGAAGGAGGCGGGGTCGATGCGGCTCTCCTTGAGGCGCTGCGGCGATTTCAGCTGCGTCAGGGCCCAGGCGTCGCGCTCTACCAGCTCGCAAAGCCCGTGCAGGACCGCTTCGGACGGCGTGTTGCCGGAGGCCAGCCCGTCGCTCGACTGCTCGAAGCCTGACGGACGCTCGCCGCGATGGTCAAGGCCGACGAGCCACCAGGGAACGAAGACGCTGCTGCCGGAGAGGATGTCGAGGCCGGAGCACCAGGGGATGGGGCCGCCGCCGATGTCATCGGGTGCGCAACGCGCAACATTGTCGAGATCGATCATGGCGGCGCCTTCCGCCCGCATGCTCTCGACGGTCGCCTGTGTCAGGTCGGCTGGGGCAATTTCCGCGATCCGCGTCTCGATCGCCTCCATGGCGGCCGATGCCATGGCGGCATCATTGTCGATGCCTTTGCCCTGGAAGACCGAAAGCGTATGGCTGTTCGGCCTCGTCGCGAAGGCGACGGGGATGTTCAGCACGTCGAGGGCGGTCAGCAGGCCGACGCGCGTAATGCCGAATTCGCGCAGATGCGGCCTGACGGCGGCCAATGTCTGCGCCGGCGTGACCGCACGGTCATGATAGTCGCTGACGCCGGCCGATGATCGTTCGAGGTCATCGGCTAGCGTTTCAAGGTCGGCGAAGGCGGACATACCTATTTGTTCCTCAGCGGAACTTCAGGGCGTGTGTCAGATTTTCCAGCGCATTCGCAGTGATGTTGAGTTCGTCCTGCTTCATCGCTGCCTTGGCTGCAGCGGAGAAACGCGGCTGGGAGGGGATTGCGGCATTGGTTTCAACAGTGGCTTTCATTTTCCATCTCCAATGACATAGGGCAGCCGGGCTGCCGTTAACCATTGGAGGGGAACACCACCTGCGTCATTTAAGCGTTACAGGCTTCGTTAAAAGGCCTTTAATCAGGGAAGTCCGGCCAGTTGCAGGCCATGAATCAGCGTTTCGGTGTACCGGGGATCGCGATCGGGCACGAAATGGCGGATGTCTTCGCTGCGGAAATCCGGGAAATTTTCCAGAACGACGCCGGCATAAGTGCCGGCCTTTTTCACGTCACCCGCCATAGCATGGGCGGCGGCGAGCAGTCGGGCGGTAGCCTGCTTGGACTTCACCGGCTCAAGCGCTTCGATCGTCTGCTGGTATTCTCCGCGATCGAAATGAATGCCGCCGCGATTCCAGTAGTAATAATCGGGGGGCAAGGGATTAAGCTTGAAAGCGGCCTTGTTCAGATCCAGCGCTTTGTCAAAGTCACCGTAGTGGCAGAGCGCATCGGCATAATCGGCGAGGATATCGGCATCGTTGGGATTGAGATCCTGGGCCTGCTGGAAATATTCCAGGCTTTCGTCGAAACGGCGGCGGTACAGCGCCACGAAGCCGAGCTCGCGGAAGGCGCGGCCGCTGTTCGGGTCGGACTGCTGGGCGAGCCGCGCGGCACCATTGGCCTCGTCGAGCAGATCGGTGTCCTGCATGCCGCGGATCAGCCATTCCATGCCGAGCGCGCGCGACACGCCGGCATGAGCGGCCGAGAAGTGTTCATAACGATTGAGCGAGGATTTGAACCATTTGCGCGCCTGGCGCAGATGCTGCAGATCAGTCTGGGCGATCAGCCGCTTGCCTTCGAGATAGAGACGGTAGGCCGACGGCGGCGCGTCGCCGATCGGCATCGCCAGTTCGTGGCGCTCGATGGTGTCGGCGAGCGTGGAAACGATCCGCCGTGTCAGATGCGCGAAGGATTCGCTGATCTTCTGCATGACCAGCGGCAGTTCCAGCGCCCAGATAACCTCCGACGTCGTCGTCCGCGTCAGCCGGCAGGTTGCGTAGACATCCTCGTCGCGGCCCTGGATGGTCACGTAGACCGCATAATCGAAGTTGAGATCGAGCGGCCCGGGGACGGCGCGCGCCGGATCGGCTGAGCGACTGAGAATCTCGAGGCTCGTATGGGCTGCGATCACCTTGAAGCCGCGCTGCTGGCTGAGGCCGATGGTGACATCTTCGAGAAGAGCCCTGCCGACGCGCTCCATCAGCGGATCGGTAAAAATGCTTTCGGGCGGCAGGATGATGATCCGCGGCTGACCGAGCGCATCGGCGAAGCCACCGAGCGCGGAAGGGCGCTCGGCCGCGGCTGCCTGTGCTGCCGGAACCAGGCCGAGTTCGCGGGCAAGCGCAGTGGTGCTTTCCTCCGGCTCGGTGTCGAAGTCGTCCTTCAGCTGGCTCTTGCACTTCAGATAGGCCTGACGGGCCGCGGCCGGATCGTTCATCCTGACATAGAGGCGCATCAGAGCGCGATAGGCCGTCTCGCTGGCAGGGTCGAGTTCCAACAGCCGCCTGGCAAGCGCGACCTGCTCGTCATCCGACCTGTCTTGCGATGTTTCGATCAGCCGGGTCAGATGGACCGAGCGCCATTCGTCGATGCGCTGGCGTTCAAAGGTCAGCCAGTCCTCGGCGCCTTGCGTCGGCGATTTGGCGCCTTCCAGCAGTTCGCCGTTCAGCATATTGCTGTCTTCGGGGGCGAGCGGCCCTTTCTGTTTCAGGATATGAACATCGACCTCCCAGCCATCCGCAAGCCCGATATGGGTTCGGGTCGCGGCAAGCAGCGGCGGAAGGTCGGCGGGGATACTCTGCTCAATGCGCGACAGCAGCTGGCGCAGGCTGCCGGCCCGTTTTTCCGGCAGTTCCGATTGCCAGAGCTGACGCCTGACGGTTTCGCGGTCGAGTTCGAGATTGGCTTCGGCGGCGAGCATGGCGAGGAGAAAATAAGACTTCTCCGGCAAGGGGAGTTCCCTCCCCGCTGCCAGCAGCCTCGGTCTCCCGAGCAGGCACAGCCTGTTCTTCGACATCTGTCCGGATGTCCGTTGCATCCCCGGTTCTCACCCCTGAAAGCCATGGCGCGCAAACGTAGCGGTCGCGTGACCATGTTAGAGCTATACGAGCGCCGCGCATAGCGGTTTTTGCTATAATGAGAAGAAGTTTCAGCGAATATTTGCAATTTCCCGTATCGCTCGCCGGAAAGATGCTTCGCCAACACTTGCCGAATGAGGTGCTGTGGGCGTTCTGCGGCGACGAATTGTTTGAGCCGTCGCCGGCCTTTATAGCCGGCAGAGTAGAACAGGATGATTTTAGGCCGGATCGGCCTAAAATATAAATCCTGTTCTAAAGCAAATAGTTAGAGAACATGCGCAGCCCGTTCCGGACTTTTTTCGGTCGCGGCCGATTCAACGAAATCGAGGCCGATGTCCAGGACCGGGGCGCTATGCGTCAGCCAGCCGACCGAAATGAGGTCGACGCCGGCAGCGGCGATTGCGGCGGCCGTTGCCGGTGTGACCCGGCCGGAGGCCTCGGTGATCGCCCGGCCGGCGACGATGGCGACGGCCTGGCGCAGCTGATCCGGCGTCATATTGTCGAGCAGAACGGCGTCGACGCCGGTCTCCATCGCCTCGCGCAGCTGATCAAGCCTGTCCACTTCGACCTCGATCTTCACCAGATGGCCGACGCTAGCCCGGGCTCGGCGGATCGCCTCGGCAACGCCGCCGGCAATCGCCACATGATTGTCCTTGATCAGCACCGCGTCATAAAGTGCGAAACGGTGATTCATGCCGCCGCCCGCCCGCACCGCATATTTTTCCAGCGCCCTCAGCCCCGGCGTCGTCTTGCGGGTGCAGGCGACGGAGGCTTTGCTGGCGCTGATGGCGGCGGCGATCTCCGCCGTCACGGTGGCGATGCCGGAGAGATGGCCGAGGAAATTCAGCGCGGTTCGCTCGGCGGTGAGCAGGCCGCGCGACGGACCTTGTATGGTGGCGATCACGTCGCCTGGTTTGACCGCGTCGCCATCCTCGACATGGCGTCGCAGGACGATCTCGGGATCGACGAGCGCGAAAGCGAGCTCGGCCGCGTCGAGACCGGCGATCACGCCCGGCTGACGGGCGGCCATCACCACTGTCGAGCGGTGCTCGCGGGGGATGACCGCTGCCGAGGTGATGTCGCCGGCAAGGCCGAGATCCTCGAGCAATGCCGCCCGCACCAGTGGCTCGACGATCAGGCGCGGAAGGGGAACGAGTCTCATCTCAAGCACTCCTGGCAAGGGCATAGGGCGGTGTTGCGCGGGCGATTTCCAACGCTTGGGAAAGGCGCATCCGTCGGCGCTGCGCATCGGCGAGCGTCAGCGGAAAATCGGTGCGGGCATGGGCGCCGCGCGATTCCATCCGCAGGCCGGCAAAGACGGCGATCAACAGCGCGACGATGGCCGGATCGGCGGCAGGGCCGTCACTTTCGGCAAGCGGCAGCAGGGCGGCGGTCGCGTTCTGCACGGCACCCCCATTGCGCAGCACGCCGAGATGGCGCGAGACGATCGGCCGGACGAGCGATGCGTCGGCCGAAACCGGCAGTCTTTCGGATTGGAAGGGACTGCCGGTGCGTGCCGGCATGCCCGCTATGTCGCGTGCCGCCCGCATGCCCATCACCGCCGCCTCCAACAGTGAATTGCTGGCCAGCCGGTTTGCGCCGTGCAGGCCGGTCGAGGCTGCCTCCCCGGCAACCCAGAGGCCGGGAACCGAGCTGCGGCCGTTGGCATCGGTCGCGACGCCGCCCATGTGGTAGTGAACGGCCGGGCGCACCGGAATAAGGTCTTTCGCCGGATCGATTCCGGCTTCGCCGCAAAGGGCCGCGATGACGGGGAAGCGTATGGCGAACCGGCTGCCGAGCGCCTCGCGGGCATCGAGGAAGACCCTGCCGCCGCGGGCGATCTCGGCGCTGATGGCGCGCGCCACGACATCGCGCGGCGCAAGCTCGGCGCCCGGGATGCGGGCCATGAACCGTTCGCCGCGTTCGTTGACGAGCAGGGCCCCCTCGCCGCGCACTGCCTCGCTGACCAGCGCTAAGGGTCTGCGGCGTGAATCGAGCGCGGTCGGATGGAACTGGACGAATTCCATGTCGGCAAGGTCAGCACCTGCCCGTGCTGCGAGCGCAATGCCCTGGCCGTAATTGCCGATCGGATTGGTGGTCGCATCATAAAGGCCGCCGATGCCGCCGGTGGTGAGCACCACCTTGCCGGTCGGCAGGATGGCGGCTCCACCCGCGGTCGCGCAGAGCAGGCCGGCGACCTCGTCGCCGTCCATCAGAATGCGCCGCGCTTCGAAGCCTTCGAGCACGGATATGGCGGGCGTCTGCGCCACGGCCCGCACCAAGGCGGCGATGATTGCCGCACCCGAGCCGTCGCCTTCGGCATGGACGATGCGGCGGCGGTTATGGGCCGCCTCCAGTCCGAGCGAGAATTCTCCCGCCGCATTGCGGTCGAAGCGCACGCCGGCCCGTTCCAGTGCTGCAATTGCCGACGGGGCATCGGCGATGATGCCGGCCGCGGCGGTCCGATCGCAGAGCCCGTCGCCGGCCGCAAGCGTATCGGCCAGATGCAGCGCCGCGCTGTCGTCGGCGCCGATGGCGGCGGCAATGCCGCCCTGCGCCCAGGCGCTCGAGGTCTGTGTGCCGAGGGCGGCGCGGGTGACGATGACGGAGGGCTCCGGCGCCAGCGTCAGTGCGGTCATCAGCCCGGCCAGGCCGCTGCCGACGATGACGGTGCGCCCGGCAAGATGATCGAGACGTTCGCTCATATCGCCAGCATCCTTTCGACGGCGCGCCGCGCCGCTGCGGCGATTGCCGGATCGACCGTCACTTCATGGCGGTTTTCCTCAAGCGCGGCGCGGATATTGGCGAGCGTGATGCGTTTCATATGCGGGCAGAGATTGCAGGGGCGGATGAACTCGACGTCGGGATGGTGCACGGCGACGTTGTCACTCATCGAGCATTCTGTCAGCAACACCACGCGGGCCGGCTTCTGCTTGCCGACATATTCGGACATCACGGCGGTGGAGCCGGCGAAATCGGCCTCGGCCACCACGTCGGGCGGGCATTCCGGATGGGCGAGTACCGTCACGCCAGGATGGTTTTCGCGCAGCTGGCGGACATCGTCGGCGGTGAAAAGTTCGTGCACTTCGCAATGGCCGTGCCAGGCGATGATCTCGACATCGGTCTCGCGGGCGACATTGCGCGCCAGATATTCGTCCGGGATCATCAGCACTTTCGGCACGCCGAGCGATTCCACCACCTGTTTGGCATTGCCGGAGGTGCAGCAGATATCGGAGGCGGCCTTCACCGCGGCCGAGGTGTTGACATAGGTGACGACGGGCACGCCGGGATGGGCCTGGCGCAAAAGCGCGATATCCTCCGGCGTGATCGAATCCGCCAGCGAGCAGCCGGCGCCGAGATCCGGGATCAGCACGGTTTTCTCAGGGTTCAACAGCTTGGCGGTCTCTGCCATGAAATGCACGCCGGCGAGCACGATCACGTCGGCATCGACCTCGATCGCCTTGCGGGCGAGGGCCAGACTGTCGCCGACGATATCGGCCACGCCGTGAAAGATTTCCGGCGTCTGGTAATTGTGGGCGAGGATGACGGCGTTGCGGCGGCGCTTGAGTTCGAGGATGGCGTCGACGTCATTTTCGAACATCATCCATTCGGCTTTGGGAATGACGCGGCTGACGCGCTCATAGAGCGAGGATGCGGAAACAGGATGATTCATGGCCGGCTCCTAATTATGCTCTATCTGAGCATATCATAGGCAAAGAGATATTCTCGTTGTGAGCATATGTCAATTGCGAGAGAGCGGTAATTTCGTTCCGGCGAGTGCCCGTTCCTCGAGCACGGTGTGGCGGAAGCGGAAAAGCTTGGCCGGCCGGCCGCCGGTTTCGCTTTCGGTGCCGCCGGTCTCCTCGACCAGTTCCTGCTGTTCGATCAAACGGCGGAAATTCTGCTTGTGCAATGTCAGCCCGGCGAGTGCCTCGATGGTGCGTTGCAGCCGCAAGAGCGTGAAACTCTCCGGCATCAGCTCGAAGACGACGGGGCGGTATTTGATCTTGGCGCGCAGCCTGGCGATGCCGGTCGCGAGAATCCGGCGGTGATCGGCAAACATTGCACGGCCGAGATTGGCCTCGGCTGCACATCCGGCTTCGGCCACGAGCCCGGCCTCATAGAGCAGTTCGTAGCGTTGCAGCGCCAGATCCTCGTTCCAGCCGCCGTCAAGCCCGAAGGTGAAATCGGCGCGGCGATGGCGGTGATCACGCCGGGCCGGATCGGCATCCGCCCAGCTCTTCAGACGCGTTATGATCTCGCCGAGCACGGCCGGCCGGCCCTGTCGGTGGTCTTCCCAGGGGAAATAGTCGTACCAGCCATGCCATCCCGGCCGGCCGGCCCCCGCCTGCTCGTTGACAAGACCGAGATAGCTGATCGAGATCGTCCGCCCGCCGGGAATATCGTTGTTCCGGTCGCGGTCGGCGAAGGTGTAGAGCTGCTCGAGATAGCCGACCGGGTGTTCCGTCTGTTCCTGCACCCATTCGCGCAGGCCCGATTGCAGGGTGCGATGTCCCATTTCGAAGGGGCCCGACGGCAGCGCATTGCCGGAACGGATGGTCATGACGCGCGGCTCATCCCCCGTCACCGCGACGAGCACCGCAATCAATTCCGCATGCGCAAAGCCGATCGTCACAGGGGGCCGAATACTCCATTCCGAATGGGTCATTCCTGACACAGGCGGGAGCGGAAGCCAATGGCGTGCCGATGAGTTCGGGGTGCGGCCCACATCTTCGAGACGATGCTGGGCGTTTATGTTTCGGTCTCTGGCGAAAGATGCCTTTCGCTTGCCGCTCAAGGCGTTCGTCGCTGGCGCTCCTCACCCCCCTCATCTGCCCTGGAGGGCATCTTCTCCCCGCTGGGGACTGTTGCATAACCGGCGTTGCAGCTTGGGTCAGGCGATTGCCGTCATCTGTGCTTGCCCCGCTTCGGTGTGTGGCGGGGTGATGGTGGCTGAATTTGATGATTTGGCAGGCATCTGGACGGAGTCCGCCCCTTGGGTCAGCTGGTCAGCGTCACCCAGCGGCGCATATTGAAGGCGATCGCGGTCATCAACACCTGGGCTTCGGCCTTGGCCAGGCCGCGATAGCGGATGAGCGACAGGC
>NZ_PSOW01000050.1:0-1111 GCF_003013335.1 Rhizobium sp. H4
CTGGACGGAGTCCGCCCCTTGGGTCAGCTGGTCAGCGTCACCCAGCGGCGCATATTGAAGGCGATCGCGGTCATCAACACCTGGGCTTCGGCCTTGGCCAGGCCGCGATAGCGGATGAGCGACAGGCCCATGCGCCGTTTCCATGTAGCAAAGGTCGTCTCGACGGCCGCCCGCCGCCTGGCGATCAGCGTGTTCAGGCGCTGCAGCCGGGGCGGCAATGTCTTATGGTGTTTGTTGGGCCGGCGCATCAGTCGGGCCTTGATGCCTCTGGCCTTTAACTCTTTGGCCCGAGCATGGGTATGATAGGCGCTGTCGGCCAAAACCGCCCGTTCGTCGCCGCAGATCAGCGCCTCGGCGCAGACCGTGTCGTTGACATTGGCCGGCGTCGTCTTCACCCGCCGGATCAGGCCGGAGTCCTGATCGACGCCGACATGGGCCTTGTAGCCATAAGACGAGCCCTGCCGGCCCTTGCGGCGCGTGAAGCGGGCATCGGGATCGCTCAGCCTGAGCGGCGAGGCCCCATCCCTATCGGCCGGCTGGTCGTCCACTGACTGTTCCGGCACCTGCTGCCCGGGCAGTCGCTCGCGGGGTGGGCGCGCCGCGCCGGTCTCGATGATCGTCGCATCCAGCATCGTGCCGCGCCGCAGGATGAGCCCGGCCGCGTCCAATTGCCGGTCGAGTTCGCCAAACAGCTTCTCCAAGACACCGGCTTCGGTCAAAAGGTTGCGGAACCGACACAGCGTCGTGTGGTCGGGAACGGCCGCCTCCAGGCTCAGCCCGGCAAAACGGCGAAACGACAGCCGGTCATACAGGGCCTCTTCCAATTCCGCATCCGAAAGACCGTACAGCGACTGCAGCAGCAGCGCCTTGAACATCACCAGCGGTGGATAGGCCGGCCGACCGGCCGACGCCTCGGCCCGCAGCCCCCGCAACAGCTTCTCGAATCGATACCACTTCACCAGACCAGATAGGCGGTCCAGACGCCCGCTGCCGCCTGCCTGCGGCAACAACGCATCAACAAAGCTGAATTGACCCGTCTGCTTCACCGCCATCCAAATCATCTCCGTTCAAAAACAACGGAATCATATTCTCAGCATTTTGCAACAGTCCC
>NZ_PSOW01000051.1:0-1067 GCF_003013335.1 Rhizobium sp. H4
GCCCGTCCCCCCTCCGGTTACAACCGTGGATGAGCCTGGGATCTTCGTCATCGTCACGTACGACCGAATAGTCGCTTGGCTCCAATCGCACGCACAAGGCAGGTTACCGTGAACAGAATTATATGTGGAGTGGATGTTTCGAAAGACTGGCTGGATGCGTTCATCCGCCCGTCCGGGACGTTTGAACGGTTCAGCAATGACGCCACCGGCATTGGCGCGCTGGCCGATCTTTGCCGGGCCGAGAATGTCGAGCTCGTCGTCATGGAGGCTTCCGGCGGTTATGAGCGGACGGCCTTCCTGCTGTTGTGGGAATTGGGCATCGCCTGCGCGCTTGCCAATCCGCGCCATGTGCGCCGCTTTGCCGAATCCATGGGCTTTCTGGAAAAGACCGACCGCATCGATGCAGCGATGATCGCCCATTATGCCGAAACCAGGCGGCTGGCTGCCCTGCCGCCGCCGAAAGCCGCGCAGATGCGGCTGTCGGCGCTGATGGCGCGGCTGTCCCAGGTCACGAGTGATCTGACCATCCAGATGCAGCGCCGCAGTGCAGCCCGCGATCAGCAGTGCGAGGCAAGCCTCAACGAGGTGATCGCACTTTTGGTGCGCCAGAGCCGCACCCTCGAAGGCGAGATTGCCTCGATGATAGACGACGATCCGCTCTGGGCCTGTCTCAACCAGGCCTTTCGCTCGATCAAGGGCGTGGCCAACCGTACAGTTGCCCGGTTGATGGCCCAACTGCCTGAGATCGGCCAGATCTCCAATAAGGCGATCGCCAAGCTGGCCGGCCTGGCGCCGATTGCCAACGACAGCGGCAAACGCAGCGGACACCGGCCGGTGCGCGGCGGGCGCTCCGGACCACGCGCCATTCTGTTCCTGGTCGGCGCCATCGCAGCCCGACACGATCCGCACCTGGCCGCCTTCCAGCAAAGGTTGCAAAGCGCCGGCAAACCCAAAATGGTCATCCGCATCGCACTCGCCCGAAAACTCCTGGTTATTCTCAATGCAAAAGCACGAGACGCGCGAAGAGAATTCGAATATGCAACTTGACAATCCAGATAGTCGCTCAT
>NZ_PSOW01000052.1:0-1046 GCF_003013335.1 Rhizobium sp. H4
TAGACCGTTTTGCATTTAGGTTGACCCATATCCTGCGTTTCGGATGTAGTTTGCGCATTCGTTTGGTTTGATTGTCTCTATGGTCCGCGCCAAAGCGTCGTGGACTGTGTCTTCGGAACGGGCCATTGCGGTGCGCATGGCCTGTTTGATCTTGGAGAAGAGCTGTTCGATGGGATTGAGGTCAGGGCTGTAAGGCGGCAGGAAGAAGAGCTTTGCGCCGGTCTTTCTGATAGCCCGACGCACCGCCAGGCCTTTGTGGCTGCCGAGATTGTCGAGGACAACGATGTCTCCCGGCGACAGGGTCCGAACGAGTTCCTTCTCGACATAGGTCAGAAAGGCATTAGCGTTGATCGGCCCGTTGAGGACCCATGGTGCATCAAGCCGATCGTTTCTGAGGGCTGCGACAAAAGTCATTGTTCTCCAATGACCGTGCGGGACATGGGCGATCAGGCGTTTACCCCGTTCGCCCCAGCCCCTGAGCGGCGCCATATTCGTTTTCACCCAGGTTTCGTCAATGAACACAAGGCGGTCAGGATTGATCTCGCCCTGATGGCGCTTCCACCGTTCACGTTGACGGGCCAGCTTCGGCCTGTTCTGTTCGGCCGGCAGCACGGTTTTTTTTGAAGCTTTTGCCTTCACGATGGAGAAAGCGGCAGATATTGGCTGGATGGACTTTGAGGCCGCGATCCTGCAATCCCCGCGCCAGCCACTCAAGCGTCACATGCTCCGACCCATCGATCATCGACAAGACCCAGACGCGATGCTCGCCGCAGATCAACGCCCGTCGATGACCGCCCATCTTGCCCGGCTCAACACTGCCGGTACGGCGTTGGCGCTGCGCCCACTTGATCACGCTCGACGGCGCGACATTCAGCGCGGTGGCAACCGCATGACATGTCTCGCCTTGCGCCACACGCCGCATCGCCAGTTCACGCAAATCCATCGAATAAGCACGACCCATCGAACAAGCCTCCATCGCTCATTCAATCAAATCTGATTTGCGACAAAAGCGGAATCCCGATTCAACCAAGTCGCAAACCGCTCTA
>NZ_PSOW01000053.1:0-945 GCF_003013335.1 Rhizobium sp. H4
TTTGCCGTCAGCCGCCTATTCACCGGTGCAAAGCGTCAATCCGCCAGACGCACCATGGGAGCAAAGCTTGGGGGCATCGATCTTCGGCACCCCACAGTACACGCTGCCTGTGGACGACTTGGGAGGATTTGTCCCTCCGAGCTGGCGACACGGCAATCAACCGGTACCAGATGACCTTCTGCCTGCAATGTACTTGTATGACTTGCTGCCGAGCGCGGACAAACCCACCAACTTCAGTATCCATGGTGTGCCCTACACGGCCACTCTGGGGCCATCAGGCATGCAGAGCGACATTTACCTTTTCCTGCAATAGGGTGGACCGACTTGTTCATCACGCAACGATCATTCGAAATGAACGTTGAAAGCTATCGACGACGTTCCGCCATGGGGGTCAAACGCCGGCGCGGCAGGCCAGCCTCATTCGCGACAATCAAAGGCACCGCACGGTTAGTCGCGGAGCGGCAATCAGACCCACGATGAAGCTCTTGCCAGCGACAATCAACATGATAACTTCATCCCGACCGCGACATGAGAATCTCATCCAGATTGTCGCGCGCGTCTCATCCTGATCGCCGCCCCATAGGTCGCATAACTATCAGGCGCGCAACGGGTTCTGTCAGCAGCTACACCGCAATGGTTCCGTTGCCTGAGGCGGCGAAATCAGAAAGGCCGGCGGAAAGATTGGTTGGAACCGGAAATGCTGACGGCACCCTTCACGCTGCATGTTCCACACATCACCCGAAACTGCTTAAATGAAGGCCAATTTTAGCGGGCTCCGCATGGCAAGCGGCAAGCTGGCGAGCCTCTCAAGCCATGTGCCGGCCTGATGGTCGAGTGCAGACGATTGTCGGCAAGCCGTCGCATATAGTGTTCAGCCATGCCTTGAGGGCATGATTGGATCTGGCTTTAGCATGCTTGGCGGCGGTCGGCAGGCATTAGGATCGA
>NZ_PSOW01000054.1:0-911 GCF_003013335.1 Rhizobium sp. H4
TCCTCCCAAGTCGTCCACAGGCAGCGTGTACTGTGGGGTGCCGAAGATCGATGCCCCCAAGCTTTGCTCCCATGGTGCGTCTGGCGGATTGACGCTTTGCACCGGTGAATAGGCGGCTGACGGCAAATCCTGCCGTAAGGTCGCTGTATTCCAGCTATCGGGAAGCTGGCCGGGTTGACCCACTCCATGCCAAAACTCTGCGGGATCGGCGATCTGTGTGGAGGACTCCGGTTCAGCCGCCGCAGCCCCCGCTCGAGCACTGTTGGGCGCGGTGCTCAGACGTCGTTGGAGTTGCTCCCGATCGGCGACGAGGTTGTCGAGGTGCAGCACGGCTGGCCGGCCTCTTCGTGCCAGTCGTCTAACGAGCGCCCGCGTGCCGTCAACCACGAAGACTCCGCAATCATAGTCGTTGCGCTGTTGGGTCATGCGGACGGGCTCCAGACGGGTACCCAATCTTTGTGCGAGCATTGCTGCAAACTCGTCGTTCTGGCCCCGGAAGGAGTCATAGTGATAGGCAGCCGGCCCCTCGCGGTTGCGACGGTCAACGAGTAGCAGCGACCAATGGGTGCCGCGGTGATCAGGATCCGAAGCACTGGCATCGCTCACTGGAAGGAACATGAAGTCGGCTGTATCTCTTCCATTCTGATCATTAACGATGCGCTGGAAAGCGCTCAGCGCGGTCCTCTCATCGCCCAGGCGCAGATGATAATGGGCTATCAGGGGATCGATAAGCCGCGTCCTGGCTGCGAGATCCGGATCGTTTCGCTGCAAGTCCTGCATTAGCAGCTCATAATCCGTCTGGATATGCTGGTCGCCCAGCCATTCGGTATGGTCGAGCGACAATCCGCTGCGGCCTTCGATCGATGGATCAACCTGCTGCAGCGGCGAAGTTGATCTGAACTCGGCACGTG
>NZ_PSOW01000055.1:0-801 GCF_003013335.1 Rhizobium sp. H4
AGACCAGCATCACTATCCATGGTGTGCCCTACACGGCCACTCTGGGGCCATCAGGCAGGGAGAACGACATTTACCTTTTCCCGCAATAGGGTGGAGATGGATCGAGCAATAGATGCCAGTCGTTCTTGAAAAAACACCAAATCGTTGAGGGAGAATCCGTTTTTACGCGGCCACGTGCAGCGCGCCAACCCAGATGAGACGATCCCCAGTGCCGGGGGCGACATCGAATGTGCACGTCGCCAGTCTTCCTTCAAAACGTTGACGTTTGGCCAGCATCCCAAGAGGCGACGGCTGTCGCATCTCTCTTATGTCGTATGCAAGCTCTTTAGTCATGCTTTTTCCTTCCGGCTTTGACGACGAAAGCACAGCGTGAAGCTACTGAGCAAACGAGGGAGACAGGGCATTTTGACGACGGCTCCCTTCGCCAGCATCGTCGAATCGGCTGACAGTCCGCCGGAGGTATCTGCGCCGCGGCCGGGCTAAGATTAGCTCGAATGTTAGAGGTGGCCTTGGAAGATTTACCGCCCGGCGGATGGATTGGTTGGAATCGGATATCCTGACGGCGCCCTTCATGCTGCATGTTCCACACATCACCCGAAACTGCTTAAATGAAGGCCAATTCTGGCGGGCTCCGTATGGCAAGCGGCAAGCTGGCGAGCCTCTCAAGCCATGTACCGGCCTGATGGTCGAGTGCAGACGATTGTCGGCAAGCCGTCGCATATAGTGTTCAGCCATGCCTTGAGGGCATGATTGGATCTGGCTTTAGCATGCTTGGCGGCGGTCGGCAGGCATTAGGATCGA
>NZ_PSOW01000056.1:0-760 GCF_003013335.1 Rhizobium sp. H4
CTCTCCGCCTTCATCGTGCTCGCTCATATGGCGATCAAGTCCTACGACCTGGTGGTGGCGCTGACCTCGGGCGGGCCGGGCGGCTCGGCCTGGCTGCCGTCGAACTTCATGTATGAATATACCTTCAAGCGCAACGAGATGGCCGTCGGCTCGGCCAGCGCCATCATCATGCTGATGACGATCTCGGCGATCATCGTGCCCTATCTCTATTCCGAACTGAAGGAGAAGGCGCGATGAGCAGCGTCACCTCTACGATCGGCACCCCGACCGCAACGCTCTCGCAGCGCAGCGACAACAGCGACCAGAGCAGCAACAATACCCGCTGGATCGGCCGCCTGGTCATCTACGGCCTGCTGCTGATCTTCGCCATCCTCTATCTGATGCCGCTCTTCGTCATGCTGGTGACCTCGTTCAAGACGATGGAGGAGATCCAGAGCGGCAACATGCTGGCGCTGCCGCAATCGCCGACCTTCGATCCCTGGATCAAGGCCTGGGGCGAGACCTGCGTCGGGCTGACCTGCGCCGGCATCAAGGGCTACTTCTGGAACTCGATCAAGATGGTGGTGCCGGCGGTTGCGATCTCCACCATTTTAGGGGCGCTCAACGGCTATATCCTGACCAAATGGCGTTTCCCCGGCCATACGCTGGTGTTCGGGTTGATGCTGTTTGCCTGCTTCATCCCGTTCCAGTCGGTGCTGTTGCCGATGGCGACGATCCTCGGCTCGCTCGGCCGCTTCGGCATGACGCTGCAGAACGCCAC
>NZ_PSOW01000057.1:0-716 GCF_003013335.1 Rhizobium sp. H4
CCGTCGGTGACGGAGTAGCTGAGACTGACCGGGCCGTTGTAGTTGGCATCAGGCGTGAATGTCCAGCTGCCGTTATTGTTGTCGACCAGGGCGCCATGCTCGGCGGTGAGGCCGGCGACCGACAGCTGGTCGCCGTCGACATCGGTGAAGCCGGCAAGCAGGTCAGCGCTGCTGAAGGTGTAGGGCGTGTCCTCGGTGCCTGCGACCAGGGTCGCCGCATTGCCGCTGAGGACGGGTGCGTCGTTGACCGCATCAAGCGTGAAGCTCTGGCTTGCCGGCACACTGCCGCCATTGCCGTCGCTGACGCTGTAGCTGAGGCTGACCGGGCCGTTGTAGTTGGCATCAGGTGTGAAGGTCCAGTTGCCGTCATTGTTGTCGATGAGCGCGCCATGCTCGGCGGTAAGACCGGAGACCGACAACTGATCGCCATCGACGTCGGTGAAGCCGGCCAGCAGGTCGGCAGTGCTGATCGTGTAGGCCGTGTCCTCGCTGCCCGCCGCCAGCGTCGCCGCATTGCCGCTGAGAACCGGTGCATCGTTGACCGCATCAAGCGTGAAGCTCTGGCTTGCCGGGACACTGCCGCCATTTCCGTCGGTGACGGAGTAGCTGAGGCTGACCGGGCCGTTGTAGTTGGCATCGGGCGTGAAGCTCCAGGTGCCGTCATTGTTGTCGATGAGGGCGCCATGCTCGGCGGTGAGGCCGGAGACCGACAGCTG
>NZ_PSOW01000058.1:0-715 GCF_003013335.1 Rhizobium sp. H4
AGCTCATAATCCGTCTGGATATGCTGGTCGCCCAGCCATTCGGTATGGTCGAGCGACAATCCGCTGCGGCCTTCGATCGATGGATCAACCTGCTGCAGCGGCGAAGTTGATCTGAACTCGGCACGTGGATCCGAACGGCCGTCCAGACCGGCCGGTTCCCGGCCACTTGCCTGCTCAGGGGACAACCCCGACGCTGCGTTCGCCTCAACGACTTGCTGGTACTGCCGAAGCCGATTGAAAGACATATTGAGGTTTTTTCCCACGGCTTCGCTGAAGTCTTGGTAATCTATTTTCAACGACTGTCGCTGCTCATCAGTACCGGTGTGTCGGCTGACTATGCTCTCCCTGCCCTCCCTTTGGAGCCAATCGCTAAACTTTCGTTGATTGCTGGCCAGATTCCAGACAACATTCCTCTTGGAAGTCGAGTCCGATCCGAGCTTGCTCAGCGCTTCCTTGGCGAAGCCATCAATCATGAGGGCGTCGTCGGGATAAGGATGATGCTGTTTCAACTGCGACTCGGCGCCTAGATACTGCCGCAGCCGATCGAAACTCACGACCACTTTTTTTCCTTCCTCCTTGGTAAAGGCCCTAAAATCCTCCTTCAACGACTGTTGCTGCTCATCACTGCCGTTGAGCCGGCTGACTATGCTCCCCCTGCCCTCCCTTTTGAGCCAAGCGCTAAACTTTCGTTGCCCACTGGCATTATTCCGAGAAG
>NZ_PSOW01000059.1:0-713 GCF_003013335.1 Rhizobium sp. H4
AATTCCCTTGTCCCCAGCGCAACCGTCGACATTTCTCGCAAATGTCGGGCATCCGCCACTTTTGTCAGGTTTGTCGTGATTGGAACGTTTTGTTCGCCGGTCTCTCCGTCAAATACACATCAACCTGCCCTCAACCCGCCCATTGATAAAAGAAAATGATCTTCTTGGCGCGTCGGAGCAGTTGGCATGGTGTTTGCTGATCCCTGGTTACAAGCGGCAGAAAGCAGTCTGCATTATGCCGGTTCATGAAACGAACGGAACGGAGGCCACCTGACCGTTCGTCATCGGATCCGCGTTCTACCAAGCGGCCATGCATCCGCCGGCGGAAGGGTCAATCCCGATGTCACAGCTTGCAACCAACTCAAAGAGAAGGAAAATGCAATGACCAAGATTTCCGAAAGATCCTTTGAAACGATCGAAAACCCGGGGTCATCGTCGCTCAAGGTGCCAGATCAGTTCGGCGCATCTGTTGAAAAGGGGAACAAGAAGGTGACAGAGGCTTTTTTGAAATTTGCGTCCGGCGCTGAAGCGACACAGAAAATGCTGCCTCCGATCCTCGAAACGACAAGTCTATTCGGCAACGAATTGTGGTGGAAGACGATCGCTGCACTGCAGGCCGACGCCGAGGCCAGCTTCTCACATTTGCAAGCTTTGCTGGGCGCGAATTCGCCGTCGCAGATCCTCGAACAGCAGTCGACCTTTTTCCGCAAGCG